>CALZIQ010000004.1 GCA_945787735.1 uncultured Chromatiaceae bacterium | reverse complement strand
GGGGTGGCAACAAGATAAAGCGAGCCGGATTTCGACATGAAAAACAACCTGATCAGTAGTAGCGAGACGACAGAGTAGCATGGCGTGATATACTTGCCAGAGCCTTTTTCCGGCACCAAATCATCAACAGTTTGTTCAAAATATTCATAATCTTATATGCACCGACTCGCATCACAAACAAAACATCTGGCTAGCCTTGCCTTTGCAGCAAGCATCGCGTTGCTCAGCGGCTGCGCCACCACCCCGGACCAAGCCGCCATCGGTCAACCCAGCGCAAGCCAAACCTTTTTAGATCAGGCCGAAGACTCCAGTGCTCGGGGCAATTACATAATCGCCGCTCAGAGCTACATGACACTGGCGAATCAAAGCAGTGGCATGGAACAACAAAAATATTTTCTCGCTGCCGCTTCCATCCTAATCCGTGGTCAGCATATTGAACGGGCCAGAACCATTATCAACCAGATCGACCCCGCCCAATTACCGCAAGATGAGCAGATGCGTTACCACCTGGCCCATGCACGCCTTGCCCTGCTTGAACTGCAACCCGAACTGACGCTTTACCATCTGCGTCAACCCGCCGAGACAGTGCCTGATGAGGCTGTTGTTGACTGGCACAGCCTACGTGCCGAGGCCTATGCCATGACAGGCAATCATGTCGAAGCGGTGCGTGAACGCATGGTTCTTGAAAAGCGTCTTACTGACCCTATTGCTATCCGCCGTAATCATCATCAAATATGGCAAGTGCTGAGCCAGCTGAGCGACTCCGCCCTGGCAACCCTGCGAACCAATCCACCACCGGATGAGTTAAGCGGCTGGCTCGAATTAAGCCTCCTTTATAAAACATCCCTCAACAATCAAGCCCAGCTGGAACAACAGCTACAGACTTGGCTGAGCAACTACCCCGCACACCCGGCGGCAGACCAGTTCATTACCGAACTGCTATTGTTCCAGGAAATTCAACTCGATCGCCCGCGCCACATCGCCTTATTACTACCCCTGAGTGGCAACTTTGCCACCCCGGCCAAAGCGGTGCGAGACGGTTTCTTGGCCGCCTACTACAATCGTGACGGCATAAGTTATTCTCCCGAAATCCGCATCTATGACACCACTGACGATGTGATCATCGGCCTGGAGGTTTACCAGAAAGCCATCAGCGAAGGGGCCAATTTTATTGTCGGCCCGTTGCACAAACCACTGGTGGAAGCGTTGGCCTCGCTGGAACAGATCCCTGTTCCTACACTGGCGCTGAACTACTGGAGCAACCCTGGCATGGTGGCCAACAACTTTTATCAGTTCGGCCTATTGCCTGAAGATGAAGCCCGCCAAGTGGCCGAACGCGCTTGGCTCGATGGCTACAGCAAAGCGCTGATTTTGGCCCCCGAAGGCGAATGGGGCGACCGCATGGCCAGCACCTTTCAACAACACTGGCAACAATTGGACGGCTTCTCAATCGAAACACAGCGCTACCAAGCTTCAAAGCATGACTTTTCTGCCCCAGTAATCCAGCTGCTGAATATCGACGAAAGCCGCCAACGCAAACAAGAGCTACAACGACTGACCGGCCTGGACATCAAATTCGAACCGCGCCGGCGCCAGGATGTTGATTTCATCTACCTGGCCGCTTTTCCCAACCAGGCGCGCCAGATCCGCCCCCAATTAAAATTTTACTATGCCGCCGACATCCCGGTTTATAGCTCGTCACATATTTTCAGCGGCGAACAGAACCCCACCCTTGATCGCGATATGGATGGCATCATCTTCAGTGATATGCCTTGGGTTTTTACAGATGGTGAAGGTCACCAACCAAACTGGCAATTGTTTACCAACATCTGGCACAGCAATGCCATTCCTTTCAAGCGCCTATATGCTATGGGCATCGATGCCTATCGCCTCATCAGTCATCTCGGCCAGATGAGTGAAAACCAACAGGCACACCTGAGCGCTGAAACAGGCAAACTCTATTTGGACCAAGCCAACCGCATCCACCGCCAATTGATGTGGGCCCGCTTTCGTTCAGGACGCCCCGAGCTAATAGAGACTCAATCATTGCAACCACAACCCCCCTTATGAGCAAAACAGCCAAACAACAGGCCGGTCAGACGGCAGAAGACCAAGCCTGTGAGCACCTGCAGCAACAAGGCCTGCAACTGATAGAACGTAATTACCGCTGCCGCCAGGGCGAGATAGACCTAATCATGCGTCATGATGCATACCTGGTTTTTATTGAGGTGCGTTATCGCCGCAATGCTCGCTTTTGCAGTGGTGCAGAAACCGTTGACCGGCGCAAACAACAAAAGCTGATCACCACCGCCTCGCACTATCTGCAACAACACAGCCGGCTGGCGCAACATCCATCCAGGTTTGATGTCATATCCATGAGCCAACAAGCAGACACCACCAGCATCGACTGGATCCAGGATGCGTTTCAGGTGATATGAGGTTAACGGGCTGTTAAACTGCAGCACACTGCAAGCATGCTAACGAGGAATTAACTCATGGATGCCATCTCACGCATTCAACAAACTTTTCAAGACAGCGCCAACACCAAGCTAGAAGCAGCCCAAAGCCTTGCGCCAGTGATTGCCGACGCTGCCGCCGTGCTAGTGCAGCAACTGCTCAGTGGACACAAGATCCTAAGCTGTGGCAATGGCGGCTCTGCTGCCGACGCGCAACATTTTTCCTCTGAGCTGCTCAACCGCTTTGAGATGGAGCGCCCGGGTCTGCCAGCCATTGCGCTGACCACAGACAGCTCAACCCTGACCTCCATCGCCAACGACTATCGTTATGAAGACGTGTTTGCCAAACAGGTACGCGCCCTGGGCCAGGACGGCGATGTACTGCTGGCCATTTCTACCAGCGGCCGCTCACCCAGTATTGTCAGCGCCATCGATGCCGCCCATGAACGCGGCATGCTAGTAGTTGCACTGTCTGGCCGTGATGGCGGCGAAATGCCCAATCATCTAAACGAAGAAGATGTCGAGATCCGCGTGCCGGCAGACTCCACCGCTCGCATCCAGGAGGTTCACCTGCTTGTGATCCATTGTCTATGTGAACAAATCGATCAGCAAATCTTCGGACAAAAGGATTAAGCACGATGAGTAAACTTTTCAGTCTGCTAATCGTTTCATTGATTAGCATCGTCACACTCTCCGGTTGCGCTGCGCCGGCCCTCGTCGCCGGTGGCGCTGCCGCGGGCGCCATGGCGGTAGACCGGCGCGATACCCAAGCCATCGTCGATGACAACAACATCGTGCTTAAGATTAAGGAAGCGATCTATACCGATGAGAGTATTAAGCGGGACATCCACGTTAACGTCACCAGTTATAACGGTGCAGTGTTGTTGAGCGGCGAAACACCGACCATGGCCATGCGCGACAAGGTCGTGCGCCATGCCCAGCATGTCGCCAAAGTAAAGCGCATCTATAACGAAACCATTGTCGCCCCTGTGTCCGAATTCAAATCACGCCGCGAGGACGCCTGGATCACCACCAAGGCAAAATCCGTCCTGCTCGGCACCAAGAACATCAACAGCATGCAATTCAAGGTCGTGACTGAAAACCAGATCGTCTACCTGATGGGACTGGTAAGCGAAGAAGAAGGAACTATCGCCGCCAACGCCGTGCGTCAGGTGGAAGGTGTCAAACAGATCGTCAAACTATTTGAATACAAAACGGTCAACAAGTGAGCCTGAGCCCAAACATTGTTGCCCGTCTGCGTGAAATCTGCGGCAAGGAGAATTTACTTACCGACCCTTCCGACTGCTGGCCCTACGGTTATGACAATAGCCGCCGCCAGGCCCTACCCGATGCCGTGGTGCTGGCCACTGATCACGACCAGATTCAAGGCCTGATCCAACACTGCAACCAAGAGAAGATCCCGCTCATCGCCCGCGGCCGCGGCACCGGCACCACCGGCGCCACCGTGCCCATCCACGGTGGCATTGTGTTATCACTGGAACGCATGACACGCATCATCAAGATGGACCCGGCCAACCGGATAATGGTGGTAGAACCGGGCATTACCAACCAGCAGGTGCAGGACGCCGCCAAAGAACATGGCTTCTTCTGGTCGCCCGATCCCACCAGCGCTGCATTTTGCACCGTCGGCGGAAATTTGGCTTACAACTCGGCCGGACCACGCACGGTGAAATACGGCTCCACCCGCGACAACGTGCTGGGGCTGCGCGCCATCATTGGCGAGGGCAATGAAATCCGCACTGGCGTTTACACCAGCAAAGGCGTGGTCGGTTATGACCTCACCCGTTTGCTGATCGGTTCCGAAGGCACGCTGGCGGTGATCACTGAGGCGACGCTAAAACTGCTGCCGCTGCCAGAGGCCAAACGCACGCTACAAGCTATCTATCGTGATATCGACAGTGCTGCCAAGGCGGTCTCGGCCATCATGGCCCAGCCGGTTACCCCTTGCGCGCTGGAGTTTATCGATGGCCTGGCAATCGAGATGATCCGCAGCTATTCCAAAGCAAATCTGCCTCAAGGGGCCGGCGCCATGCTGATGATCGAGGTGGATGGTCTGGAGGCTGGGCTGGACCAGGCCGCCGACAAGGTCGCCGCCGCCGCCCGCAACGATGGACTGCTCGATGTCACCGTCGCCAGAAACCAGGATGAGGTGAAAGCACTGTGGGAGACGCGCAAGGCACTGTCGCCGGCGCTGCGCAACATCGCACCGAAAAAGATCAACGAAGACGTGGTGGTGCCGGTTTCTGAAATACCCACCCTGATCAGCGGACTGCAGGATTTGGCGGGGAAATTCGGCATAACTATCGTCAATTTTGGCCACGCCGGCAATGGCAACATCCACGTCAACCTGTTGATCGACCCGGATGATCCACAACAAATGCAGAACGCCGAGAAGTGTTTGGACGAAGTCTTCAGCCTAGTGCTGAAACTGAACGGCACCATTTCGGGTGAACATGGCGTGGGGCTTGAAAAACGCGATTTTGTCGCCCGCGAGATCGATGCTGTCACCCTGGACTTAATGCAACGCATCAAGCGCCAGTTCGATCCCAACAACATTCTGAATCCCGGCAAAAAACTGCCGCCTCAGTAAGCCGCTGTTTCATCTCGCTGCCCAGGAGTACAATAGGCAACATGAAAGCACTGCTCACTCTGCTCGGCTGCTGTTTTATCGCACTCGCCTGTGCCGGGATTTTTCTGCCTGTACTACCCACAACCCCATTTGTGTTGCTGGCCGCGGCCTGTTTCGCCAAGTCATCACCGAGCTTTCATCGCTGGCTGAAAAGCAACCGCCACTTCGGCCCCATTCTGCACAACTGGCAAACCAACCGCTCCATGCCCAAACGCGCCAAGCTGATGGCGTTGACCACCATTGTCGCCAGCGGCGCCATTTCCATCTATCTGATCAGTCAGCTGCTGATTAAACTGCTGGTCGCCTCGATCCTGCTGATACCAATTTTCATTATTCTGCGCTTGCCAAACAGTGAAGACCTGATCCCAGCCGACACACAAAAACATCCGAACTAAGCGCTTGTTTCGCCCAGGCTGACGACTCATTTCGGCTACAGCCCAGCCAAAACCGACCGATATATATTTATCGGGCTGTTAAGAAATCAGCTTTCTGAAACCGGGTGAAACGCAGAGCAAATGAAACCTTTTCTAACAATTCTCGGCTTCTTCTTTTTGGCGCTGGCCGTCCTCGGCGTCATTCTGCCGGTCATGCCCACCACCTGTTTTGTCTTGATGGCGGCTGCCTGCTTTGCCAAATCCTCTGATCGTTTCTATCAATGGTTGCTGGCCAGCCGGATCTTTGGCCCTATGATCCAGCAGTGGCAGGTTAGCCGCTCCATGCCCAAACGAGCCAAAATAATCGCCATGACCACTCTCTGCTGTTCGGGGGCTATTTCCATGATAGTGATTGAATCGGGCGCGACTCAGGCCCTTGTTGCACTATTACTACTGATTCCGGCGGCGATTATACTGCGCATCCCCACTACTGAAAACCTGAGCCTTACGCAATAATTAACCCAGCAGGCTGTTGAAAAAACCATTGCACTTGCAACTTCGTTTATAAATCAGCTCAAGCCCCACGCTTACGCAGTGTAACTTCGCTTTTCACCTACTTTTTTAGCTAGACCCCGCTGTGCTGATGAGCTCAAGCTATAGCCTGCTATTTGCCAAGCACCTGCAAATATATGCGCCGGTCTTCTTCTGAATGGCAACAGGCGATGATCTCACTAAATCTGTTTTCGAAAAAATGCATCTCTTTTATGGCAATAGCGGCAGCCTTTTGCTTCGGAAACCCGTACACGCCAGTGCTGATACAGGGAAAGGCTATGGTTTCAATATCTTTTTCCATCGCCTGCTTGAAACATGAGCGATAACACTGACGCAGCAACTCGGCCTCGCCTTGATCACCCCCCTGCCAGACAGGGCCGGCAGTATGAATCACGTACCTCGCTGGCAAGTGAAATCCAAGCGTCAAGCGGGCCTCACCAGTCGGGCAACCACCCAATCTCTCACAAGCTTCGCTCAACTCATGGCCGGCTGCTCGGCGGATAGCACCATCCACGCCGCCGCCCGGTACTAATTCAGCATTGGCGGCATTGACGATGGCGTCGACTTTGAGTTTGGTGATATCGCCAAGGATAAGCTTAATCATAACGTTCTCCTGATTAAAAACGTCTTTCGCAAGAAAGACGGGATTAACCCACTGCTGCCACACAACTAGAAAATAAATAGCGAAGCCCGAACTCAAATTATTACGATGTAAGTGCTAACAAAACGTTGTCATAGTAAGTAGTTCGGCCCAAGATATTTTATGATACTGCGTTTCTTCAACGACTCAAACCACTCTCTATCAAATGTTGTTATTGCAACTGCTAAGACGCATTTCTGGGCGCCCCTCAAACACTACAAGGATGATGCAGGCGAACTTGCTCGAGAGACAGGCATTAACAGAGATACTTGATCTGAACCTATAGGTGGATCAAAAAAGCGATTTCCAGGTGAGCCACTTTATAGCTGTGATTAGCGCAGCAGCGGTAACTCGAAGGCGGTTTATTTCACCACTATTTCTTATTGCGGTCAGCGCCAGGGTCAGGCAATGCTGATTGCTGTAACTCAACCTGATCTTGATCATTGTTACGTGTAAATAAACCAGCAATTTTGCCAAACAAAACCTTAATGCCCCGCCATATCTTCGGCAGCAACCAAGCCATTAGCACGATAACAAGCACCATAAACACCAAAAATATGACGGGCGAATTTAGCGCCGTCCATAAACCGGCGATCACAGCGATATCCTCACCCAAGGACGCGGTCCAGTTGGTTATCGGCTCTGGCGAGGTGTTGATCAACACACGACTCCCCGCCTTTGTTGCATGTGTTGCCGCAGTCAGTGTGCCCCCCAACAACAGGGCCGCTAGCTCTGCTCCCTGACCCAGCTCACCCACTGCCCCTGCTGCCAAAATAGCGCCCGCGGGAATACGAATAAAGCTATGAATCACGTCCCAGCCGGTATCAACGCCAGGTGTCTTATCGGCAAAAAATTCAACAAAATACATAAAGCCGGCAACACCCATCACCATAGGATCGCTACAGACCTGCAACTGCTCGGGCAAAACAATGTTGCCTGTCATACCGAGCCAACCCAATACAAAAATTGCGGCATATAGGTTAAGGCCACTGGCCCAGGCCACCCCCATACTCAAGGCAATAATTTCTACGGTTTCCATATCAAACCCCCTTTGCTAGGTGCTTTTAACAAAGGATAAGCCAGTGCCATCAACAAAAAAACAACTCAGAACAAGGTTTTACAATATATGACCATCGCAGCACACAGAAATACTGGGATTACCGATCAATTTCACAGCAAATCAACCATCTATGCTAAATTGCGTTTTCAATTCACAAGAATTAAAAAAAACCGCATGAATAAGACGGGCACTCAAAGCTTTTACTGGTACGACTATGAGGCCTTTGGCCTTAACCCAATGACCGACCGCCTGTCTCAATTTGCAGGTGTACGCACTGACACGGAGCTAAACATCATCGGTGAACCTTTGATGATGTATTGCAAACCGGCCGATGATTTCCTGCCCAATCCCACTTCGTGTCTGATTACCGGCATCACTCCGCAAAAAGCCCTGGCCGATGGCGTGCCTGAAGCAGAGTTCATTCAACGCATCAATAGCGAATTCTCACAGCCCAATACCTGCGTACTGGGTTATAACAACCTGCGCTTTGATGATGAGTTCACCCGTCATGTTTTATATCGCAACCTGTTTGACGCCTATGCGCGTGAGTGGCAAAACGGCTGTTCACGCTGGGACCTGCTCGACGTAGTACGCATGACCCGCACCCTACGTCCGGAAGGCATCGAGTGGCCAATCAACGACGAAGGCCGCCCAAGCGTGCGCCTCGAAGATCTCACCGTGGCCAACGGCATTGCCCATGAGTCGGCACATGATGCCTTGTCAGATGTTTACGCCACCATCGCAGTAGCCAAATTAATCAAAGAGAAACAACCTAAGCTGTTTGACTTTGCTTTTGACAATCGCAGCAAGAACAAGCTGTTCAAACTGCTTAATCTACGTGAACAAAAACCGGTACTACACATCTCAGGCATGTACCCGGCTGAGAAAGGCAACATGGCGGTAGTGGTGCCGGTGGCACAGCACCCTATCAACAAGAATGGCATTATTGTCTATGACCTCAGCATCGATCCAAAAGATCTGATTGCTCTCAGCCCGGCCAAAATTCACGAACGCATTTTCACCCCCAATGATGAAATGCCTGAAGGGGTAGACCGTATTCCACTAAAAACAGTACACGTCAATAAGTGCCCCATCATCGCCCCCTTCATGACTCTGGACGCGAAGGCGGCAAAGAAATACAACATCGACATGAATGTGTGCCGCACTAATCTCGACACCATAAAAAGCCAGCCGGGCCTGGCGAAAAAAATCCAGAAAGTCTTCTCAGAAACCGCGTTTGAAAAACGTACCGACCCTGATCTAATGCTTTACGGCGGTCCTTTTTTTAATGACGATGACAAAGAACGCATGCGCCATATTCACACCCTACCGCCTGAAGAACTGGCCGGCTATAGCCCAGTCTTTAACGACAACCGTCTGAGTGAGATGCTGTTTCGCATGCGCGCCCGCAATTGGCCTGAGACGCTAACCGAAGAAGAGAAACAACGTTGGCAGACATTCCGAAAATCACGCATCGATCTGAATAGCTATTTGGCAGAAATTGCAGAACTACGACAAGCGCCTGAGCGCAAGGATCAAGACCAAGAGCTGCTAAACACCCTGGAAAATTACGCCAAAGAACTCAACGCAACGCTTGTCTGATGCGACTGCTAAACTCAGTGTAGCTTTGAATAACCCAACTCAAAATCCGCTTCACGAAAGGACTCGTCATAGATTTCGGCAAAGCGGTCATTGATTTCCAGAAAGGTATTAAATACATCCGGGTCAAAGTGTCCTGGCCGAGTGCGCGTATCCCCTAACCTGATCATATTCATAGCCTCTTCATGAGTATAAAAAGTCTTATACGGACGTCTACTGCGAAGCGCATCATACACATCACACAAGGTTACAATTCTTGCAGACAAGGGGATTGCCTCCGCCTTCAAGCCATGAGGGTAACCTGAACCATCCCAGTACTCATGGTGACTTTCGGCAATCTCAGCACCCATTTCTAAGTAAGGACTGCCATGGCCGTGCAATATTCCTTTGCCGATCGATGTATGAGTCCTCATCACCACCCATTCGTCCTTTGAAAGCGTGCCACGCTTGAGCAGGATATGATCTGGAATCGCCAATTTGCCAATATCATGCATTGGACTGGCATAAAATATATTCTCGCTATAATCAGCATTCATACCCAAGGCCTGCGCCAGCTCTTTGGAATAGTGACTGATGCGAGCAACATGGCAACCCGTATCCTCATCACGAAACTCGGCGGCACGCGTCAGCGTCATCACGGTATCAATACAGTGCCTTCTAACTTGCACAGTCTTAGATCTTACCTGCGCTTCGAGTGTGGCGTTATATTGTTTTAACAAATCGCCATATCGCTTCACCCGCAGCAGATTCGAGACACGTGTACTCAACTCAGCATAATCCAATGGTTTATGGAGGAATTCATTCGCGCCACTCTTCAAGCATTCAAGTTTGGTATCCCGATCATTACTCACTGTAATTACGACAATCGGAATGTCCTTAAAAGCAGCATCAGCACGAATCTGTCGCAAGAGATCGAGACCAGAAATGTCTGGCAGGTAGAGGTCAAGACAGATCAGATCAGGTGAATTGTTGGCAAGCATCGTCATGGCCTGAACACCGTTCACCGCACAATCAGCTTGATAACCAGAATCTGTGAGCACCACCCTGATAAAGTGACGGATATTTGGGTCATCATCGATGATCAGAACAGAATAGTCCTCCTGATCAACTTCGCTAAGCCCAGAACCCTGTCCTTGAATCACCCTCATCAAATGCCCCCATTTGCAAAATTAGAACAATATTTATATTGAAACCAACGCCTCACCAATCTTAGTCTATGAGCACCGTTGTTCAAGCCGAAGAAAGAAGATAAGCAAAGACTGAATTCAGTGCGGCCATTGCTGATTCACCACGAAACCTCTGGATATTTCCTGCCACATGCCGGCAACATTCTTAAGCTCCACCAGCATTAGTGCCTGATAATGTTCAGCAAAATATGTAACCAGGTGTTTCAGCAGCGCATCATCATCCATTAACTCCTGATTACCCATCACAACAACAGGTGCCAGCCACTCTAGCCGGGGCGGCAACAGCCAACACCTTGCACTATCCTTCTGGTTCAGCCGCGCCGCCAATGCATCATGCCGACACCACCAACCTCTCAGATGCTGTGGTGAAACAGCGGCAGGGATATCTTTGCTTGTTTGCCAATCCCCCGCATAGGGATAAAAGAGATAGCCCTTGATAAAGGCCTGTGAAACAACTTGATTCTGGCCGAATTGAGCCTGCAAAAGCTGCTGTGCTTGTGCATGTTCTGACAGCCGCAACTGCTGGTTAAATACCTTGTTCAGTTTACGCTGCAGACTGTCGCGCGGATTTGGGCCCAGCCATTGATAGTCTGTCGCTCCATAGCGCAGATAAAACTTCACCGCCATCTCCCAGTGGATAATTTGATCGCAGGTGCAATCTTTAAACAGCAAATCAAACTCACCCATCTGTAAACCGGGCTGACCCACCACCAGGTTCTGTGCCAAAAGTTCTGTATCGGGCAGATGTTTTATCCAAAAGGCCAACAGCGATTCAAAATAGAGGCCAAGCAAGGGCGATTCTTTTTGCTCAAGCCATTGCAGCAATGGGGTGGGATCATTATCCAGCTGAGACAACCAATCGAGGTTTTGTTGATATATATTCCCACACCATTCATCAGATACCTTTTCACCAACATACGGTGTTTGACTCTGCGCCAGTAAGGAAGGGCTGGCCATTACCCAAGCCAGGTCACGCACACATTGATGCTTAAAATGGGATACGTTGATCAACTTATCCTTTCACACACACCAACGGTTCCAATCTCGCCACCTTTTTCGCCAAGCCGCTGAGGTCAGCGACATCGACAACCGCCGAGACATCTTTGTATGCCCCTGGCGCCTCTTCCGCCACACCACGAAGACTGGGGCTACGAATAAGGATGCCGCGCTCGGCCAAGTCATCCATAACTCTACGGCCAAACCAGCGTTTTTTTGCAGCGTGACGACTCATGGCCCGGCCAGCGCCATGACATGCCGAACTGAAGGCCAGTTGTTCGCTCTCGGTGGTACCCGCGAGGATGTAGGAAGACGTGCCCATCGAGCCACCGATGATCACCGGTTGTCCCACCGGACGCAACGATTCCGGAATAGCAGAGTTGCCTGGTCCAAAGGCTCGTGTCGCGCCCTTACGATGCACAAATAGTTTACGTTTGCGACCATTGATCACGTGCGTCTCCAGCTTGCAGGTATTGTGTGATACATCATAGAGTAGACGCAGGTCGGCCTGCGGCAGTATCTCGGCAAACACCTTACGCGTCAGGTGGGTCAGAATCTGCCTGTTCGCCAACGCACAATTGATACCGGCACGCATGGCACCAAGATAGGCCTGGCCGGTTGCCGAATTGATCGGCGCACAAGCCAACTCCCGGTCCGGCAGTTTGATGCCGTGATGACTCGCCTCGATAACCATACTCTTCAAAAACTCGGTACCGATCTGATGGCCCAGACCACGCGAACCGCAGTGGATGCTGACCACCACATCGCCCGCTTGCAGCTGATAAAACTCGGCGATTTTTTCATCAAACACCCGGCTGACATACTGCACCTCAAGATAGTGATTGCCCGACCCAAGGGTACCCATTTCATCGCGCTGGCGTCGCTTGGCATGGGCAGATACCTGACTTGGCTCGGCGCCAGCCATGCAGCCATGCTCCTCAATCCGTTCCAGGTCGGCCTCAATGCCAAAACCCTGCTGCACCGCCCACTGGGCACCGCCCTTGAGCATCTTGTCCATTTGTTGATCGTTGAGATGAACAGTGCCGGTGCTGCCGACCCCTGCCGGAATCTGATAGAACAGCATGTCGGCCAAGGCCTTCTGCTCGCCCATCACGTCCTGCTTTCTCAAACCAGTCAGCAGGGTGCTCACCCCGCAGGAGATATCAAAACCGACTCCCCCGGCCGAGACCACCCCACCTTCATCCGGATCAAAGGCCGCCACTCCACCGATCGGAAAGCCATAGCCCCAATGGGCATCCGGCATGGCATAAGAGGCCTGCACAATGCCCGGCAGGGTCGCCACATTCGTGGCCTGCTGATAGACCTTCTCATCCATGGCCTCAATCAGCTGCTGATCGGCAAAGATAATTGCAGGCGCACGCATCTCGCCTTGGGTGGGAATCTCCCAGCTGTAATCGCTAAGCTTGATCAATTGTGAGATGTCCATGCATATCTCCTGAACCGAATAAGATGCGAAGGGTGTGCATCGCGTACCAAAAAGCATTAATACAACAAATCAATGCTGCGCGATGCACACCCTACACATCAATAATGCACTGGGCCAACCAGTGCCCGCTTTGCTGTGCCACCTTTAACTCAGTATAGGTTGCACCCTTGATCTCGACCGTGGGCTGATGTCTTTTTACATCTACTCGTTCGCCCCAGGCCTTAGCTCGAAGCACCTCATTGTCTATCTTCACCGTAAAACGCGAAAACAACATCTTGCGCACGGCCATCTCATAGATCAGGGCATTGAGCCAGTCCACCAGCAACAGCTCTTTATCCGGCGCCTGACATTCGACTGTGACAAGCTCTTCCGCATTGATAGTTTCCAGGTCGGCAATTACCGCTGTCATGGCCAATGCCGCCTGTTCGAAAGCAGCTTCGAGGCTATCGGCAATGCCGCGCACGCCGATATCCGCTTCATGCTCGAAATGTTGCCAACTCGATGACATAAACCCTCTTCAAAAATAGTTGTGCGGCCTTCTTAACAAACTAGCTCATTAGCAAGCGATATGCAGCCAGAAAAAAGGCGAGACTTAGTCTCGCCCTCGGCATGTAAAAATTCAATCAGACATTAGCGAGTCCGACCTGCCCTTCCAGTTGCGTCGACAGGCCTGATAGTTCACAGTATTCGTGGTCTGTCCCGAAAATACTCGCCGGCCTTAACTGATGTTCCATAATACCGGCACGTTAATTCCACCACGATGTAGAATGGTGTCTATCATTTGCATGAGCTACCTGTCGGCCTTACCTGATCATGTCGCGACAAAATTTTCTTCAGCGCCTGTTAATGCTACTTTCCGTTTGCATGAGCGGGTGTGCTAGTTATAGCCAATATGTGCCTGCAAATATAACAGACAGCCATACGCCTTTTTCCCTGCTTCATCCTGAAAATAAAATTCTTATCATCTATAACCATGGCTCCCAAGCTGAGAACAAGAAGGACTATTGTTATCCGAATAGCTGGACGACTCCCAGTGTGATAAAGCGTTTGAGCGGCGATGTCATTAATGGACTTGAGGTCGTTGTTTATGGCTTTTGTTCGCCCTGGCGTTTTGGCGGTTACAACGGCGCGTTACGTATGGGCGAACCCAAGGTGTTAAAACGGGCAAAGTCTCTGGAAATCTTGGTCAAGCAGTTTATTGAACATGGCGTTCCAGGTAATCGAATCTTCTTGGCTGGGCATTCAGCCGGAGCCTGGGCATCTCTGCTGGTGGCGCGGCGCGGCGAGGTAGAATTTAATAGTGTGATTGGCTTTGCGCCTGCATTTTCCGGCAAAGAGGCTGACCGTTCCGAGGGTTGGTGGGAATTAAGAAACCAACACGTAGACTACCTGCAGCAAGCGCAATATTTACCTGCGTTGATATATGCCTTTGAAAGCGACCCGTTTAATGACCCGAGCGACTTATC
This sequence comes from uncultured Chromatiaceae bacterium, assembly GCA_945787735.1. Classification (GTDB taxonomy): domain Bacteria; phylum Pseudomonadota; class Gammaproteobacteria; order Tenderiales; family Tenderiaceae; genus Tenderia. Next base: position 54,118 of record CALZIQ010000004.1, on the reverse strand, counting down.
GTTTCTAGGGACTATTGCAGGCGTGGTGTTAATAAATTCTGATGAGTTGCCTGGAGCGACTGATGGCAATGATTGCCCGGAGCCAAGGGGGCATCGAGGCCCGTTTAAGTCGTGTTTTTCTGAAACCCAGTTGAGCGTCATTCGTGACTATATCCAGCAGCGCCTGGCATCTCATCAGGGAGTCTCTGACTAAGTCTGGGCACACGTACCCGCTGGATGGCGAAAACTATTGCCCGTTGTCGAAACCAGTCAGTCTCGATCTAACACAGTCTGCTGCCAGATCAAGTCCGTGTTATTTTACAGATTAAAATTATAAATCAAGTACAAGCCTGTGCTTGCCCTCAGCATCGACCACATCAACCTCAGTGTAGTCAGCCAGTGGAAGAGAGAGCAGAAGACAGGGACTAGTGAGCATCTGTGCCAGCATGACATCGGAAGGCGGCTGACGCCAATCCAGTCTCAGCACCGCGTTTGCCTGATTCACAGCAACGATAGGATCTGACAACAGCAGACGATAACCCGTGGTGGGCTTGATGCCCATTTCCACCAATAGCAACAACTGCTGTTCAAAATCCACTTCATCGGCAAATGAAAATGTTTTGCCGACACGTTTTGCCAAGGCCGCCAGTGCCTGTTCATCGGCAACTCTGCTAACCGCGGCCGATGGCTCCTGACGACCGCATTGCTGGCCCTGATATAGAAGTGTTGCAGTAAGTGGCTTTGCCATACCTTTAACTCCAGGCTGGCAGGCGGCGATAAAGACCAATCCCAACAGTATCAACAGCTGTTTCAAGTAACTTTTCATCGCATCACCGTGATTGCTTGGATTTGGACGAGCCTAGCGGCCGCGACAGGAGAGAAAGCGGCACATCAAAGCCTGTCAGAAAATTCAGCCCCATAAGATCACTGTCCTCAGTAATTTCCACCGGCGAGTCCAGCGCTAAATAGGCGCCACAGGATTCACCTGCATCACAAATTAGATCATCATTATTCATGTCACTACCACTGAAAATGTTGTAGCGCCTGCCATTCGAAAATGACACATTAGTAAATGCAAACACCATCTCACCGTTGACGAAGGCCCCGGATTGTTCATCAATCACTTCATTGGTATCACTGTCGATCAACAGGACAAACTGGTAGCCGGCATCATCAGACACGCTACCATCGGTCACCTGGAGAATGGCGGGCACGGTCACGGCGTTGATCGAGGAAACGATTGTGAGCACGGCCTGGTGTGTGCCTACGGCCAGGCTGGCGCGGTCAGCGGTCAAACGATATGTGCCCAGCTTGCTCACCGCATCTACCGCTTCCTCTGTCACCGTCATCCAGGCCTTGTCAGAGGTAACACTGCTAATCGTAAGATTGCCGGCGCCGCCATTGCTCAAAACCAACTGTGCCGAGGTGCCAAGGAATCCCAGGTTTAAGGCTTCTGGCACAACATTCAGGCGAGGCGGCAGCGCACCACCACTGCCTGCCAGAATTCGCGCCGCGGCCACTGCTTTGGCCGCATCAATCAAACCATGTCCAAAACTATCATCACGTCCGCTCACGCCAAGATCACGACTTAGGTCGCCCGCACTCAGCAAACTGTCCACTTGGGCTGGCGTTAAATCGCCATACACGGATTTCATCAGGGCAAACACGCCAGCTACGTGCGGACTAGCCATTGAGGTACCTTGAAATAATTTATAGTTGTTGACGATGCCAACGCCGGAATCATCGCCCGCCGTGCTCAATACCCCATCGGGATTACCATCGCCATTATCATCGCGACCGGTGTTGCCACCCGGTGCAGCCACATCAATGCCGCTGCCAAAATTGGAGTAAGGTGCCAAGTTGTTATTCAGATCCACGGCACTCACCGAGATCACGCCGTTATAACTGGCTGGATATGAGGGCACACCGCTGGCTTCATTGCCCGCGGCGGCCACTACAATGCTGCCTGCGGCACGCACCTGATTGATAACATTTTGAGAGCTCTGAGAAAATCCAGCACCGCCCAGGCTCATGTTGATCACATCCGCTTTCTGTGCGGGAACGGTGCCGGAATCGTTGGGCAGTCCAGCGGCATAGAGCAGTGCCTGATTAATGTCATACTGGGTGCCACCAAAAGCTCCCAGCACGCGAAGAGGCATAATCTTAACACCGGGCGCGACACCCGCCACACCAGAGCTAGCCGTGACAAAATCTGTCCTGGCGGCCACTGTGCCCGCCACATGGGTGCCGTGAAAAGAGCTATCACCAAAACTCGAATCACCAGGATCATCTGCATTGGAATCGATGCCGGGTTCACCATCATCTGAACTCTGGTCATCAAGGATAAAATCGTAGCCACCATCGCTGCTGAATTGCCCGATTAAATCGGGATGATTCAACAACACACCGGTATCCACTATCGCTACCTTCACCGTTGAACTGCCGGTAGTGACATCCCAAGCACTCGGTAGGTTAATGGTGCGATAGTGCCATTGCTTGCCATATTCAGCGTCCAGAGGTGCCTTGAATGCTTTTAGTATGTAGTTGGGCTCGGCATAAAGAAGATCCTTGCGCTGGCGCAAAAGTTTGACCGCCTGTAGGGTTTCCAGCTTCAATTGCTGTGTTTGATCCTGCGCCTGATAGCGTCGCCGCGGCGAGTTTGTTTCTCCCAGGGCACGCAAAGCTGCTTGTCTCTGCTGCGCTGTATCCCCCAGCTTCAACAACATCGGCCGCGCTGGCTCACCGGCCTTGGCGGATAAACCCAAGGCTGTCATGGCGTCTGATTTAACACTGCGCGCCAGGCCCGCTTCGTTCATCTGCACGATCAGCTCGCCCGGTACGAAATCATGACTCAGACGCAGGCTTTCACGCCCGGCGGGGATAATATCTTGCCCCACGACCAGGTTGTAATTTGAATATCCACTGAAGACAAACACCTCGATAAGATAACTGCCGGCGCTACTAACACTCAAAATCTCGGTCTGCCCTAGACCCACCGAAGCATCATCCGGATTGAGTAAGTCGATACTGCCATCATCTGCGTAAAGATAGAGATCCAAATCACCGTTAATGTGGTCGGCAATATTGAGCGTGATGGTCTGCCCCTCAGCCAGATCCACGCGAAAAAAATCGGACTCGTCGCCCACATCAAATGAAGGTCCAGGTGGACCGGTTAAGGCTAGATTTGCATAGCCACCCAGCAACACTGGGTTGGCGATCGTTTGTGCTGTATCAGGCGTATCGTTGCCGCTGTAGCTGGCTACGGACGTATTGGTATCGGAATCCACCATCATTCCAGCAGCAACCGTAATTCTGCCAGACAAGGTTTCAGAGGAACTCACATCCACATTCTGACTTCTGGCCGCGGTGGCGCCGCCATTATCTCTCACCACGAGTGTGACGGAATAGGTGCCCAAAGCAGCATAGCTATGATCAATTACCTGCCCCTGGCCAGTCTGGCCATCGCCGAAATCCCAGGCATAGTCGACCACCTCACCATCTGAATCAACTGAGGCCGAACCATTAAAACGCATCGCCCCTGCGCCAGTGCTCAACACACTGGCTGTGAAAGCGGCCACTGGTGCTTGGTTCGTTTGATCCCCACCGCCACCACAGGCCACCAGCAAAATGCCGCATAGAAAAATGGTTATGCAGCGCACCCAAAAATAAAACTGCATGCAACCCATCCCCTGGTCAAAACTCGTTATAGCAATTCTACTCTAAATAGCGTCACACTCTTCAATCATAGACGACGGTTATTCACTTTCAGGGCTATCCTGCTTCACATATACTTAGATTTTGGTTAAAAATGATCAGACTATGCATAACAACACCGACCTTATCCAGCGCGACCTAGCCAATCTCTGGCATCCTTGCACCCAGATGAAAGACCATGAGTGGCTGCCTCTGGTTCCAATCAAAAGAGGTGAAAGTGTGTGGCTTGAGGATTTCAACGGCAAGCGCTACCTCGACGCCATCAGCTCATGGTGGGTCAATCTATTTGGCCATTGCAATCCGCGCATCAACGACCGTATCAAACAACAACTCGATTCACTTGAACATGTGATTCTGGCCGGCTTCAGCCATGAACCGGTAGTTGAGCTGTCAGAGCGTCTTGTCGAAATTACCCCTAAGGGCTTGAACCGTTGTTTTTATGCCGACAACGGCTCTTCAGCGATTGAAGCCACCCTGAAGATGAGCTTTCATTACTGGCGCAACAAGGGCCAACATCAGAAGACCAAGTTCATTACATTAGCCAACAGCTACCACGGCGAAACCTTGGGCGCGCTGGCGGTTGGAGATGTCTCACTTTATAAAGAGACCTATGCGCCGTTGTTGATGGAGGTTATCACCGTGCCCTCGCCTGACAATTATTTTCGCGAAACAGGCGAGACCAAAATCGATTACAGCACACGCATGTTCAAACATATGGAAGCGGCACTTGAACAACATGCCCATGAAACTTGCGCCGTGATTGTCGAACCGCTGGTGCAATGCGCCGGCAACATGCGCATGTATCACCCGGTCTATCTAAAACTATTGCGCAAGGCCTGTGACAAACATGGCGTACATCTGATTGCCGATGAAATCGCCGTGGGTTTTGGCCGCACAGGCACCCTGTTTGCCTGCGAGCAGGCCGACATCACACCCGACTTTATTTGTCTGTCGAAAGGTCTGACCGGCGGTTATCTGCCACTGGCTTGTGTGCTTACGCATGACCGCATCTATCAGGCCTTTTACGATGACTACGAAAACATGACCGCCTTTCTGCATTCACACAGCTATACCGGCAACCCACTTGGTTGTGCCGCGGCGCTGGCAACGCTGGATATATTCCGCCAGGATGATGTCATTGAAAATAACAAAAAACTATCAACACACATGGGCATTGCTGTGGCACATTTACAAGATCATCCACATGTAGCTGAAGTACGCCAACAAGGCATGATTCTGGCCATCGAAATGGTCAAGGACAAGGCCAACAAAACCCCCTATCCCTGGCAAGAGCGGCGCGGCCTCAAGGTCTATCAACACGCACTTGAACAAGGTGCACTGCTGCGGCCGCTCGGCAATGTCATTTATTTCATGCCGCCCTATGTCATCACCCCTGAACAAATCGACACACTGGCGACGATTGCTAGCGAAGGCATTGAGATTGCCACGAAAGAAAATTGATGCGCATTCCAAGAATCTATACTCCCACCGCACTCAATAGCGGCAACACGATTGAGCTTGACGAAAATGCCTTTAATCATGCCGTGCGTGTATTACGCCTGAAACAAGGCGATATGCTAACCCTGTTTAATGGCAATGGCGGTGAATATGAAGCCGAACTGACTGAAGTGCAAAAAAAACGCGCCAGCGCAAATGTCGGCAACTTCATCAACAACGATTGTGAATCGCCCTTGCCGATCATTCTGGGCCAGTGCATTTCGCGTGGCGAAAAGATGGACTACACCATTCAAAAGGCCGTGGAGCTGGGTGTAAGCGAAATCGTGCCGCTGTTCAGCGAACGCTGCGGCGTGAAGCTAAATCAGGGACGCATGGGAAAGCGCCTGCGTCATTGGGAAAGCGTGATCATCAGCGCCTGTGAACAGTGCGGCCGTAATCAGATCCCCAAATTACATGAAGTACTGACATTGCAAGAATGGCAACAACGAGTCGATGCCTCACTCAAGCTAGCGCTTGACCCAACTGCGGTAAACTCTCTGGCTACTCTGACAAAACCAGAAAAAAATGTCGCATTGCTGATTGGTCCTGAAGGTGGGTTAACTGATGCCGAAATTAATACAGTAATTAAGCATGGATTTACCGGCATGCGTCTGGGGCCGCGTATCCTACGCACCGAAACGGCGGGCCTTGCAGCTATCAGCACCATTCAGCAGTTGTGGGGAGATCTAAATTAAACATGCTATTTACACGCCTAACTCAGGCGGACATTGAAGAATGTATTCACGCACACCTACGGATAAAACCTAAATCAAACTGTATAACCGTCTCGGCCAAAATTTTCGTACCAACTGGGCGCAAAATTAATAAACGTTTCCAGCAATACTGGATCAAAGTGCTTAAATTCCAGCAGGATGGACAAACATCCGTGAATTTCTCCAGACCCGCTATTTACGTTAAAATGCGTTGATCTCAAAAAGGTAAACACACCATGAGCATTGAACACCTACACGCGGTCCCCCACCTGACCACTTCGCTGAAAGGCCCGCTGATGGAAATCGAGAGCCACTTTCTCGACCATCAGGCTGAAATCGAGGCTTGGTTCCGCCAGCAGTGGCTCAAGACCCCGGCACCCTTCTACGCCTCAGTGGACCTGCGCAATTCCGGTTTCAAACTTGCCCCGGTGGATACCAACCTGTTTCCCGCCGGCTTCAACAATCTCAACCCGGCCTTCATGCCGCTGTGTATCCAAGCGATCCAATCCACCCTCGAACGTGAAATGCCCAAGGCCTGCAACATCCTGCTGATCCCTGAGAATCACACCCGCAACATGTTTTATCTGGAAAACGTGGCCACCCTGCGCGACATGATTTCCAACGCCGGTTATGCAGTGCGCATCGGTTCGCTGCTGCCTGACCTGGAAGATAAGATGACAATCGACCTGCCCTCAGGCAGGAGCGTGTTGCTGGAATCAATCCAGCGCGATGAAGAACGCGTTTATCTGCAAGACTTCGACCCTTGCATGGTGCTGCTCAACAATGATCTCTCAGCCGGCATTCCAGAAATCCTTAAGGATATCGATCAACCCATCCTGCCTCCGCTGGAACTGGGCTGGGCCAAGCGCCTTAAATCGGATCATTTTGGTGAATATAATGCGGTGGTGGATGAATTCGCCGCCATGGCTGAAATCGACCCCTGGCTGATCAACCCCAAGTTCAGACAATGCGGCAAGATCGATTTTATGAAACAGGAAGGCGCCGGCTGCCTGGCCAAGCATGTGGGCAGGCTATTGCAAGAGATCCAGGAAAAATACGATCAATACGGCCTAACCGACAAACCCTTTGTCGTCGTTAAGGCCGATGCCGGCACGTATGGCATGGGCATCATGATGGTGCAGTCGGTGGAAGATGTGATGGAGCTCAACCGCAAACAGCGCACCAAGATGGCGGCCTCGAAAGGCGGCCAGTCCGTAACCCGCGTGATCATTCAAGAAGGGGTTTATTCATTTGAGACCTGGGGCAGTGAACAAGCGGTGGCCGAACCAGTGGTCTACATGATGGATCACTATGTCGTTGGCGGCTTTTACCGCGTTCACACCGGTCGCGGCCCTAATGAAAACCTCAACGCCCCCGGCATGCATTTTGAACCACTCGCCTTTGTCGAACCCTGCAACACGCCGGACCTGAATAAATCACCCGACGCCAACCCAAATCGCTTTTATGCCTATGGGGTTATCGCCCGCCTGGCCCTGCTGGCCGCGGCGCGTGAAATCGCTGCCTCAAGTAAGAACTAATTATGAGTGTAAAACTCGGCGTGGTGATGGACCCCATCGAGGCCATCAACCCGAAAAAAGACAGCACTCTGGCGATGTTGCTGGCGGCACAAAAACGCGGCTGGCAACTCTATTACATGCAACAGCATGATCTGTCGGTGCGCGACGGCAAACTATTGATTCAGACGCAAACCCTAACCGTGCGTGATGACATGCACGACTGGTTCAGCCTGGGCGAGAGACAACACATGCCAGCGACCGAGCTGGATGTGATCCTGATGCGCAAAGATCCACCGCTGGACATGCAATACATCCACACCACCTACCTGCTCGAGCTGGCCGAAGCTGCCGGCGTGGTGGTCGTGAACAAACCCCAAACCCTGCGTGATGCCAATGAAAAATTGTTTACTGCCTGGTTTCCGCAATGTTGTCCACCGACCCTGGTCAGCCGCGACATGAACCAGCTGCGTGGTTTTCTTGATGAGCATGGCGACATCATCATCAAACCGCTGGAAGGGATGGGCGGCATGTCCATCTTTCGTCTTAAACACGGTGACCCAAACATCAGCGTCGCGCTGGAGACCCTGACTCAGAACGGCCACCAATACATCATGGCGCAGCGCTTCATTCCTGAAATCAGCGCCGGCGACAAACGCATTCTGCTGGTTGACGGCGAACCTATGCCCTACGCCCTGGCACGCATTCCGGCCAGCGGTGAAACACGTGGCAACCTGGCCGCCGGAGGTCGAGGTGAAGGCATTCCATTAAGTGAACGAGACTACTGGATCTGCGCACAGGTCGGCCCAACCCTGAAACAAAAAGGCCTGCTCTTCGTTGGGCTGGATGTGATCGGTGATTATCTAACCGAGATCAATGTCACCAGCCCCACCTGCATTCGTGAATTAGATGCTCAGTTTGGGCTCGACATTGGCGGTGCCTTGATGGATTGCATTGCCAACAAACTAGAATCATGAGGTCGCATAACGTAGGGTGCGCATCGCGCACCATCATGGCTGAAATCCCCCCTAGCCCCCCTTTTTCAAAGGGGGGAACTGTTTCTAGCCTCGTCCGAAGTATGCTCTTTCTACCCAGCTCTTTCGTTCCCCCCTTTTTTAAAGGGGGGCTAGGGGGGATTTCAAAAACCGCACCCCAAACAAAACAGAACAACACCCGGGGCAAGCACCCAATGCGTTTCCCGGGTTTCATTCTTTTCATCATCTGGTGTTTCCTGTTGCCTGGCTGCGAACAACGCCCCCAGGTCTATCAGCAACAAGTGCTGGCCCTCGGCACCCTGGTAGACATCTCCCTTTACGGTGTTGACGAAGAAAAGGCGGCCAAAGCCATCACTGCAGTTACCCATAAAATGGAAGCCATCCACCACGACTGGCATGCATGGCAGCCTAGCAAACTCACCTACATCAATGAGCAGCTGGAGACTGGCAACACGGTTACACTCAACGCCGAACAACAAACGCTTATCCAGAACGGCATCGAATTGGCCCGACAAAGCAACAACCTGTTCAATCCCGCCGCTGGCAAGCTGATTGCCCTGTGGGGATTTCACAGCGACGAACGACCCGATGCCGCCCCGCCCGCCGAAAGCGACATTGCCGCGCTGGTTGTAGCTGCACCAACAATGAGTGATCTGAAATTAGATGCCGATCAACTGAGCAGCAATAATACCGAGGTATTGATTGATGCCGGTGGCTACGCCAAGGGTTATGCCGTCGATCAAGCCATCGCCGAACTGCGCAAGATGGGTATCAATAACGCCATCGTCAATGCCGGTGGCGATCTTCGTGCTATAGGCAACAAAGGCAAGCGCGCCTGGCGTATCGGTATCCGTCATCCACGCCAACCGGGTGTGCTCGCTTCACTCGAAACCGGTCAAGATGAAAGCGTCTTCACCTCGGGCGATTACGAACGCTATTTCGAATACCGGGGACAACGTTTTCATCACATTATTGACCCACGCAGCGGTCGCCCAGCCCGCGGCGCAAGTTCGGTCACCATCATTCATCAAGACGCCACCCGCGCCGATGCCGCCGCCACAGCCGTGTTTATTGCCGGCGCTAAACACTGGCGCGAAACCGCCCGCGCCATGGACATTACAGAAGCGATGCTGATCGACCATGAAGGCACGGTTTACATGACCGAGGCGATGAGCCAACGCATTCGCTTTGAAACCGAAACCCCGCCTAAAACCATTATCGTGCCATGACCCTCGGCGACAAAATTGTCATCGCCCTGGCACTGTTGTTTCTACCCTATCTCTATGTCACGTTCTGGGGTAATAGTTCACAAGGCGAAGTGGTGCAAATACGCAGCGCCAGCAGCGGCGATCTAAGCCTGCCGCTGGATCAAAACAAACGTCTGGAAATCGAAGGTGCCTTAGGCAACAGCATTATTGAAATCAAACACCGTCAAGTACGTTTCATCGACAGCCCCTGCCAAGGCAAGCAATGCGTATTGACCGGCTGGCTTGATAAAGACGGCGAGCTGGCCGCATGCCTGCCCAATGGCGTCACCGTGCAAATCATTGGTCGCAACAACCGCTTTGATGCGGTAAATTTTTAGTTTGATTCAGCCGTATCGGGCTAGCCACATCGCAACGAAAAAGACGTGGCCGAATGGCTACAGTGTGGTTTACTCCCTTCAAGAAAATCAAAGGCATCGCGCAAGGCCTTTTGGCCATTGTGTTCAATCACCTCACCATGCGAAACAATCACCCGTTCGAACGGCCATGACAGTATGTCAGTAATCGATTCGCGCAAGCGCTGCTGGTCATCGATCATGCCACGCATCATGCGTGAAGGACCAAAACGGTTATAGGCGCCATTCAAACTGAAAAAAAACTGAGTCCAAGCCGACACACCCTCACCGATATTAAAACAGAGATCGGTCAGAATCAGCGTGCGGCTGGCGGGGTGATAACAGACCACTTCGTTGAGCTTGCTCATGCCTTTGACTGATTTCAACTCTAACGCAGGCAAAAAGCTCGAGGATGTACGATCATCACGCGCCTCGAAAATCTGAGCATGTGGAAAGGTCGCCGACCACTGGCCAACATGAAGGCCATGAAAGGCATTGGGCGTTAACAGATAAGCGACCTGCCCCAGGGCTTCGACCTCCGCCCTAAGTTGTGGGTCCAGAATGACTGGCGAATGCAGCAGCAACTTGCCGTCTGCCATACGAATCACCGTCATGCGGTTACCGAATTCTGCCCCGAATAGTTTGAATGGCCGTTCGACCACCCAGATGTCGTCATCGATTCTTCTCATCTCGCACCCCCTTGCACGATCTAAATTGGATTGACTCTTATTATGATTCCCCCATACTAGGTAGTGAAGAAATTCCCCTGCTGCATAATCACACTAGATGAAGTTAAGCATACAAACAACTCGAGACGATCAACGCATCGCCTGGCTTACCGCTCTAGCGATCACCATCCACATCGCCGAAAGTGCCCTGCCTAGCCCCATCCCCGGCGTTAAACCGGGGCTGGCGAATATAATTACCATTATTTGCCTAATCCAGTACGGCTGGCCCACAGCGGCCTGGGTGGCGATTCTGCGGGTACTGGTGGGCTCTATTCTGATTGGCACCTTTCTTTCACCCACCTTCGCCATGAGCATGAGCGGCGCCGTCGCCAGCATTATCGTGCTGGGCTTGGCCAGCCGGCTTCCCGGCGAGGGACTGGGCCCAATCGGCTTGAGCCTGCTGGCGGCGATGGCCCATATGGGCGCACAATTCTTCACCGCTTATAGTCTGTTTATCCCGCATCAAGGTTTATTCCACTTGCTGCCGATACTAATGACAATCGCCGTTGTATTCGGCATCAGTAGTGGCATAATCGCTAAGCATATGATTAATAGAATCAAACAACTATGAGTACAGCAGTAACCAGCGCCAAGGTCTCGGCCAGCGACCGAATAGTCTTCACTTTACTCATGTCTATCGCCCTGAACGTCGTTGTGATTTTGGGTATAGGCTTTGATTTCACCGATCTTTTCGAAGATGAATCCCCTCTGCCGACACTGGAAGTGATTCTGGTGGAAAAGAATGATTCGGATGCACCGGAGGATGCTGACTTCCTAGCCCAAGTGGACCAGAGCGGCATGGGCAATACCCAAGACAGAAAAACACCCCGCACCATGGAGGCAGCACAGGAATTGCCCGTGCCCTTCGATGGCAACTCTGACGTCCTGCGCCCTGAGCAAACCGCCGAGCATGCGCCAATGGCACAAGAAGAAGTGCTGACCCGGCATGATTCCACCACCCAGATCTATTCGCTGGAAAATGAGGAAAAACAGCAGGCCGAGGAAACCACCACGGCAGAACTGATCCGCAGAGGCCAGGAGATCGCCCGCCTAAGCGCCGAGATCAAGCAATCTTTCGAGATTTATTCGAAGAAGGAAAAACACCGCTTCATTTCAGCCAGCACCCAAGCCTACCGTGATGCCGCCTATCTCGACGCCTGGCGCCGCAAGATCGAACGAGTCGGCACGGTCAACTTCCCCGGCGCTGCCAAACGTAAAGGCCTGTCGGGCAGTTTGATCATGGATGTTGCCATCAATGCCAACGGCACCATCCGCGAAGTCACTATCCTGCGTCCTTCCGGTCACAAGATACTGGATGACGCCGCCACTCGCATTGTCCGCCTAGCGGGCCCATATGCGCCATTACCCCCAGAAATGCTCAAAGACACGGATGTGTTGCACATCACCCGCACCTGGCTTTTCACCTCCAGCAACGAATTAAGTACGCGCTAGATTTAAAACCAGCTTGCTGCCGGCTCGCTCAACAACGATACTAACTATATGGATACCGTGAGCCTGACCAACCATTTTCTCATCGCCATGCCGCAGCTGGATGACCCAAACTTTTTCCACAGCGTCACCTACCTGTGCCAGCATGACGACGAAGGCGCTATGGGCATCATCATCAATCAGCCGCTCGATATGCGGCTAACTGAGATTTTGGAACATCTTGAAATCGACAACCAGGATGCCGCCACGGGTCAGCAGACGATTTACTTCGGTGGCCCGGTGCAACCCGACCGCGGTTTTATACTGCATCGTCCGGCCAAGAATTGGCAGGGCACGATGTTCATTTCGGATGATATTGCCCTCACCACCTCCGGCGATATCCTCACCGATATTGCCCAAAATAACGGCCCCAAGCAGAGCCTGATTGCACTGGGTTATGCCGGTTGGGGCAGAGGCCAACTGGAACAGGAGCTGGCCCAGAATGCCTGGCTCAGCGTGCCCGCCTCGGCAGAAGTTATTTTTGACACGCCGGTGGAAAAACGCTGGCATGCTGCTGCTTCATTGCTGGGCGTTGATCTGCAGTTGTTGTCAGACGATATTGGTCATGCCTAAGCCTGTAGCGCCACACCTTTCAAACGAATGAATGCACGCACTTTGATGGGCTTCGATTACGGCCTAAAACGCATCGGCGTGGCCATCGGTCAGGAACTCACTACCACCGCTCAACCCATCGACACCATTGCCGTCAGGCAAAACAAACCCGATTGGGATCACATCACCCGCCTGCTCGACGAATGGAAGCCTGACCTTTTATTAATCGGTCTGCCCATGAATATGGACGGTACCGAACACGATATCAGCAAGGCAGCGCGACGCTTTGCCAACCAGCTCAATGGCCGTTATCAACTACCGGTGGAGCTGGTGGACGAACGGCTAAGTTCCATGGAAGCGGAAGAAATCATTCGCGAAGCACGTCGTGATGGTCGGATCAAAAAAGGCCAGGCCAAGCGCTCTGTTGACCAGGTCGCCGCCGAAGTTATCATCCGTACCTGGCTAAATCAGTAGCCTGTTATCGTTTCCCGGATACCGGTACAATAGCGCTCACAAATGCGAGCAGTTCCGGGCGTTCGCAGTAATAAGGAAGCACCATGACCCAATCTGTCGATAGCGACAAAGTCCTCAACGATCTGGCCGACCGGCTCAAGGTACACTTATCACAACTTGGCGTGGACGCACCGCTTATGATAGGCATTCACTCCGGCGGTGTCTGGGTGGCCGAGCGATTGCACCAAATGCTAGGGGTGACAGACCCACTAGGCCATCTCGACATTTCCTTTTACCGCGACGATTTCAGCCGCATCGGCATGAACCCGCAGGTCAAACCTTCACACCTGCCTTTCAATGTTGATGACCGCCACATAATCCTCGTGGATGATGTGCTCTTCACTGGTCGCACCATTCGCGCCGCACTGAATGAGATTTTCGATTACGGCCGCCCCTCGGCCGTCAGCTTGGCCGTACTAATCGACCGCGGTGGGCGCGAACTGCCAATCGAGGCAAATGTTAGCGGCCTAAAAATCGAACTGGCCGCCGGCGAAAACATCAAACTAAAAGGGCCAGAACCCCTCAGTTTGCACATCGCCCAAAAAGGTGAATAACAAGAAGCACAAAGGAAGCGCATGATCCGACGGAATATCCAGCTTAATGAACAGGGGCGACTGCGCCACTTTCTTACCATTGAAGGTCTCAAGCGTCAGGTACTGGTGGATATTCTCGACACAGCCGAGTCGCTGAGTGGCGTTACCGATCAAACGGTAAAAAAAGTACCACTGCTGCGCGGCAAGACCATCGTCAACCTGTTTTTCGAGGCCAGCACCCGCACCCGCACCACTTTTGAGCTGGCCGCCAAGCGGCTCTCTGCCGACGTGTTGAATCTCAACATATCCGCCTCGGCCACCAAAAAGGGCGAGACCCTGCTCGACACCCTGCGCAATCTCGAGGCCATGCACTGTGACATGTTTGTGGTGCGTCATGCCGACAGCGGCTCAGCCCACTTTATCGCCAATCACGTTGCCCCCCATATCAGCGTGGTCAACGCCGGCGACGGCAGCCACGCTCACCCAACCCAGGCGATGCTGGACATGTTCACCATCCGCCGCGCCAAAGGCGATTTTTATCCACTCACCGTGGCGATTGTGGGCGACATCATGCATTCACGTGTGGCCCGATCCCAGATCCATGCCCTCACCACCCTGGGCGTAACCGAGGTGCGTGTGATCGGCCCTAAGACCCTGATGCCTAAGGATGTTGAGGCCCTCGGGGTGCATGTCTTCCATGACCTGGACGAAGGCCTGCGCGATGTGGACGTCGTTATCATGCTGCGGCTGCAAAACGAGCGCATGCAAGGCGAGCTGCTGCCCAGCGAACACGAATATTTTCAACTCTACGGCCTCACCCAAGAGCGCCTCGAGCGCGCCAAGCCGGATGCCATTGTCATGCATCCGGGGCCGATCAACCGCGGTGTTGAGATAGAATCCGGCGTTGCCGACGGGCCACGCTCGGTGATCCTGCAACAGGTCACCCACGGCATCGCTGTGCGCATGGCAGTGATGTCCATGTGCCTCGGCAGCCATGCCGAAGGAGCGGCCGCCTGATGCGCATTCTGATCAAAAACGGCCGTGTCATCGATCCCGCCAACAACATAGACAACGTAACCAATGTTTACATCGCCGATGGCAAGATCAGCGCGGTTGCAGACAACCTGGACGGTTTCAACGCCGATCAAACGATCGATGCCACACACCAACTGGTCTGCCCCGGTCTGGTCGACCTGGCCGCCCGGCTGCGTGAGCCCGGTCTGGAACACAAAGGCACTATCGCCTCTGAAACCTACGCGGCTGCAGCGGCAGGCATCACCTCGTTAGTCACGCCGCCGGATACCGACCCAGTCATCGACACCCCAGCGGTCGCAAAACTGATTCGCAAAACCGCCCAGGACGCCGGCCATTGCAAGGTTTACAGCCTGGGAGCAGCAACACAGAACCTGGGTGGAGAACACCTGAGTGAAATGGGCGCACTCAAGGCAGCTGGCTGTGTCGGCATCAGCAATGCCCTGACACCAATCAAAAACCCGCTGATCATGAAGCGCGTTATGGAATATGCTGCCACCTTCGACCTGACCTTGTTTCTGTTTTCCGAAGACCCAACCCTGCGCCATGCGGGTTGTGTGCATGAGGGTGCGGTCAGTACCCGCCTTGGCCTGCCTGGCATTCCTGAAGCCGCCGAGGCCGTCGCCGTCGCGCGCGATCTGGCGCTAATTGCCGACACGGGTGTTCGCGCCCACTTCTGTCACATTTCCTCCGCCAAAGCCTTACAGATGATCGCCCGGGCCCAGTTCGACGGTCTGTCCGTCAGCGTGGACGTGGCGGCCCACCAGCTCTACCTGACCGATATGGATATCGGTGAGTTTGACAGTCAGTGCCACGTACGCCCACCCCTGCGCGGCCAGCGTGACCTGCAGGGACTGCGTGAAGGTTTGAGCAGGGGCACGATCACTGCGATCTGTTCCGACCACCAACCCCATGAGGCCGACGCCAAGCTGAATCCTTTCATTGAAACCGAGGCTGGCATTTCGGCCTTGGAAACCCTGCTGCCACTAACCCTACGCTTCGCCGAGGAAACCCGCGTGAGCCTCTCTGACGCCATCGGCAAGGTCACCATTGAACCTGCCCGCATCATTGGCCTTGAAGCCGGTAGTCTAAGCCTAGGAGCGGCGGCCGATGTCATCGTTATCGACCCTGAGATTTACTGGAAGGTGGCACCTGAGAATCTCATCAGCCGTGGCCACAACACTCCCTTCCTTGACTGGGACATGAAAGGCCGTGTCAGCCAGACTCTATTGTCGGGCAGACAGGTGTTCAGCAGGACATAAAAAAGGCCGCAGATAAGCGGCCTTTTTGTTTAATACTTGCACCTAGCGCTTCTTGTGTGGCCGGGCATGATGCAGGAGCACCTGGTTCCCATCATCTTCGCTACCCGCCCCATCGTAGGTGACACCTTGCATGGCTGAGGCCAAATCACCCGGATCGAGTTTGCCGCCAAGCTTAATCATCAACCTGACCTCGTTGGCTGAATCGGCATACATAATGGCATCGTCGAGGCTGATATGTCCCTTGTTGTAGAGATCGAAGAGGGCTTGATCGAAGGTCTTCATGCCCTGCTGATTCGATTTCTTCATCACATCACGTAATAGGTTAGTTTCACCGCGCAGGATTAGATCAGACACCAATGGCGTATTCTGCAACACTTCCACCGCAACACGACGCTGCTTGCCGTTAGCACACGGGATCAACCGCTGGGCCACCACAGCCTTGAGCTGTAGTGATAAATCCATCAACAGCTGTGAACGGCGTTCATCAGGAAAGAAATTGATGATGCGATCAAGCGCCTGAGAGGCATTATTGGCATGCAGGGTGGACAACACCAGATGGCCTGTTTCGGCAAAGGCAATGGCATGTTCCATGGTTTCGCGGCTGCGAATTTCACCAATCATGATCACGTCTGGCGCTTGGCGCAGGGTATTTTTCAACGCCGCCTCATAGCTATGCGTATCGATACCGACCTCGCGCTGGGTCACGATGCAACCTCGATGAATATGGACAAACTCGACAGGATCCTCAACCGTGACAATATGGCCATGGCTGTACTGATTGCGGTGTCCGACCAATGCGGCCAGTGTGGTGGACTTACCCGAACCGGTGGCACCTACTACCAGAACTAGGCCGCGCTTGTTCATCGCAAGGTCTTTCAGCTGTGTGGGCAGCTGTAGCTCTTCCACCGTGGGAATCTGCATATTGATGCGCCGGATTACCATGCCGACTTCATTTTGTTGTTGAAACACGTTGACTCGAAAACGGCCGACACGGCCTTTGTTGATGGCGAAATTGGACTCCAGCATCTCTTCGAAATCCTGTGCCTGATCCGGCGTCATCACACTGTAGACGTGCGCTTCAACCTGTTCGGCGCTTAAGCACCGTTCCGACAATGTCCGTACATTACCATTTACTTTTAGACTGGGCGGCATGCCCACAGTAATGAACAGGTCAGAGGCCTGCTCTTCAACCATGATTTTGAGCAGCGCATCGATGTTGGTGGGTTTTATCCCATCGTTACGTTTCAGTGACACCAAGGCCCCCTTTTGTATGAGGTTCCGTTCATCATTGTCATTTAATCTCCGTATCTAACAGATCGGCCTTGTTGTCTGAAAATATTAGCTGATTATAGCGAATTAATAGACACGAATATTCTGCTTGTAAGGAAATATACACTACCTCGACCAAACTCATGTCAAACTCACCAATCGAAACAATTAGTTAATTAAAAACGGACTGTCATGAACAACCCAGAATTCGATATATGTATCATCGGCGGCGGCGCTGCCGGACTGGTGGTGGCCGCCGGCGGGGCCTCACTCGGCGCCAAAGTGGCCTTGGTAGAGAAACACAAAATGGGCGGTGACTGCCTTCATTATGGCTGTGTCCCGAGCAAAACCCTGTTGAAGTCGGCGATGGTAGCCCATACCATGCGAACGGCCGAGCGTTCCGCCATTCCAGCCCACAACCCAAACCCAGACATCAGCACCGTGATGGAACGGGTAGCGGCAGTGATCAAAAGCATCGAACCCCACGACAGCCCCGAGCGTTTTCGCGAACTGGGAGTAGACGTCATCCTGGGCGGCGGTCAATTCACCGGGCCTAACTCCTTTAGCGTCGACGGTCGCGAAATCAGGGCAAAACACTTTGTCATCGCCACCGGCTCGCGTGCCGCCGTGCCCGCCATCGATGGCATAGAGAACACGCCTTATCTGACCAACGAGCAGGTATTTGATCTTAGAGAGCCGGTGCCCAGCCTGATCGTCATCGGCGGCGGACCCATCGGCATCGAAATGGCTCAGGCCTTTGAGCGGCTCGGCAGCAAGGTCTATGTGATCCAGCGTGATACTCAAATTTTGCCACGCGAAGATGCCGATATGGCCGCCGTGGTGGCTGAACAGCTTAAAAACGAAGGCATTGAGATTCTCACTGGCCACAGCACTGTACGTGTTGAAGGCAGCGCGGGCGATATCCGTCTATTGCTCAAGGATGCACACGGCAATGAGAAAAGCATTAATGCCAGCCATCTGCTGGTGGCTGCCGGACGTCGGGCCAATGTGGAGAATTTGGGCCTGAAGGCCGCCGGTGTTGAACTGCACAATGGCCGCATCATCAGCGATACCCGCCTGCGTACTACGAACAAACGCATCTTTGTCGCCGGTGATGTGGCAGGCGGCCCACAGTTTACTCACATGGCCGAGCACCATGCCGGCGTAGTGCTGCGCAATGCCATCTTTCGTCTGCCGGCAAAGGTGGAACAAAAGGTCATCCCCTGGGCTACCTTCTGCGACCCTGAACTGGCCCGTGTCGGCTTGTCCGAAACCGAGGCTAAGGAACAGGGCATCGCCCACAAGGCTTACACCTTTCCCTTTCAAGATATGGACCGGGCCCGCGCCGACGGCACCAGCGAAGGTTTTGCCAAGATCATCACCTCACCCAAGGGCAAGTTGTTGGGTGCGGCGATCGTCGGCCCGCATGCCGGTGAGCTGATTCATGAATATGTGCTGGCGATTGCCAAGGGCATGAAGGCATCAGACCTATCGAGTGTCATTCACATCTACCCAACCCTGGCCCAGATCAACCGCCGTGTTGCCGATGCCCGTATGAAGGAAGGACTGACCCCAAGCGCAAAAAAATGGATTAAAAGGATTTTCGGCCTGCGCGGAGAATAACTTACTGTTCTGACAAATCTCTGCTGACCGCACGAGTAAGCAGATGGGTCACCTCGTTGGTGAACAGCGTCCAATGGTTGGCACTCCAGTAAAGGTAATCATCCGCCACATTGGCGCTGCCATCCAGCAAGATAGCGGTGTTGTTGCCACCGGTGAATTCAACCAGGGCCGGTTTAGCGGCATTGCACATATTGCCGCTAAATGTGGCCATCACCAGCCAGTCGGCCGGACTAGCGCTGTCACTGGCATCGGTCTCAATGGCCAGCTCGTCTTTCGTCACAGCAGCTTCGCTTTCCAGCGTTAACACATCGCTTATATTCAACCCGGCAAAAACTGGGTGCAGTGCCACTGCCTGGCTTCCGGACACCACTTCGGTAGGTGAACAGCCGCTCGCAGGTGTCGTGCTGATACCATAGCGCCCCGCACCTGCCAGGGCGCTGGCTAAGGAGATGCCGGTACCGCCCAGGCCTAAAACATTTACTTTTTCAGCCAGGGCAGCATCAAATAGATCCAGCACCACCTCATCCGAAAAAACATTACTACCCAGAATTATCAGCTCGTAGTCATCTGCAGCCAGCAGGTTTACTGCCCCTGCCGGGGTTTCCAAATTGGTAGTGGCCAGCAGATCCTGCCCTGTAGCACCCTGGCGAAACATCACATCCACTAGACCGCGACGACCATCGAGCCAGGCAAAATTGTCGCCACTCACCACCGGGCGACTTTGTGCAGTGACATGATCGGTAATTCTAAGCTCTTGTGCTGTCGATAGCCGATAAGCATAAACGTCGTTGTTCCCATCACGGGAATCCTGCCAAACAATGTAGTCATCCCGAATATTTGGAAAAGCCTGTAAACCATTGACCCTTGAAACTTCAATCTCACTTGCACTGGCAAAGTGGTAAGCATAGATATCGAAATCACCATTGCGGTTGTCTTGCCAAACCACATAGTCGTTTGAAACCTGTGGCGATAATTGTTCCCCGGCCGCGTTGCTGATTAACAACTCTTGCCCAGTGGCCAACTCATAGGCATAAATATCATCATTGCCGTTGCGATTATCGACCCAGGCCACATACTTGTCTGACAAGGCTGGCTGAAATTGACTGCCACTGGCTTGGCTAATGGCGAACTGAGTAGCAGTGGAGATACGATAACCATAAATATCGGTGAAACCGTTTTCATATGACCGCCAAACGATGTAATCCCCGGCAACTTGGGGGGTCCACTGGTCGCCACTCAGACTGGAAACCTGCAACTCGGTCGCAGTGGAAAATTGATACGCAAAGATCTCTGCATCGCTGTTGCGCTCGTCCTGCCATACGACATAATCACCATCGACCTGGGGGAAACGTTGGTTACGGTTGGCGGTAGTTACAGTAATCTCGGTCGTGCTAGAGAGCTGATAGGCATAGACATCGGCATTGCCGTTGCGACTGTCCTGCCACACGACATAATCGCCTGAAACCCTGGGAGACAGCTGATCTCCAGCCGCTGTGCTGATGACAAACTCTGTCCCTGTGGAAATTTGATAACCGAATATATCAGAGTTACCATTCCTGTCATCGCTCCAGACGATGTAATCGCCATCCATATCCACGGCAGCCGCTTTATAAGAAGCATACGGCACGTCAGTTGTTTCGATGACATAGGGATTCGTATCTATCTCAAAGTTCTTACCATTCAAAAACCCAGACAACCTGGGAGATACCGAATCCCCCACCACCAGCACCTTAAGGGTTTGCTCGGCGGCATCTACAGCGCCGGTGGCTGTGGCTTCAAGGTTAAGGCTTCTGAAACTGTTGTCGTCCTGATGATTACATGCGGCAAGCAGGAGCACCAACGTGGCCAACACAGCACTGCAAAAATATCTGAATTTACCACCCAACTCCACGAACCTTACCTCAACCGTAACTTAAAGACCTAACTGATCGGATTTTAACATAGCCAAGCCACAGCTACCCCCTATATGAAATCGGCCAATATCGCGGGGGCTCCACATTTGTGATAAAAAGTAACCCCATGACAATGCGCTCGGACCCCTGCAACTGGCCGGATCTCTATGGAGATGCCCTCTATCGCCACGCCTATTTTCGCTTGCGTGACGAAATGTTGGCTGAAGAACTGGTGCAGGAAACCTTCCTCGCCGCACTCAAAGCCCATGAGCGTTTTGCCGGCAACTCCGCCGAAAAGACCTGGATGATTGGCATTCTGAAGCATAAAATCGTCGATTACCTTCGCAAGGCAGTGCGCGAACAGCCTTATGATGAATCCCTCCAGAGCCTCGATGAGATCCAGAACGAAAGTTTTGATGGAAAAGGCCACTGGAAAATCGACGTCAATCGCTGGAATAACCCCGACGCCAGTCTCGAACAGCAACAGTTCTGGCAAACCCTGCAGGATTGTGTGGCTCGCCTTCCCAAGCGCATGGCAACCCTGTTTATTCTGCGCGAAATCGACGGCCTGGATAGCGACACCATCTGTAAGGAAATGGATTTATCTTCGACCAATAATCTGTGGACAATGTTATCGAGGATGCGCATGCGCCTGAGACAATGCCTTGAACAACAATGGTTTGGCAAAATTTAGGCTAACTAGTGAGATGATGAACTGCAAACAAGCCACTGAATTGGTTTCGCACAACCTGGACAGCAAACTCAGTCTGGGGCGGCGAATCTCGCTCAAATTACATTTGATGATGTGTCATTTATGCCGCAACTATGCCCGGCAGTTGGCGTTTTTACATCGCACAGCACCAATAATAGAAGACCACATCGAAAATATGGCTGAACTCCACCTTTCCGACCAAGCCAAAGCCAGAATCAAGCGCTCATTAGACGAGCAATCTTAAGCCAACATAGTGCTGGAAAATGATAAATCCAACCTCAGATATCGAGCTTAGCGCACCCCTTAAGCTGCCCCATAACCGGCACACCGCAGCTATATACCACCTCAACGGCTTCGCGTGTAGTTCAATATTATCGAGCAAGTCTTTGTTAGAGGTGGCCAGCATCATGCCGTTACAACCAAGGTTTCTGGCAGCGCTAACAATTCGATACTATTTCCTTGGGCAAGTTGAGGTTCGGCAATACTGAGTATCATGAGTGATCAAAAAGCGTTGACTATATAAAACATTCTTTATAGACCAGCTTCAAATTCATCCCAAAGCAAAGAACTACACTCTAAAACATTTCCTCACTGCAGTTATACACGAAATTTCACCATTCGCGTCACTTGTATGTCCGACAGAAAGACAACACCTGAGTGTTCGCTGAAGAAGGGCGCCAGCCCCTCTAAGATTGGATCAACAAGATCTTCAGGAACGGCTGCGATAATCATGATTAACACGTCATCCTCATTAAACATAAGGTGCCCTTCATGAAAACCGTGACCACCCTTACCTGAGAGGTTATTGACAATCGTGTAACCTGTAACACCTGCACGATCCAGCAGATCAGTGACAAATCTTTTGTGTTCACCTTCCAGGATTATTTCAACTTTCTTGAGCAGACTTAAGTTCAGGTTTTTCATGATACGCAAGACTCCTTAGGTAATTCGCTTTCACAGATGTCTGCATGCGGACGACTGTGCCATGCATCATCTTCATATGTGTAAATTTTTGCTGTTTCCGGATCTACCACCATTAATCGAATCCAGCCATTTCGTACCAAATACTTGACTGTAACAACAGACTCTATTGCGCTTTTAGCATGTTCAAAAGGTGCCTCTACGACAGTTATGAGTCGAATTGGCTCATGATAAGGCAGGCCCTGATCAAGCACGGTCTGTGATGGTAAACCAGTTCGCAGATCGCTCAGGTTACCGGTCATGACGCCAAAACGGCCAGCAACATTATGGTATGCCTTACTGCCGCTGCCGAAGCATTCGTTGTCTACAGCGGAAAAATAATGCTCCATATTAATCCACTGACCAACGACCAGTGGACCGGTGATAATATTTTCTAATAGACGACGTTTTGGGTCGACCCGGTAGTCGTATGAGTGAAGAAAAGCCCGGCCATCCAGCGCCGATTGCTCGGTCAAGTCGCGGCGCCCGATAATAAAATAGGCGTTGCGCGACAAGCCCCATTCAGGCCGCACCTGGGACCAATCCAGCGAGTTTCGCCGCGCCTCAAGAAAGGCTTTTGTAGCATCAGTAGAAGCCGCTTGAGGCTGTAAGCTGGGCAAACGTTCCTGGGCGCATAAGTGTGATGCAGACGTTAGACCATTACGCAGACGATCGAGATAGAACAGATGTGAAGGCGGCATTTGGTCGAGATCAAACATCTGTATCTCATCTGTGGTTGTATTGTGCAGTGCAGGCATGAAATAGGCATCATCGGGAATATCGATACCCTTTCTTCGCAGACGTGAGCGCACTTCGGGCTTGTTCGCCATTTGGGCGATAACTTTAGCACTCACAAGACCGTGATTACCACCACACGCACCGCAATCAAGCGCGGATTCATAGGGATTGTTTTCCGAGCTACTGCCATGGCCGACGATTAATATAAAACGAGAAAAGCCTTTGGTCAGGCCAATGGCGCTAAGCGCCTGAGCGACAAAGTTAGTTTGCTCATCCAGTGTAAAACCGATGCGACCAAGCTGTTCCATTTGTACCTGGGCAAATGACTTATTGATTCGGTAAGCATCACGTAAGCGTTGCACAAGCACTTCGGTACGAGACTGTTCAATGCCTAGCGACTCAGCAAGCCCGGCGTATTCTTTAGAATTGCCAAGGGCGCACTCGCGTAATCCACGAATAATGTCATCGGTAATATTTTCAGGCTTAAATTCGAGCTCCTGTTCCACCGCTTTTATGATGACTGCACGTTGGACTGTACGCACCACGGAGTCTGCTTGCTCACGACTCAACTTATCGATTAACAACAATGTTGGTGGTTTAGTATGACTAAATCGTTTGCGCCAATTATTGTAGCTTTTGGGCGCAATGGTTTTACCTATCATATCGAGGCCGAACAATAGCCCGATTGCTTCTACTGTGACGAAAGGCGTCAAAACCGACTCTTTCAGTTCATGCAAAGCCTTTTCCAACGCAGTCAACGCAGCAGCGTCTTCTGTCTGGCCTGAGGTGCTGACTTCCAACACCAGGTTTTTGGGGGTAAGTATGACGGGGCAAAGATGACTTTCGCTACCTTTACCCAGCTCCATGAAACTCACCGGCACACCAAAGAAACCTGCAATACCAAAGGTCTGGTAATCACCAACACTCTCCAAATTGCGTCGAATACGCTCTGAACGTGTATCAATGCAAAACAGCATCTGCACAAAGGGACGTTTTTCCCGTTCTATTGGCGGGGTAAGCTTTATATCCTTGATTAAACGCTGCATGGCATGTTCTTCCATGCCATGCAGCCAACACATGCCTTCACGTTTTTCAAATTCACGTAGAGATGCCAACAACTGCAAAAAATCCTCACTTGACAGCTGCTCCACTTCTTTGAGCTTGCCAACACGTTGCGCCAGGTCGTGCAGACGTTGAGCCTGACGCGTTGCTTCATGCACGCGTTTCTTCTGGATGTATTCATGGAATATTTGCGTAAGGTGTTGCTCAGATTTGCTCGACAACGCCATCTCTACTTTATGAGCCATTGCAGGCAGAATCTCTCTACTGTGGAACTCATGGCCCAGATAGATTGCCTCTGTTTGCGTTTCAATGACTGAATTAATCGTACTGTTGGTGTATGCAATTTGGTGCTTTCCGCGCTCTTGTAACAATGCCAGGGCAAGTGTCATTCGAATCGCCATGAAATCGACAAGGTCGCCGGGGTACTTTTTACTCCAATAATAATGCTGTGAATTTGAACGCCAACGGATAAATCCTGCCCAACCATGCAAACGAGAGAGCTCACGGGTAAAATAACTGGTCCAGTATTGCTCCGGTATTCCCAAAACTTTCATAACATAACTGATAATACCTTCAGGACTATCATCAACAGCGAGTATTTCATTGATATGAAGTCCACGCAGGAATAATCTTACGTTTCTACGTGCAACTTCGCTCCAGGCAGCAAAAAAGCCACGCTTGCGTTTTGGCATAGACCAAACTGACTGGCCTTCATCAAAAAAGTCGAGACAACTTTTTATGACCAGCTCATCTAGATCAGCACCGATCCCCGTGCCGTAAAGCGCATCAACTGATTCATAAATCGGCCGGTCACCCAACAACTGTTCACGCAATCGTTCAACGAGAAAGTCAGGTGTGAGCCTAGTAAGATCTGAGAGCGCTGCACCTGACAAGGCGGCTTGAACATCGTTGGCATCGGCAAAATCGCTTGCAAGCATCACCGGAGTTTCGCATTCTGTGAGCATACTCATAAGCAAACGCTGCAAATCTACACCCGGAATACTTGGGCGTGAATTCACAAAAGAGGCAACAATAGATTCGAGTTTTGCCCGATCAACCTTGCCTTGTGCCAGGTAGTTTTGATAAATACGGCGAGGCAGAAAACTACGCCCATGAAATATCTTAGCCCCCTTCTTCACCGCCTCATCGAAAGGCAGGTGTTCCAGGCCGTGCAATGGGTTGTGATGAATAAAAGACCGCATAGGCCAAAAAAACGGCACGGGCTCTGCCGCCACATAAATCATGGAACGTATTTTTAATTTTTCACCCAAAGCAAGACTCATGACAAGCCACCTATTGAATATGTTCCACTGATGACTAACAGGCCTAAGATTGCCGCATAGAACCATGCCGTCGCGGCACTGAGGTCCGTGGTCGTCTCTTCGTGGGCTGGCCCGATGATCAAACCTTGCAGTAAGCGGGCCCCCGCCCAACCCCACAGCAGCCATATGCCAGCCACTGTCATAGCAGTCGCCATTGAACTTGCGGTGGAGCCAACAATTGAGACCACCATAACAGCGAACCCAGGAAACAACGGCGTGGCAATAATGGCTAATACCACAAATACCAGCACGCCGCTCAAACGAGGCAGCGTCAGTGCCAGGCCACCGTATAATTCTGTGTATGCTGCTCCAAATCGTTCTTCCAGCTCTCCACTGATTAGCACTAGCATTGCCAGTGGCACGCTAAATCCAAAGGCATAAAAGATCGACTGGGTCAGCCCAGCATTACTATCCAATGTAAGCCACAAAACTGCCCAGGTTGATGTGGCCATAAAACTGGTCCATAGACCTACTTCACGCAATGCCAGGACTCTAAAACCATAAAGCATTGCGGTAAACAGCGCCCAGACTATGATCCAATCTGGCATTTCGATACCTGCACTGTGTGCGATGATCAGGCCAAACTGCGGCCATATCATCAATAATGCAATACGCAACTTGGGCGCGCGTAGGCGCTCAAATATTTCGTTGAAAACCATACTTAGCGGGAACAGCGGTAAAAATAAACCCGCGAACAGCAGCATCACTTCTGACATGTTAGCGCCACCTCAATAAAACGTTTAGTCGCGCGGCTGCATTTAGCAGTGTGCGAGTCAACCATGCGTAAATATCTATTATGTAAAACTCTCTAGAGACTAACGCATAAAAACCCAACCAAATTTGGCCTATTTTCTTTTGACTGATCAGTACATTTTGTTCAGAGTAATAGGTCAGTACCCAACCGGCCACGATGACTACGGTGGTGAGCACAACCAGGACATCGAACCAGAATACGTCAATGCCAGCGGCAACATAAATTTGGCTACGGAATTCCGGATCTGAGTATAAAAATAGATCAAATGCGTGGCTGATCAGAGCATAGCCCAACACAATCACGGCGAATGAAAAAACCACCGTACCCACCAGGCGCCAGACATTTTGTGTATCCATACGGTAGGCGGTGAATAACAATTGCGCGCCAGTTACCCAACCAAAGAAGAGCAACACGATAGCACCCTGCTGCTGAAAATAATTCTGGGCCACAAGCCAATGCGCGATAAACAAAATAATGATCGGCACGGCCAGTGTCATCCCCGCCATAACCAACCAAGGCTGGCGGACTTTGGCCGGTCGTCGCTCTACAACAAAGGTGTATAGATCATCTTTAGGCACCCCATCATGTGCGCGCGCTTCATTGATGACGGCGCCCGCACCAAGGAACAATGTTCCTTTGAACAGACCGTGTGCAATTAAGTGGTAAATAGCCAGTGAGAATGCACCAACACCGCATTCCATAATCATGAAACCCATCTGCCCCATGGTGGAATAGCCAAGCGCCTTTTTGATATCGTTTTGCGTCAGCATCAAAACGGAACCAATGATCGCGGTCACCAAACCCACAACAAACAATAAGTGCAACACGCTGTCTGTTTGAACAAATACCGGCGCAAAACGATTAATCAGAAAACCACCTGCATTCACAATGCCCGCATGCATCAATGCCGACACAGGCGTGGGACCATCCATGGTGTAAGGCAACCAGGTATGGAGAAAAAATTGCGCAGAGCGCGCAAAGGCAGCGAAGGCCAGCAGTGTTCCGACAAGCTCTTCCAACGCGAAACCGAAATAGTTATGTGCACCAGGGTTTTCTGTGATTTGTGCAAAGATTTCTGATAACGTCCAAGTGCCATAGGCGTGAAACAACAGCCCGGCAGCCAACACCAAGGCCAAATCGCCGATGCGATAGGTTATCAAGGTCCAAAAAGCGTAGCGGCTTGCAGTCTGGCTGCGCGTATCGAAACCGAGCAAGAAGTAAAGCAATACACCAATCAAGTGCCAGGCCACTAGCAGAGTTAGCAAATCACCGGCCGCCACCATGATTAAAAGTGTCGCGGTCATCAGATCTAGCAACATAAAGAAGCGGCCGTAACCCTTCTCCTCTACCATATATCGCACTGAGTATATGCGTACGATAAGACTGATACCGGCTATAAGCACTCCCATCAATGTGCTTAATGGATCGGCAAGCAAGACACCCCATGTGCCACCAATAGCTACCTGGCTTGCATCATTGCCTTTTAGCGCTAGCCCCAGTAGCACAGCAGCTACTATAAACGCCAAAACTGCTGTCGCAACGCTTAGATCAGCTACCCGACGACCAAGCTGACTGGATAAAACATGAATAAAAAGGGCTGAGAAAAGCGGTAATGCCGGCAGTAAAACGATTAGTTGCTCCATAAAGCCGAACTATCTCCATTTAAAAAAGGTACCAAAAGTGCATTATGTCCAATACCAAGCTCTATTATTGTCTCTGGCGTGAAGACTGTAGTTTTATCTTGGCTTAGAGAAACACCTGATTACTGATATTCAGATATTCCATAATTTGTTCTCTTTACACTCTGTTCATCTTCATCAAATCGTAAAATTTTCGTATTCGAAAATTAATTACCTTATTTGATCATGTCTAAGCCAACTGAACCATCGATTACGGCCTATTTGATCTTATATATGAATATAGAATCAGCCTGAATAATTGTTATCAGGAACTATCATTACATTGTCCAACGCCACTTTATTGCAGAATAAGATCAACCCGTGTACACAGACAAACCTGTTGTAAGGATCGTCCCTATCCATCATATAAGGCCACCGCCATGATGGCCATCGCGATTACTGTGCTGCCCCCTCCGAACCACAAAATTACGGTTAATACGAATCTAATACGGCAGGCAGTACAACGTGCAGCTTAAAAGAGATTCGTTACAACTAAGCACGGGACATTTTCTTCTAATGTATAATTATTCTAAACGCCCTACGCCCTCAATTATAAATAAATACGGGGAGCAAGCTGTCAAAATTGATAATTGACCCTTTATTTATTTTTATATTTTTTATGCGCTAGCCCTGGACGCACAATTATAACCATTGCTGGCTAATCCAAAATATCAATCCGGCCACACGCGTTTTGCCGGCACCTGCTTTGCCTGAGCCTCCGCTTTGACGGGCTCTGCAGTTTGAGTTTCCGGTTTTTCGGTTGACGTTTGCTGCTGCTTTGCCTCACGCACACTTGCGGCGAGTTTGTCTGCCAAAGTTGTTTTCATTATTGCAATAACTCCTCAATGATTGAGTTAACCTCTGCCGCGGCCGGCTCACCACGCTTGCCGATGCAGAATACACTAGCACCTTGTATAGCTGAGTTGCGATAAATTGCACGGCGACGCAACACGTTGCTGAGTGCAGGGATAGAAAATTCCAACAACGCCTGATGCATGGCGCGTGAAAGCGCGTTACGCGGTTCGGCTTGATTGACCACGATGAAGGCCTGAATTTCTGGTTTGTCCTGCCTGATCTTCTCTATGGTATTCGACAAGCTAACACTGGCCCATAAGTCGATGGGGGATGGCTGCACCGGAATCAAAACGATATCCGATGCCAGCATCGCCTGTCTGGTTGTGTCCGTTTCCAGCGTCGGCGGACAATCTATTACGATGTACTGATAATTCTGGCGAAAATGGTTAACCTCTCGCGCCAGGTTACCGGCCACGGAAATCACCGACAATGGAAATGGCCGCTCATCTGGCGCTAGACCCGCCCATTGCCCAGCTGAACCTTGCGGATCCGCATCGATCACCAGCGTTCGCCCTCTTTTTGCCAGACCGGCAGCCAGATTCATACTCAGAGTCGTCTTGCCTGTACCACCCTTTTGGTTTGATACCGCAAATACCAGTGCCGACATGCCATTGATCCCGTTTAAGTCATTCGAATGAATATAATCAAAAATCGTCGTACAAAGCAAACCTGCAGCGATTTGGCTTGCCTTCTCCTCCACTTAGTAGCGAGGACATTGTAGTGTACAAAAATTACAAGCTTTCAGGACTGAGGCCCGCACAGACAGACTCAACGCTAGAGCCCAACTGATTTGGCTGCTGCATTGATAGTTAGCGCACTATTCATATTTAGCAATAGTAGCCATTGATGATTCCAATGCAGTCCCCCCCACTATTGTGTACACTTTGAAATAGTAGAATAACCGGCTGATCTGAGATCGCACACCATGCACCGGCAACAACTTTTACAATTACTGACCCATTATCGAACACCGTATATGGAAGAGGCGGCGATGGTAGACCGCACGCGCCGATTTATTGCCCAACACCTCAACTGTTTTGACCGTGAGCTTCTACCTGGCCATGTTTCCGGCTCATCCTGGGTCATAAATCCGGCACGGGACCATGTGCTGATGATGCACCACCGCAAGCTTGATCTTTGGCTACAACCCGGCGGCCATGCCGATGGTGATCCCGACATGTTGCGAGTGGTGTTAAAGGAAACCGCCGAGGAATCCGGGGTCGACATTGAGCACATCAAACTACTTAGTGAGAATGTTTTTGACGTGGATGTGCATACGGTTCATGAGAGTTCACACGATCCCCGTCACGTGCATTTCGACATTCGTTTTTTGGTCGAGATTGATGATCGGCTATCGTTGCCGGGCAATGTCGAGTCCCATGAAGTGCGCTGGGTACACTTGGATCAGGTTTGTCGCTTCAACAACGCACTCTCTTTACGTCGTATGGTGCTGAAAACGCGCCGAATGTTTTCATAGGACCAATCTGATCAAGTATTAGACGTTCGAGCTTAGACTTCTCAGACAAAATCTACTGCGACTGCAACATTGAACCTTGAGCGCGCAATCCCCCACCCCCTCCTACTCCAGCCCTATGCCTGACACGCCCTCAGGGCGTAAGAATACAAGAAATCTGAATTAGTTACGCAGTCGGCTATAGTGCGCTTGTTCATTGACTAGGATCGATCCCTGAAAGGCTTTGCACCGCATGTCTGGCAGCATGGGCTGCAGCATCGATGTCAGCCTCTTTGCCGGCAAGCGTCAGTCGACCGAAGGCCCCAACTGCCCGGGCATCCACCAAGGTGATATTAGCAGCCTTTTCCGCCTCGTTGGCGGCATAGACGATATAACCTGCCGGCTCAGTCTCAAGTATAAACATACTCTGACCCGGCAAGATCATGGAGCCTTTACGGTCCTGACGGTTGATCAAGACTGCATGGTCTGGCGTGATGGCACGGACCGTCTCGCTCCAGGCAATACGGCATTTCTGACGGGCATCCTCATCGGTACGGAGCACATTAAGCACTGCATGACCCGCTTCGATCACATCACTCTGATCCCGGTGGTGAAATACCATGGAGCCAAAGGCCCGCTCTACCACCTGCGCACCTAAATGGACACGAGTTGCCTTGAGCGCAACATCGGTGAGTCGATGAATGGCCATACCGGGAGAAACTTCCATCCACAGACAGGAATCACCGGGCACCGGCAGAAACCCCTGGGATACCGTTCCCATATAGGTGGCCAGCTGGGGCTGCAGCGAATCGATAAATACATATGCGCGTAAACTAATCATTTAAGCTCTACTTTGACTACCGATTCTGCGCTTTCACTTGTGGCATTCCTCGCTTTTTGGCGCCACTTGAATGCCGCTAAGAGGGTATCCATACGCTCAGAAATAATCGGCCCGTGGGCCTTGGCGAACTCTAGAAAAGTGGTAGCGATGAGCGATAGTTGTTTTTCCTGGTGAGAGGCTAAATACCATTGGCGATCAATTGGGAATCCCTCTACATCCAATACAGCCACAGGCCCATCCGCACCTTCTAAAACCAGCGCATGCAATGACATTACCGCCACACCCAGACCACCCAATACCGCGTGTTTGATAGCCTCGTTGCTACCCAATTCCATACGCACCTGTGGAGTCAACCCGCGCTCGGCAAACAGCCGCATGGTGGTATCTCGAATACCCGAACCCGCCTCTCGCGAGATCAGCGGCTCCTCGGCCAGTCGCTCAAGGGAGATATTTGACTCGCGGCACAATGGGTGATCAGGTGCCGCCAGCACAACCAAAGGATTAGGAGCAAATGGATAGCATTTGAGGTTGAGTTCCTTTTCAGGTGGCCGCCCAAGAATGTAAATATCATCTTCATTATTCTGAATTCGTTCGATGATATGCTCCCGATTAGTCACCATAAGCGATACATCCACACCCGGATAGTCGCGACAAAACCCACCAAGGATCTCTGGCGCAAAGTATTTAGCTGTGGTGATCACCCCCAGACGCAAGCGACCTCGGCGCAATCCCTTGAGCCCTGAAATGCGAGTATCTAGATCGGACAGTGAATCGAAAATGCGGTGGATCGCCCGATAAAGCTCCTCACCCGCTTCAGTTGGCTTGAGCTTGCGACCTGCCTGATCCAACAGTGGCAGTCCCATTGCGTCGGTCAATTTTTTTAGCTGGGTCGACACCGTCGGCTGCGTCAGAAACAACTCTTCGGCGGCCCGGGTAAAACTCTGCAAGCGTACAACTGCCTCGAAGATTTGCATCTGTCTAAAGGTTGTATGACGAACCAGATAGTCCGGTAGGCCGCCATTGAACCGAGAATTGTCGCTGTTTGTCATCGACTTAATCTGCCAAACTGGCTACAGATCCACACTAGCGTGGACGCTGTTCGAATTTTTCCGGTGTAATTACATCCACATCGGCGATATAAACAGTGAGGTGATAACCCTTGCGAAGTTTACGTTCAATACTCTCAAGCAAAACATCTAGCTGTTCTTTAGTAACAATTACTTTGGCCATAATGTTGGCATCGAAGCCAGTCATATCAATATGCCCTGACGATCCTGAACCGCCAACTTGAAAAATGGTGTAGCCATTGACACCATATTTTTTAAACATGCCAATGATTCGCTCTTCCATCGAATCATTGGTGATAATGGTAAGCAGTTTTTCGGGGTACAGCTTAATCATAATTTATCTGACCTTATTACTCAGAGACATACAGCTCATCCAGCCAATGCCTGCGCTACACTATGATACAACGGTATCCCAACAATTACATTGAATGGAAAGGTGATACCAAGAGACAGCGTTAGGTAAAACGAAGGATTCGCTTCAGGCACTGCCAAGCGCATTGCCGGTGGTACCGCAATGTAAGAGGCACTGGCGCCGAGAATCGCTACCAATGTTGCACCGCCAACACTGAAACCGAGAATGCTGTGGCCTACATACGCACCGATTAGACCACCTAGCACCGGCATCACTACCCCAAATAACGCCAACACAATGCCGATCTTACGAAAGTCACCAATACGCTTTGCGGCCACCATGCCCATATCAAACAAGAACAAGCACAATATACCCATAAAAATATCGTTGACGAAGGGGTAGAGCTTTTCCATACCGGAAGGTGCCGATATGGCACCGATGATCATGGAACCGATGAGCACCACTACGCTGCCATTGGTAAAGGCATCACGCAGCAATTCGCCAAAGTTATTACCACTATCACCACCTTCATCCGGTGAACTTACCGCTCCACCTTGAGATGATGCCGCCTCCTGAGCAGCCAGAGTTTGACGCGCCTTGGCAGCAAGCAACAGACCGACAATGATCGCCGGCGACTCCATCACAGCCAGCATGATCAGCGGATATGTCTCGTATTGAACGCCGATATTATCCAGATAGGCGATCGCCGTCAGGAAGGTGCCGGCGCTGACCGAACCGTAATGGGCGGAAATAGCCGCCGCATCCAACGGATTAACCTTGCGCGTCACCGCCAGTATTAAGTAACCCAGAATCGGTAAAGTGAAGCCTAGAATCAGCGCCCACATGATGGAGTTAAGGGCAGTCACCATGTCTGCCTTCGCCAACTCATAGCCACCATGCAGGCCTATGGCCATTAAAAGGTAGATTGATAGCGCTTTAGCCAGATCGGGTGGAAAACGCAAATCCGACTTTATCACCCTGGCCAGAAACCCCAGCGCAAAAAACAGCACTGCCGGGACCAGAAGATTAGATATACTCACTTTTCTAGATCTCCGTTCGCTTATCGCTTAATGGCTAAACTGCGTCTATACGATCGCAGCTCTCCCGTGACTACAGCCAATTACCATTATGCAAACGCAATATTTTGTGAGTGCTGCATGATCAAGCAGCACAGGAAATGTCACCGACTTAGTCAGGCCATACCCGACGCGAAGAAAATAACGTAGATTCTTCAGCTTTGCTTTGACTTCGACGTGGTGCCTGTTTTTTTCTCGGCGTTTTAGCTGTTTTTTGTGCCGACTTAGCAGCAGTTGAAGAACTCGCTGCAGTCTCTGTCACATCTGGCTTTTCAGTAGAAGCAACGTTCTTGTCCACCCCAGCTGATTTCGCTTCTGGCTTCTCATTGCTAGATTTATTCTGATTGCTGTTGGTAGTCATTTTGTTTCCTCTCAATGTTACCCAGCAGACTGATCGCTAAGCCGGGAGCTTGGCAACAAGGCATCCACCATACGGGCATATTCCATCAATGCCTCGTCCACTTCACCACCTTCCTCTCGAGGATTCAGTGTCATACTGACATGGGTGCGGCCAAAACTCATATCTGGGTAGTAATCCTCCCGCTCGGCCAGTTCGGCAGCACGATCTAAAAACTCACGCGTTTCTTCATAGTCAGAGAATTCAAAGCGGCGTTCCAAGCGTGCCGGACGTTTACGTATGACCCAGTTATCAATCATGGTGTGGCCCTCGTCTAACCCAATTCGACCGTCATTCCGGTCTCAATTTGCTGCCGCCAGGCATCCATGTCAGAGGCATGCTGTTGCTCTTCTTGCAGCAGCGTTGCGAAAAACATCCTGTTTTCAGGATCCTGTGACCGCTCGCAATGACTCACCGCCTGAGCATAAAAACTCACAGCTTGATGCTCTAACTGACTCACATGTTGCATCAGTTGTGGCAAAGAACCATCGAGACGCACCGGCCTGAGCTGACTTGAGCCGGGGGCCACCCCGAGCGCCAACATCCGCCCCATGATCCGTTCCGCATGCTCCATTTCTTCCTGTGCTTCATGACGGAATTTTTCACCCGCTTTGGTCATGCCACGAACTTCCAACAGCCTCGCTAACGCCAGATATTGCTGCACAGCTGACATTTCGAGGCTTAAAGCCCGACCAAGATATCCAAGTACCGTAGGATCCTGCATCATTAACGCTGCTCTATGAGAACCAGGTATGTACGAGAGACATGGCTGGGAGCATGTAAAAAAACAGCTCCCCGCAATGCACTCATCTCAATATTAGGCCTGAGCACCACCCAGTACTTGCTCAACTTCCTTGTGTGGGCGAGCAATGATGTGTGCAGCTACAAGTCCGTCACCCACACGCTCACACGCGTCGGCACCGGCACGAACAGCCGCATTCACAGCACCTGTTTCGCCACGAACGAGCACAGTGACATAACCACCGCCAACAAATTCGCGACCTACAAGGCGCACTTCCGCTGCTTTTGTCATCGCATCCGCCGCTTCAATAGCCGGTACCAAACCGCGGGTTTCAATCATACCCAATGCAATACCGTATGTTTCATTTGCCATGGCCTTATGCTCCTTTATGAAAAATGGCTTGTTTGGATTGTAAAATTTGTAGCATATGCTACTTCTTGCCTAATACATTCTCAACTTCATTATGTGGGCGGGCGATGATGTGTGCAGCCACAAGGCCGTCACCGACACGCTCGCAGGCATCAGCACCGGCACGAACGGCTGCGTTCACTGCACCTGTTTCACCACGAACCAGAACGGTAACGTAACCGCCACCAACAAACTCACGTCCAACCAGACGAACTTCAGCTGCTTTAGTCATTGCATCTGCTGCTTCTATTGCTGGCACTAAACCACGTGTTTCAATCATGCCCAGAGCAATACCGTAATTATCATTGGCCATCTTCGCTCTCCTCTAGAGTATCTAATGTCTCGTTTAAAAAATAATGTGCTTAAATTAAGCAGCGCCACCAGTTGGTAATACTGGCTCAACTTCTTTATGAGGGCGTGCAATGATGTGCGCAGCCACAAGGCCGTCACCAACACGTTCACAAGCGTCAGCACCCGCACGAACGGCTGCGTTTACTGCGCCTGTTTCGCCACGAACCAAAACAGTGACATAACCACCACCAACAAACTCACGACCAATCAGACGAACTTCAGCTGCTTTGGTCATCGCATCTGCTGCTTCAATTGCTGGCACTAAGCCACGAGTTTCGATCATACCCAAGGCAATACCGTAGTTTTCACTAGCCATTTGTTTGTCTCCTGATATCTCAGTTAAATTAAAATTACTGTCTTTAAATTTATTGACTGGCGTCTTCTTGCCAGTTATCAATAATTCCTGCAATCGTTAAATCAGTCAGTACTTCAAAGTCGCCTTGTGCAAAACGTGCTGCCGAGCCACTTGAGGTAAAAACCCAATTACCTTCTCTTACACCAACCGGATCGGTTGCTACCACTTTACTGCCGCTTCTGCTACGTAAGATACGCAAAGGAGCTTGTTTTAAGCCGGGTATACGGCTAGTACAAACCAATGTCTTTTCTGCCTGGTAGATATCCACGGCTGACAGCCTATTCTTCTTCCCAGTGGTCAATTATGCCCACGATGGTCAGGTCACTCGGATACCCTTTACTCCCTGCAGCTTCACGCGCGGCCGAACTACCAACACAAATCACCCAATCTCCAGGTTTAGCACCTACGGCGTCAACGGCCACGGCTAACGAAGAACCATCACGCACGACTTGCAAATGCTTGTGCTCCATTTCCGGAATGCGGTTGGTCGACACCAAAGGTTTTTCTACCTGAACGATTTTCACCTGGTCATCTCCGCGCTATATCGCCGTTTTCAACGACGAACCTAAAATCTCTATCTGGCCGTTTGCATTGCAATCACGAATTACCAGCAGCGTGTGCAACAAACCTTTTTCTGCAAGCTCGCCATATCTGCTCTCCACTGCATCTGAAACACGCTGACAACGTTCTACTGCTCTTTCACGTGCCCCGGGAACCTGGCCGTGATAATCAAACCGAATCACAACGGGCACCGGCAAACCATTTGCAACATTCAGTTTACTGAAGATCTTAATGCCAACATCAAAGTCAGCCGTTGACTCCTCAACAGTGTCCAAATACGCAAAATATGTCAGATTGCGTAGTTGCACCTCTTCAAAACCGATACCTGCTCCGATAAAACGTTCAGCATGGCCGATATCTTTGTAGTTGCTACCAAAGTAGCGACGTACATATTCAATTTGCGACAAGTTGTTAACGAGCAGCTTGCTTATCAGCTTCAACATCCCTTCGTTAACACTTTCTTGCACATTACGAATCATCTGTTCGATTCGCTGCATTCCCTCAGTCGCTGACAAGCGTTGTGTTTGCAGATAAACCTCTCTGGCATCAACAAACTTATCTAAATCAATGTTGCCGTTCGCATCAGGGATATGCACCTTGATTGCGTCAGTGTCTGTATCAATACCTAACAACAACAGATCGATAGAGGCACCACAACAAAAACTGTTTTCGATTGCCTGCTGAAACGCCAACAAACGATTCAAACCTTCCGCTGCCGCTTTCGCATCATCAGAGCCATGCGCCGCGCAACCCTCATGACTCGGATCAACCGAACTGAAGTGATAGGCAACAGTCTTCAGATAACGCGTCGATGCATCTGCCGTATTTGGCTGGCCTTCCCTGTAACGCAGCATTTCCGTTTCTACCCACTTCTGGATGCTGTTATCAATATCAAACATGGCGCCAGCGTAAGACTTACGGCGAACCGCTTCAATCGGCAGCCTTAGGACGTAACGAATAGCATGGGCCAGTCGTCCGTCTGCACAGGGCGAAACATCCAAGGTGTGGAAACCACACTGCTGAAGAAAGCTCTGAAACCCTTCAGCGTTTTTATTGTTCAGTGGTGCTTTGCCAAAAAAATCATCACAAAAACGGTGATAAGTCTTGAACACACACCAAGCAAACAATGAACGCATGTCCAATTGATCAACCCAGGCGTTTTCCAGTATTTCATCTGGCAACTCAAACCCAAGTTGTTGCATGGCTACTGTTTGCACACGTACAACAAAATCTTCTTCGTGCTGGTATGCCGAAACCTTTTTCAAGGTTGGCACAATTGCATCAAACGCTTTTTTGACTGACGTCTCGTATTGATACAAATGGCTGTTTTCAAAGCCATCTACCAGTGGATGATCGGCGGAGCCAGACACAGCAGTCAGAGGTCTCATCATTGATGAGCGACTACTATTCGCTGTCTTTGGCTGAACTGCTCTTTCTCGATTACTTCTCGACAAAGAACTTGTTGGTCTACGCCTAATCATTTTCTACCTACATAATGCCGGGATTATTAACCGCGAGCACCACCAGAATAAGTAATCAAAGAACCTTTCTCTGTATTACCACTGCTTCCTGTTACTTTGCTTACTGGTACAGGTGCCTCTTCATTACGCTTGTTGACCACAGCCATTGAAGCCATAGGCGTAGGACCACGAAGCGTGGGATTACGACGTGTCGCAGAATTACCTTCAGTACCTGTAACTCGATCACCACGATCCCAATCGTCGCCAGTAATCTTCTGGCCAGCCGCCATACCCTCACCGGTAACGCGCGATTTAACAGGGCCGTCAACCATTCCAATCGGCTCAACAACAGGCTCAGGCATTGCCGTTTTAGCACCCCCGCCGAAGCGCGCTTCTTCTGTGCCTGTTACCTTGCCATCAGCCATCCCAAATGGTCCGGTAATTTGCCCTTGCTCATAGCGACTACCTGTTATACCGCTCACCTGAGCACCTTGATACGCACCACCTGAAGGTGGCGCGACACTGAACTCTCCCCAAGGCTGACCTGCGATAGGCTGAGGAAAGTCAGGACTCACTGGCGTTGCCGCAGTTGCTGGGCATGCATTGGCGGCCTGATCCGCACCGATATAAGGCGTGCCTGTTACAGGCTCACAAGCACCTTTGGCAGCGCCAGTCATTACACCGTTAATCCCCGGCTGAAGACCCGTAGCGACCGGCCCTACATTACTCGTACCTTTGCGTGCACGCGCCATCGCCATAAACTTTTCAGGCGATGAACAAAACGCTTCTGCCTGCGCAGAACCGGCGTAAGGCGTGCCGGAAACGGCTTTACAGGTACCCGCTTCATTACCCGTTACGTTTCGACCACGATCAGTCATGGTACCTGTTACAGCCTTTCCCATCAGAGTGGCAGACACACCTACCTTCTGATCAGTCGGTGCAGGCGCACTCTTGCAAAAACCTGAATATTGTTCTGCGCCTACATAATCATCGCCAGTAACATTACGGCAACTACCCGGCTCATCACCTGTCACCTTGTCGCTACGGCCAACCTGTGTACCTGAAACGGAACCACCGCGTAGCGTTTTGCTCACTCCAACTTTTGTCGGTGCATTTCCGTTTCCGGCTTGCATATACTGAGTACCAGTTAGTTGGCGATTAGAACCAGGCTCATCACCCGTTACTTTACTTGAACGACCAACGTTGCTTCCGCTTACTGTTTTACCCTTAGCCGTTTCAGCCAATGTAATCTTGGCCGGCTTAGTTGGAGCTTTTGACGCACAGAACGCATTAGCCTGTTCTGAAGATACATATTCAGTTCCCGTGACCGCCTTACATGTGCCTGGCTCGTTGCCAGTTACTTTGGCGCTACGACTAACACTAATGCCACTCACCGGATTACCTGAACCTGTCGTCGTCACAGAAACACGGTTAAAACCGGCTTTTGGTTCAGCTTTACAGTAACTTTGAAAAACATCAGCCCCCATGTACTCTGTGCCTGTAACAGTGCGGCAGGTACTTGCCTCATTTCCCGTTACTTCTGCGACACGATCTACCATGGTACCCGTAACTGCCTGGCCAGAAGCCGTTTCAGTCACACCAACTTTCCAGGGCTGATCTTCCGCTGGTTCTTGAGGCTTACGATGACGACCAGGACCTGTCGCAACCGCAGATGTATTCTTCTTATCCGTCTTGCCTTTAGCGCTGCGCTGCTGACGCAATGCCTGAGCCAGTTCACGGCTACTAATATTTGGATTAGCTGCACGTGCTGCACTTGCCTCACTCACGGAGCCACCTTTTAACGCAGCCTTGCCTTTAGCAGACAAAGCCTTACGACGCGACAATGACGCCGCTTTGGCAGGACTCATTGCAATTTTGTTCGGTACATTTACAGTAACTTGTGGGACGGCCAGCGATGACAAGTTCAAATCGCCTGTTGCTGCAGCAGACTTTTTCTTTCCACCGCATTCACCACACCCACAATCACAACCTTCTTTGCGCTCAGCCGCTGCAGGGGTGTTTGTTGAAGCGCGGCCAGCGCCAGTGCGCACTCTATCTGCACTTGCTACAGCCCTTTTGCCGCCTTTTGACATTGCAATACGTCGTGACAATGCAGCTTTACGTGCACTGCTGCCACTCTGCGCAACTGCGTTAGGAGCAGCAGCGTACGTTACAGCAGACGCTGATGCTGCAGGTGCACTTGTCGCCGGCACCGATGTTGTAGCCGCAGCAGCAGATGCCGCGCGAGTACGATCAACTTTTCCTGTTATTGCGGCTTTACCACTTGACGATAATGCCTTGCGGCGAGCCAATGATGCTTCGCGTGCTGTTTGTGCCATTGTCATCTCCGTACTGGCAGTTCTGAATGCGAATAGCTGTGCAGCTATTCACATTCATCTTCTGACGCTCGTGATTTAACTTACTTCTTAGCTCTTAACCTTCATAAACCCCAAAGCTAACACCCTGGCTTTGTCTATATGAGTCGTAACCACTCAAACGAAGATGATGATCTGGATAGGCACGACGACATGCTTCGAGCTCAGTCAACACATTACCCATATTAGTTTCACCGAAGAAGGGGAGCTTCCACATAGTCCAGTAGTGATCCATGGAATTACTTGGATGCTCATGTTCAATCGCTGGGGACCAGCTATTGGCAATAATGTATGCAATTTGCTTTTGCACGTCTTCAGCGGTGAACTTAGGAAGATAACTAAAAGTCTCTAATTGGGCCTTGGTTTGATAATCACCTACAATTCCGGTATTCATCTTTATTCCTCTCTGTTAATTCGTACGTTGTTCAGGAAAGACGGGACGTTATGCAACGTCCAACTTGTCAACAGTGTCGAATTCAAACTTGATTTCTTTCCAAGTTTCCATCGCAATAGCCAACTCTGGGCTATGCTGGGCAGCTTCTGTCAGAATTTCACGTGCTTCACGCTCAAGTTCACGGCCCTCGTTACGGGCTTTAACACAGGCTTCCAGTGCTACACGGTTAGCCGAAGCACCTGCAGCATTACCCCATGGGTGACCCTGCGTACCACCACCGAACTGCAAACAAGAATCATCACCAAAGATATTCAGCAGCGCAGGCATGTGCCATACGTGGATACCACCAGAAGCTACTGCGAATACACCTGGCATTGAACCCCAGTCTTGGTCAAAGAAAACACCTCGGCTGCGATCTTCAGGAACGAAAGACTCACGCAACTGGTCTACGAAACCTAGTGTTGACTGACGATCACCTTCCAACTTACCTACAACGGTACCAGTGTGCAGCTGATCACCACCAGACAGACGCAGACACTTGGCCAATACGCGGAAGTGGATACCGTGGTGTGGATTACGGTCGATTACAGCATGCATGGCACGGTGAATGTGCAGCAGGATGCCATTTTCACGACACCAGTTAGCCAGGCCAGTGTTAGCAGTAAATCCACCCGTCAGGAAATCATGCATGATGATAGGCATGTTCAGCTCTTTAGCGTACTCAGCGCGCTTGTACATTTCTTCTGGAGTAGCCGCTGTAACGTTTAAGTAATGCCCCTTACGCTCACCGGTTTCGCGCTCTGCCTTGTCGATGGCTTCAGCAACGAAGTCCCAACGATCACGCCAGCGCATGAATGGCTGAGAGTTGATGTTTTCATCATCTTTGGTCAGATCCAGACCACCGCGCAGACACTCATATACCGCACGACCGTAGTTCTTAGCAGACAGACCCAGCTTAGGTTTGATGGTACAACCCAGCAATGGACGACCGTACTTATTCAGACGATCGCGCTCCAGCTGTATACCAGCAGGAGGACCACCACAAGTCTTGATGAAGGCGATCGGAAAACGGATATCTTCCAGACGCAGAGTACGCAGGGCCTTGAAACCAAATACGTTACCAACCAGAGAGGTCAGCACATTAACAACCGAACCTTCTTCGAACAAATCCAGAGGATAAGCAATGAAAGTATAGAAAGCGTCGGGATCACCCGGCACGTCTTCGATGCGATACGCACGACCTTTATAGAATTCAAGGTCGGTCAACAACTCAGACCATACAGTAGACCAGGTACCAGTTGAACTTTCTGCCGCTACCGCAGCAGCAACTTCCTCACGCGGGACACCAGCTTGCCCTACCACCTTAAAACAGGCCAGCAAGTCGGTATCGAGAGGAACGTAGTCCGGTGCCCAGTACAGATCGCGGTATTCTTTTACACCAGCATCATATTTTTTTGCCATAGTCAGTTCACTCCTGCTGTGGTTGATTGAGACCTCAAAACGATTAGTCAGGCGAATACTAATGATCGCCGATGATTAATGCCAATTGATGTTATGAATCTTTGTTATTTATTATTGTCAATGCAAGTGGATGCATCGATGGGGTACAAGAAGCGATCATATTGCTAATCAAACACAGAAGCAAGTCTATTTAATTACGAGCAAAATAGTCAGAAATCATAGTCATACCAAATCCCACATCCAACCTTTAATAAATACTAATAAACTCAAATCACCAAACCCAACACAGCTAGCGGCGGAAAACTCGCTGATATTCTGCCACACACCCTCAAAAGCAAGCATATTTAATCTTGAGGGAAATGCGGTCTCTTGGTGCAGCAATAAAACAATTAAGACCCGCGTATATCGATGGCCAGCAAGCTGAAACACGATCACTACGCTGGATGCAAATATCACTTCTAACTATTGCAATTGATGGAAGTCGTGCTAGATGAAAGAAATTGCGTGATAGCAACAAACAAAGCAGGAGCAAGGTAATGCCAAGCGTCAACTTACGCGACATGCTAAATCACGCCTATCAGAACAAGTATGCCTGCGGCCCTTGGTGACACGCACTCTTCTCGACTTCCTTGATAACAACAATGAAATTACTAGAAGTCTGCCGTACATAATTTAGCGACAAAAACAAGTCAATTGGAAAAATGCAAATCAACGCCGCCCGTTAGGCAGCCGAGGCACCAATCTAAGGCCAGCCATGACGGAATAAGAATGCCATCAGATCAGATTGATCTTCTTGCATACCTTATTTATATGGTCAGGCTTTAAGCGAGCGTTCAGAACAGGCGCGATTTCATCACCTAAGCTAAAGACTGCGCAGGTTCTGAGAATAATTTGATAACATAAAATGTAGGGGCTTTTTTGTAGACCCAGAGCCCTGAAGACCCGCTTTGTTGTGCTAAGGGAATGCAGTGGACAGCTAAAAACCAGTTAACCACAGGAAAATCATGATGAAAGACAGAATCTGTACAAATTGTTACCACGTCGGCCAACCCACCACCCAAGGCATGGGGAGCTTTGCCGTTGACATCCTGATGTGGATGATTTTTTTCAGCCTGTCGATGTTTTCCTCCATTTTCCCACTCATGTTGATCCCACTAGGCTGGACTACTTATCACATTGCGATTTATCGCAAATCCACCTGCCCCAAGTGTGGACGCTTAAACATGGTCAGCCTGACAAGCCGCAAAGGCATCAAAGCATTAGCAGGGCCAAGCGTGGTAATTTCTTACTCTGCTGCTGACGACCCTGATAGAAAAACTGATCCTGAACCGCAAACAGAACGAAGGGAACGCCGCGCCGCTGACAGTTGATCCAGGCAAGAATCCAGCTCGTGCCATCCCCAACTTGCCCACCGAAACGGATGATCGCAGTTAGAATCAGCATGAATACCAAAAGCTCAGGGCGCTGAACAAAGACCTGCGATCAAAAACATCCTGTTTATCGCTCGAAACCCAAATCTGCAATGCGGCAATCAACGTCGAAATCGATGCCCTGGATTACAAAGCCATTCGCTAGCGCTTGCCCTCTAAAAGCAACAGCGTAAACCTATCAAGCAAATGTGGCTTAAACCGTTTGGTACCATGGGATGAGCTCTGGGGTTGCAGGAAAAAAGCACTCCGCGACGAATTAATCGACTTTGTCAGCATTCATAAAAATATCAGAATCTACCAATAGCCACTAATAGTGAGGACTAGTGCTCACTCGTTTCATGACGCACTTCACACATCCTGAATAACGCCCTTTCTCCTACTCAAACATCCACTATAGTTGACGTTAACTACAACAGTAGATATCCGAGAATACAG
Organism: uncultured Chromatiaceae bacterium; assembly: GCA_945787735.1. Classification (GTDB taxonomy): domain Bacteria; phylum Pseudomonadota; class Gammaproteobacteria; order Tenderiales; family Tenderiaceae; genus Tenderia. The sequence goes on along the minus strand of CALZIQ010000004.1, from coordinate 9,974 downwards.
GTTATTAATAACCGTATAAGGTTGAAAAATATGCAGCAAGGAAAAGTAATCCAGCTTAGAGCAAAAGAGAAACTTGCTCAAACCAAATACTTGCTTGAAGAGAGTCGTAACATCGCTATCAAGTATCTGCCCGCATTGCTACAACGCATGTTGGACAATGCCGATGACATCCTTTTTGAACTCGCGGACAAGGCGGATAACAACCAAGAGCAAAACACGTATTTTGATGCCATGCGCGAATTGCGCAGAACGCGTAAAAGCCTTGAGTCTGGATTTAAACTACATTTAAACACAAGCTTTGACGAGTTTTCTCAACCACCTCTAGATAATTTGAACAACTCTTCGCCTGCCATTGAAACGGGCTTTGACGAAATGAGCCTTTTAGATGAAATTGATCTAGAAGAATCTCTCGCCATCAACGGCATGGTGTCTAAAATCAGAAGTCGATACCCGCGTGAACTGTATGCGATTGAGAAGCGCTTTAGCAAAATTTCAAGCATCGACAAACAAGATATCGACCTGATTCCTATTGGCCCAAAATCGATTTGCCATGCCTTTGATGAGGCAGTCAGATCGCTCAATACCGACATTAAGATCAAACTCATTATCTACAAGCTTTTCGACAAACACGTACTGTCGAATTTGCAGGCCCTGTATGACGAAACCAATGTTTTGTTTATCTCTGCCGGCATTCTGCCAAAGCTTAAGATGCAGGTAGAAAAGCAACCAGGCAGCAGTCACCACAACCAAGCCAGAGTGGAAGAAGCTTCCTGGCTAGATAACTCATCGGTTAGCCCGACCCAAAATTCTCTCGACAACGGCGCAGGCTACCGGGAATCATCACACCCTCCATCCACGTTGAACACACTTCAGAGTCTGTTGCACGCACAGGGGCTAGAGGGCTTTCATAGCAGCAAACAAGCCAGTCTTGAACACGCAACTCGAAATATAAATACCGAAGTCATCGAACTTTTATCAAATCTGCAGCAACTGAACCTGACAACATCAACCGAGGCTTTCCACAATGAGCTATCAAGCTTAAAAAGCGTCGGCAAGATTAGCACGGTGGATAACGACATTATCAACATCATTGACATGCTGTTTGATTTTATTCTGGATGATGACAATCTACCCACAATCGCGAAGGCGCTACTGGCACGCCTGCAAATCCCAATGATCAAAATCGCCCTTGTCGACAGTGACTTCTTCGCCTCTAAGGAACACCCGGCTAAAAAACTGCTTAATCAGATGGCAAAATCGGCAGCCGGTCTTAGCAATGACATCACCAGTGAAAGTTGCCCTCTCATTCAAAAGATAGAAGACAGCGTCAACAGTATCTGCACTGGCTTTAAAGATGATCCAGGCATATTCGAACAATTGCTAAGCGAGTTTGAGCAATTCATTCAAGCCGACTCTGAGCGTGAGCAGGAATTACAGGAAACAAGCAAAAAGCGTATTGAACAGCGTGAACAACAAGCCCTAAGCCGTACCTGGGTTACTGATGTCATTGCCTCAACCATTCAAAATAAACATCTGCCCAAGGCAGTATTTGAACTGATCGATGGCCCTTGGAAAGAAGTAATGATCAATACCTATCTCGATGATGGTGAAAACAGTGAACATTGGAAAGAAAACCTACGTTTTATCGATGTGCTAATCTGGTCGACCGAAACCAATAACGGCAAAGTCGACAGGCAAAGGCTAGGCAAACTGATTCCCCAACTAGTTAATACACTGCACAAAGAACTGGAAGTTATCTATTACCCTCCGGCAAAGTTAGATACCTTGCTGGCTAACCTTGAAGCATTGCATATCGCCAGCCTGCGTGGCGAGAACTCTAAGCTTAAAACGGTGAGAGTAAAGGCAGACGCTTCAGAGGCTGGCCAATCATCCAATACACAGGAAGATATCGAGAATGAACTTGCCGCCATGCGCAATAGTTTGGCTGAAGCCGGTGATATAAATGATCTCCTGGGTGATGTTTTCAGCGACATTAATCCAGACAAAGACAATGCAGAAATTGCTCGCAAAAAAGCAATCGTATCTGAGCTGTTTGAATCTGACATAGAAGAAATTGTCATGACATCGACACCAGATAATGACAAAACCATCCCAGAGATTGATGACTGCTACTGGGCCATGGTGCAAGAACTCAGCACTGGCCAATGGATCTCTTTGACAGACAGCAATGGCAAAACGCAAAAGATAAAACTGGCTTGGAAGAGCGGCATGTTGGGCGAATGTACCTTTATCAACTGGAAATTCAAAGTCGCTGCCGATTTCAGCTTTAACCAGCTCGCCGCCAAATTTCGCTCCGGACAGGCAGCACTGGTCGACAACCTACCCATTTTCGAACGCGCCATCGATGCCGTAGTTAACACCCTGCAAAAAAGCCACACAAGCCCAGCCTAAACTTCTGTCTTTACTTCCGGGCTTCAACAGACTGGAAACGCCAACCCTACGGGCAAAGGCGCTTTCTCTCACGTATTGCATTTAATAATAGTTGACTAAACTATAGCTGATCCATCAAATCCCCTTTGTAATTAAGTGGTTGTGTTGCTTGAATTTCATCGGTAAGGTAAAGATTCGGATAAGGACGCCGTAAACTCAAATGTGATCCCTTAGCTAGACATATCAATGTTCAGGCATATGACAAGAGCAACACTCAAGCAGACATGAGCTCGGATGAAAAATTAATTTCCTCGAGTCGAGTTGCAGAGGCCATCTCCAGGATTACGAGCCATACAGATCGCGACTTGTTCGACAGCGGTTTTGCCGAGCTTTTATTAGATCTGCTTAATATTGACCAAATCAAACTGTATAAGGTCTTGTACGAATATAACCAGCCAGAGTATTACTGCATGCTGGATTTCTCGAACGACAAACGAGTTGTCTACGGGGCAGATCAATCGCCGCCAAAAGTCCATGACAAGCAAAGAATTGCAGCCTTCGACGACTGCCTCACAGGAAAATGCACCACCTTTACGTCGATCAAACAAAATGACACAGCCATGCTCTACCCTGTCTTCAATTACCTTGATCAGATCACCAGCATCTTCTGTGTACGAAATTTTGAAACAGCACCCGATAACGACCAACCACTCATCTCTTCCTTATTCACGATCTACCGCAACCATTTACATCTAATCGACAAGACTGAGCACGACACCCTAACTGGCCTGTTGAACCGGCGCACCTTTGACCGAGATCTTTGTAAGATATTAACTCAATCACATCAAGTGAGTGACCCCTCATTGCTTACTAACAACAATAAGCCCCGCCGCCGACGGAATAGCAGTGATAAAAAGGGCAACTGGCTAGCTGTCATTGATATCGACTTTTTCAAGCACATCAATGACAAATATGGCCACCTCTATGGTGATGAGGTTTTGTTGCTGCTATCAAATATCATGCGCAAAACATTTCGAACATATGACAAAATGTTTCGTTTCGGTGGTGAGGAATTCGTTGTCATCTTACGCACAACAAATCAGACAGATGCTCGTTTGATACTCGAGCGTTTCCGAAAAAATATCGAAGAATTTGCATTCCCCCAGGTGGGCAATGTCACAGTCAGCATCGGCTACGTAGAAATTACCAACCAAGCCATTCCGGCCGAGATTCTGGGGCATGCTGATAATGCTCTTTACTACGCCAAGAAACATGGCCGTAACCAGCTTGCCAATTTCGAAAAACTGGTTGCTGAAGGCAAAATTTCACCCGCCAAAGCCATTACACCCTCTGAGGTTGAGTTGTTCTAAAGCGGACAGCTCTATTCCCTTAAGTTAAATTACAACGACCAGCCCGGAAAAAAGCTTCTCCACAGTTGATTCATAGTTTGGTTCTCTAGATTACGCAGAAAGGCTTACCCACCCGAGGGTAAATTCTCACGACTTCCACGAGACGCACCCCTGTCTTCCTCCCTAGCTCACAAACCAACACAGTCTCAAAAAGTGACAAAGTGAAGAACAAAAACAACTTCAATATTTTTAACAATTGTCGAGAGAATATCACCACAAACCAAAAGGCTAAATTAGTGAATAATTGAACTATTGTTAATTATTGGTTAATTTAGTGTGTTATAAAGAACGAAAATATAAAAAAAACAGAAGATCAAAAACAAGATCGACTTAAGGTGGTGGGAAGGAGAATGACTAAAAAACGCTCGGCCGACAGAATTGTTGATGCTATTGCACACTTCACGGGCCACTCTGAACGTGATGCGCTGGAAAACAGTCTCGCACGCAGCCTCTACGATCTTCTCAACGTAGACCGCATCAACCTATACAAAATCACCTATGAATACAACAGGCCGATTTTTCATCTTGCCATCTATCTCGACAGTGATGGACTCCATATAGACGAACCAGATGACAGCCCAAGTATCAGCGAGCAGGATCGTCAAAAGCTGATCAAGTGCCTGGAATCGGGACAACCAATCCTAGTGGAACAGGATCAAAGCAGGTGTGCCTATCTACATCCAATAAGCGACTTTCAGGGAAAAGTAAGCGGCATCTTCTGCCTGTGTGGCAGAAACGCAGATTACCAATCCAATAAAGCTATCATCGATGGCTATTTCAAGATCTACAACAATTACCTGCGCTTGTTAGACGAAAGTGAGCACGATACCTTAACCGGCCTGCTTAATCGTCGCACCTTCGATCAGGACTTGGGAAAAATACTTACTGAGTGGCATCAAAGCGGGCTATCCTGCGAAAATGCCGCCGACTTACCCCAACGCCGCACCAACAAAAAAGGCAAAGACAACTGGCTAGCCGAAATTGATATCGACTATTTCAAGCGAATCAATGACCAATATGGCCATCTTCATGGTGATACAGTATTGATTGAAATGTCGAACCTAATGCAAACCACCTTTCGCAATGCGGACAAACTGTTTCGTTTTGGCGGGGAAGAGTTTGTAGTGATCCTGCGCAACACAGACAAGACTGGCGCAACCATTGCGCTGAACCGCTTCATGACAAACTTGAAAAATCATAAATTCCCACTGATTGGTAACATCAGTGTCAGTATCGGCGCTGTTGAAATCGCTAATGAAACCATACCCAGCAAGGTGCTCGGGCGTGCCGACGACGCACTCTACTTCGCCAAACAAAACGGTCGCGACCAGGTTTGCTGGTACGAACAATTAGTTAAAGATGGAATTATCCTTTTTCCGAAGAAAAATTCTTAGTAGCAACAAATAAATTCGGACCATTGTTACTTAAGGATGATCTGATTAAGTTCATCAAGCAGATGATGGCAAGGCAATAAGGCACGGAAAAGCGGACTTTGCATGGAGTAAATCATGCATTTTAGTTGCTTTTTAGCTCAGACAGTGCCGCTTCAGGGAATTAATCAGAGCCCCCCCTAAGGTATACCCCCCAGACACATCTCTAACACTGGACACTCATTTATTTAGCAGAGAATAGAAGACTAAACTTTTCGACCCTGCGCGCGCTATATAAAAGGATACCCATTCAACTACACAAGGTTTCTCTGCCACATGGGGCTCTGGTCACTAAAAGGGAAAAAGATACTCATCGTTGATGACTTTGCCGAGATGCGCTCGACCATTCGCGGTATGCTCGTCCCCTATGGTGCCGACGATATCAGCATGGCCAGTAATGGTGAAGAAGCTGTTGATATTATCTGCCAGAACAACTTCGACATTATCCTGTGCGATTACAACCTTGGCGACGGCAAGGATGGCCAACAGGTGCTTGAAGAGGTCAAGCTACGCGACAAGCTAGCCTACTCGACCGTATTTATCATGGTCACGGCGGAAAACACCTCGTTCATGGTTATGGGAGCACTCGAGTACCAACCTGATGATTACCTATCCAAACCCTTTACCCATTCAGTACTTCAAAACCGAATTAAAAAACTACTCGATAAAAAAGGTGACCTGAAAAAACTAGCCAAGGCACTGGACCAACACAATAACACTACCGCCATTGCGCTATGTACTGAGGAAATAAATAACAAACCGCGTCACCGACATGAATTTCTAAAATTGAAATGCGAATTACTCATTAATGAGCATCGCTATGATGAGGCCACCGAGTTATGCCAACAGGTAATGACCGAACGCAACCTGCCCTGGGCCAAGTTCAGCTTTGGTAAGATACTATTTCTGCAGCAGGCATATGAAGACGCTAAACAAATCTTTGAAGACCTCATCCAGGAAAATGCCGCCTATATCTCTGCCTATGACTGGTTGGCCAAATGCCAACAAATACAGGGACAAACCGAAGCTTCACAAAAGACCATAGAAATGGCGATCGAACGATCGCCAAAATCTGTCCTACGCCAACGCACGCTAGCAGACTTAGCAGAGCAGAATAACAACCTTAGCATTGCAGAACGTGCACGCAAAAAAACCCTGCGCACAGCAAAAAATTCAATTTTGTGTCAATCAAGTGACTACACCAAACTCGCCAATGTACTCACTGCCAACGACAACAGCAAAGAAGCGCTCAGAATAGTCGACCAGCTTAAACATGATTTTAAAAATGACTCTGAGGCTAAACTGGCTGCGTCTGTGTCGAAGGGAAAAATTTATTCACAGATAGGCAGGGAGTCAGAGAGCCGGGCAGCCATCGATGAGGCGGCCGAACTATTCTCTAAAAATCAGTCTCACCTCAGCAAAGAACTGGCCATAGAATTAACCGAGGCATTTCTAGCCAATGGCAAAGCAGACATCGCCGACAAACTTGTGACACAACTGATCACAAACAACCATGATAATCAGGAACTACTCGACAAAGTCAGCCAGATCTATAAGGACGCCGATTCAGATAACAACGTTAACCAGATTGTCACAGCAATCCGCCAAGAGATCATCGACACCAATAACAAGGGGGTGAAATTGTTAGAAAATGGCAAATTGGAAGAATCCGTCGCCCTGTTTGAACAGGCACTCGAGCGTGGACCTGAGAACCAGGCAATCAATATTAACAGTGCCCAGGCCTACATCATGTTGATCAAGCAGCGGGGCAGCAAGCCACCCCTACTGGCAAAGGTACGCCGTTGCCTCGACAAAACAAGCAACAATGAAAAACTTAGAAAACGTCACCAGTTACTCAACAAAGCCTACTGGGATATCGTCAACAAAATGCATGAAGGGTAAGCATGAGCAACTCTAACAGCATTGACCTCGCCACAGTCATGTCAAGCGCGGTGCATGACATGAAAAACTCACTCAGCATCATCCTCAACAACCTTGACTCACTCGACAAAGAGGCCACTCTCTCACAACAGGGCCACTATGCGCTTAAACAGTTGCATGATGAAGGCATGCGCTTAAACAACAGTTTTGTCCAGCTGCTTTCCTTGTACAGAATCGAGAACAAACAATATTTCCTCAATATCGATAGCCACAATGTTTTTGATTGCCTCGAAGATGTCGTGCTGGGAAATGAATCCAACCTGGAGCAACATCAACTTACTACAGAGTTTGAGTGTAATGACGCACTGGATTGGTTTTTCGACAAGGCCCTATTGAGTGGTATTCTGAACACCATTCTCAATAACACCTGCCGCTACGCCCAAAATAAAATATTGCTTTCTGCCTGCATTGATCAATCGCAGCTTATCATTAGCGTTAGCGACGACGGCCCCGGCTACCCGGACAATATGCTCGCGGCTGATAACGCCTCCCAGTCGGCAATAGATTTTCAAAGCGGCAATACCGGTCTCGGCCTCTATTTTGCCCGCGTCGTGGCGGAACTCCATCAAAACAAGCAACAACACGGGCATATCCAGATAAGCAATCATGGCATCAATGGTGGGGGCAAGTTTTCCATTTGCCTGCCATAAGCTTTCCCCCAGTTATATTCCTCATTAAAGAGTTGTTGGATATGTGCCGCTCTAGTTATTAGAAGTAAAAAAATGGAATGTAATTTGCTTCACGAATGACGTACCACAACCAATGGAGATCTGGCCATGATGTGGAGATTAAAAGGATTACCACGCTATTCAGTTGCGCAGAACAGCGTTGAGGCACAACACTACAACATTATTCGCCTCGCCCTGCGTCGCCAACCTTCCCAAATTCGACTGCAACTCAAGGGCTTAACAAATGTTGACATGATCATTGACCACGATTCCTGGGTCTGTGTCGACACAAGCCTCAACGACCTACCCATTATTGCCTGGACCGAATTCAAGTCTGATGGGCGCGATAATCTGCATGAACCGATTGAGTGCAAATTGACCTATTACCACTATAAAGCAAGCATGGTGACACAAAAGGCCCTGGCCATTACCAGAGAGCTGTTGAACGAACGCCTCGCCACCCCACCCTGTTGCAACCTTGGCAGAAAGAACAAACGCTATTCCACCGACCAGCGTGAGCTGACTGTGGTTAACTGATTGCAACCATTACAGCCGCACTAAACTCAGTTAGAATACCCCGCTTGCAACTCTCTAAGCGGGCTATTTTTGTATGTCTCAAACTCCACCCAAAGTTGGCTTTATCAGCCTCGGCTGTCCTAAAGCGCTGGTTGACTCCGAACAGATCATTACTCAGCTGCGTGCAGAAGGTTATGAAATAGCACCTGATTACGATGGCGCTGACATGGTGGTGGTCAACACCTGCGGTTTTATCGATTCCGCGGTGGAGGAATCGCTCGATGCCATCGGGGAGGCGCTGAATGAAAATGGCAAGGTCATTGTCACTGGCTGTCTCGGCGCCAAAGGCGACATCGTGCAGCAAACCCATCCGCAGGTATTGGCCGTCACCGGCCCACACGCGGCCAAAGAGGTGATGGATGCGGTGCACCAACATCTGCCACCAGAGCACGATCCCTTCACCAGCCTAATTCCACCCCAAGGCATCAAGTTGACGCCGCAGCACTACGCCTATCTGAAAATTTCCGAGGGCTGTAATCATCATTGCAGTTTTTGCATTATCCCGTCCATGCGCGGTGATCTAGTCAGCCGCCCGGTGGGCGATGTGATGCAGGAGGCGGAAAACCTGGCCAATGCCGGTGTCAAAGAGCTACTGGTGATCTCGCAGGACACCAGCGCCTACGGCGTCGATGTTAAATATCGCACTGGCTTTTGGGGCGGACGCCCGCTCAAGACACGCATGACCGAACTTGCCAGCGCCCTGAGCGAGTTGGACATCTGGGTGCGGCTGCATTACGTCTACCCCTATCCGCATGTGGATGAAGTGATCCCGCTGATGGCCGAGGGCAAGATCCTGCCCTATCTCGACATCCCCTTTCAGCACGCCAGTCCAAGAATACTCAAGGCGATGAAACGGCCGGGCAATATTGAAGGCACCTTGGCGCGCATTCAGAATTGGCGTGAGATCTGCCCTGAACTGGTACTGCGCAGCACCTTCATTGTCGGTTTCCCTGGTGAGACCGAAGACGATTTTGAACAGCTGCTCGAGTTTCTGAACGAGGCCCAACTCGACCGCGTCGGTGCCTTTGCCTATTCCAATGTGGAAGGCGCCCGTGCCAGAAACCTGCCCGATCATGTGCCTGAAGAAGTCAAAGAAGAACGACTACAGCGCTTCATGGAGCTACAGGCTGAGATCAGCGCCGACAAACTGCGTCACCGGGTCGGACAAACACTGGAGATCCTAATCGACGAAAGTGACGGTGAACAGGCTATCGGCCGCAGCTATGCCGACGCCCCCGAGATCGACGGCCTGGTGATGCTGGAAGACGCCCCCGGACTGCAAACGGGAGACATGGTAAGCGCCACCATCATCGAGGCCAGCGAACACGATCTTTGGGCCGAACCCAACTAGAACCTGTTAACATTGAGCGAACCCTGTTGTCATAACCATCATGCAGACAAACATGACGCTCAAAACAAAACACTATTTAAGATCCGCCTTTTGCTTGGCGCTGCTGCTTAGCAGTCCGCTGAGCCAGGCCGGTTGCGATGATCCCCCTGCACCCAAGGTCAACTGGAAGGGCTGCGACAAGGCCGGTGTAGACCTCAGCGGCGCTGAC
>CALZIQ010000003.1 GCA_945787735.1 uncultured Chromatiaceae bacterium | reverse complement strand
AATGATTTTTCGCAAAACCATTCTAACAGGCAAGGTTCAGGCTTTCTTTTTTTACTGCTCAACTATGGGACAGTAGTGCGCATTAGCGGGCTTTTTTAGATGCAAGACTTTGTCAGAACCAAACGCCCAACTGCGCAGAGAGATCAATCTCATCCTCATTGGCCCCCACTGCCAGATCCAATTGAGCACCAAAGACTTCCATGCCGATCCCTGCAGTTGCAATACTGGTCGCGGTATCACTCATATTATGACGATAACCGATACGCAGATTGATCATATCAAACACATCGAGTTCGGCCCCGATCGCGAGATATTGGGTTTTTGAGTCAAAGCCCGTTGAGTTGGCTTCATTCAGATCCAGGTCCAGCGCTACCAGGGTCCATTCTGTTGTATGGGAAACACCGAGCCTGGCCTGAGGATTTACCTTAACCTGATTGCCTAGCACCGTGTCATATTTCTGTCCGATCAAATTAATAATAGACGCGCCGGTGCTCCAGCCATTGCCATAGCGCTTGGCAGCGCCGACATCAATATCAAATGCATCCGAATCCCACTGCCCCAATGACGCATCGAACTCAGCCGTATCAAGATTGCCTGGCGTTGCATAATCAAAGCTGGTGGCCTGTATATATTTAGGGGTAATGCCAAAAGCCATCTTGTATCCAAATAAATCACGCTCCTGCGCCACTGACAACTTAAACTCTGTCAAGGTCACACCACGCCCCTGCATGGCCGATGTGAACTGAGTGGAGTCGAAAGTCTCTGCCGTCGAGAGCGAACCATTATTCAAGTCATCCATTATCCTTTGCAGCTCATCCAGATCATTGTCGGTAACATTGATCACCGCACCACCGACCATGCGGACATCCACAACTAGCGACATGGCAAGCTTTTCATGGGGAATTCCGACCACAACCCCACCCAAAAATTCGCGATGCATCGGTTTCTCGACCAGCAGTTCCAACTGGTTGCGCAACAGCGCCGTCCGATCAAACACCTCTTGCTGCGCCGTGGCAAGGGTGCCGCCGTCCCCATAATTGCCGGTTTTAAAATTATTCAACGCCGTATCATAATTTTGTTCCAACAAACTGTCTTGGTAGGTATTCAAGGCATCGTGCACCTTGTCACGGTCGTATTGACGGTAACCCAGGGGAAGCTGCACGCTATAGCGATCATCCTGTTCAAGCGTCGCCAGCAGGGCGGGATTGTAAAACGCAGCATTGGCACGGGTGCCGGAGGCCACCCCAGTGCCCCCCATGGAGAACGAATAAGGATCCATCGCGCCAAACGGCAAAGCCAGTGTCTGGCTGGAAAACATAATCAAAACAGGGGCAAGACAGCCTACCAGCGGTGTTCTAATCGACATTTACTACATCCTTCTTACTATTCCGCGAACAATCACGCGCCTAAACAGCATGTTTGCCCAATTCGAAACAAGATTTTACCGCAAAACCGGGGGATGTTCTGTCAAAAAACAAAAGCCCCGCCAGAACTGGCAGGGCTTTGGAACAAAAATACTGAAAAACTAGAATCGAAACCCGAGCTGAAATGAAGCTGCCACTTCGTCACCATTGAAGGCAGCACCAACATCCATGTGCACACCAAATGGCGACACACCAAAGCCTAAGCTGGCAACACTGGTGTCGGAATCACTGAGATTATGGCGATACCCACCTCGGAGCTGCAGCCAACCCCAAAGGTCAAGCGCGCCTCCAAGCCCAAGATATTGCGATTTGGACTCAAATCCGGCCGGCTCGTTTTCAACCAGATCCAGATCGGCCGCCAGCGTCCACAAGTCATTGCTCTTAGAAGCACCAACACGCAATTGCGGCTCAATTTTGATGACATTGCCGCGTACCGTAGTGTAATCGTTGGCAAGCAGATTTTTGACCACGGCCCCGGCCTTCCATCCGTTGCCGTAATCCTTGGCCGCACCGATGTCGAAATTGAAATCGGAATAGTCATTTTTTCCTGTGTCAGAATCAAAATCAGCTGTATTGACATCAACACGGTAATCAAAGGTGTCCACGGTGACATATTTCGGCGTGATGCCAACGGCCACGTCATGGCCGCCAATATTAACCTCGCGTGACAGAGAGATACCGATTTCTGTGATCACGGCACCACGCCCTTCAAGACCTGATGTCAGTTTATCCACCACATCCTCTGTGCCTGCCACCTGGTCGGCAACCGCCGTGTTGGTTGCCAGTGCAGTAGGATCTGAGCCGTCACCGGTTGCCGCTGCATCATCGACTATGCCTTGCACCAAGGCCTGGTCGGCGGCGGTGAAATCAACCAAACCACTGCCAACAAGATAGCCATTCAACATCAGGGATGCGCCAACCTTTTTACTGGGAATACCAACGACAACGCCACCAAACACTTCTGCAGTGATGGGTTTATTGGTAAACTTTTCCAATTGGGTGACCATTGCATCAGCAGCAGTGGAAACATTAGTTGCCGCTGCCTGGATAGCAGCCGGGTTACCCGACGTCACCGCTGCATCAAACGCATCGATGGAATTTGTTAGGTTTGCCTCTATATTAGTGTCCTGGTAGGCATCCACTTCATCCAGAAGATCATCAGGGTCACTAACACGCACCCCTAATATCGGCAGTTCCACGCTAAAATTTTCATCATCACCTGCCACCGACAGCAGAGCCGGATTCATAAAAGCGGCATTGGCGCTGGTGCCTGAGGCTACGCCTGTGCCACCCATTGCCATTGAGCGAGGATCGATTGATTGAAACGGCAATGCCGCCGCCTGAGTGGAGAACAGTACCAGTGTTGGCAACAGTCCCTTTAGAAGAATTTGCTTACGCATTAATAGAGTCCCTTTATGTAGCAGAATAAAGTGCTAAAGGACTATCGGCTACGGTTCTTGTGTCTTTAGCACCTAAAAATATAGCGTTCAGCGCACTCAAAAGAATAGTGATGACAGTGCCTGACCCGGCTCTGGTGCACGCATAAAGGCCTCCCCCACAAGAAAGGCATTCACCTTGTGATCACGCATTAGTTTCACATCTTCTGCGCTATGGATACCACTTTCAGTCACCACAACCTTACCATCCGGGATATCCGCCAGCAGGTCAATAGTGGTTTGCAGTGATGTTTCAAACGTACGCAGATTGCGGTTGTTGATGCCGATCAGTTTCAGCGGCAGGTCCAGAGCACGCTCGAGCTCCTGGGCATCATGCACCTCGACCAGCACATCCATGCCGAGATGATGCGCCAGCTGACTCAGTTCCACCAGCATGACATCACCCAGCGCTGCGACGATCAGCAGAATACAATCCGCACCGATGGCACGCGCCTCGTAGACCTGGTAGGGGTCGATGATAAAATCCTTGCGCAACACCGGTATGTTGCAGGCCTCTCGTGCTTGCTTCAGATACTCTTCCGACCCCTGAAAAAAGTCAGCATCTGTCAACACAGACAAACATGCGGCACCACCATTTTCATACGAATTAGCGATCTCGGCCGGATGAAAATTCTCGCGCAACAACCCTTTGCTGGGGGAGGCCTTTTTTACTTCGGCAATCACCGCCGCCTGGCCCTGCCTGATTTTGTTTTCTATGGCGTGCACAAAACCACGTGCTGGCGCAATGGCTTCAGCCTGCTTAGCCAGCTCACGCGAACTCAGTTTTGCGCTGCGCTCCACCACTTCCTCGACCTTGCGGCGCAGAATTTTTTGCAGAATATCAGGCTGACTCATTTGCTTATCCGGCCAGTTGTTTGCTTAAGGAAACTAGGGCATCCAGTTTTTCGGCTGCGGCACCGCTGGCAACCAGTTCAGCTGCTCGCTTGACCCCTGCCTCGAGCGACTCTGCCAAGCCCGCCACATAGATCGCAGCACCAGCATTCAAAACAACGATGTCATGCGCCGGACCCGGCTCATTGGCGAACACTTGTTTGATCATGGCCAGACTGGCCTCAGCGCCGTCCACGGCAATGGCCTTGATATCGATGCGCCGCATGCCGAACTGTTCCGGCGTAATGCTGTAAAGAGTCACTTTGTCATCTTTCAGTTCAGCTACCTGGGTAGGCGCGCCGATGCTGATCTCGTCCATGCCATCTTCCGAGTTAACCACCAACACATGGCGGCTACCAAGACGACCCAGCACTTGGGCCAACGGCTCCAGCCACTGAGCACTAAAGACACCCAACACCTGATTCGGCGCACCGGCCGGATTGGTCAAGGGGCCGAGCACATTAAATATAGTACGCACGCCCATTTCTTTGCGTGGACCAATGGCGTGTTTCATGGCGCCGTGGTGTTTGGGCGCAAACATAAAGCCGACACCCACTTCTTCAACACACTGCGCAACTTGTTCTGCTGTCAGATCGAGACTGACCCCGGCGGCTTCAAGCACATCGGCACTGCCGGACTTGCTCGAGATGGAACGGTTGCCATGCTTGGCCACCTTCGCACCCGCTGCGGCGACAACAAAGGCCGAGGCAGTGGAGATGTTAAAGGCGCCAGAGGCATCCCCCCCTGTGCCACAGGTATCGACCAGATGCTCAGCGGAAATCTTGACCGGCGTAGCCAGCTCGCGCATCACTTGGGCGGCAGCGGCAATCTCATCCACCGTTTCGCCTTTCATACGAAGACCGATGAGAAACCCCCCAATCTGCGCCTGGGTTGCTTCACCCGTCATGATCAGCCGCATCACCGAATGCATCTCGTCGGCCATTAGATTATTGCCTTCGGTTACGGCACGAATTGCGCTTTGCATATCCATACACTCAGTCCTTTTATCTTGGGAGCCTATGATTGATTCTGGGCGAGCTGATATGAGATTCAAAATGTTCAAATTCAAGGCGCAAAACGCAGGTAATAGCGAGTCCATTGCCAAGATTTGCAACGCAGAAGTTGGGCATTTTGGGCTCAGAGCAGCCGTTCATGAATTGATCAGAGGCTCCCTGCCTGTTCGAGAAAGTTTTTCAGCATATCATGGCCATGCTGGGTCAGGATTGACTCGGGATGAAATTGCACGCCTTCCACAGACAACTCTTTATGGCGCACGCCCATGATCTCGTCGGTCTCGCCTTCCGCCGTTTCGGTCCAGGCAGTAATCTCGAGACACTCAGGCAAACTCGCCTGCTCAATGACCAGCGAGTGGTAACGCGTTACCTCGAGCGGGTTAGTCAGACCTTTGAAGACACCAATATCTTTGTGTTTCACCATCGAGGTCTTGCCATGCATGATCTGTTTGGCATGTACGATGTTGCCACCGAAGGCCTGGCCGATACTTTGATGTCCCAGGCAAACGCCAAGAATGGGAATCTTGCCGGCAAAGCGATTGATGACCTCAATCGAGATACCCGCCTCGTTCGGTGTGCAAGGCCCCGGGGAAATCACCAAGTGTTTTGGCGCCAGCGCTTCAATCTGTTCCACCGTAATTTGATCGTTGCGATAGACCTGCACATCGGCGCCTAGCTCACCAAAATATTGCACCAGGTTATAGGTGAAGGAATCGTAGTTATCAATCATCAACAGCATAACTAGCCCCCCTTACCAATGTTGTCCAAACCGGCTTCGGCCATGGCCACGGCGCGGAAAATGGCACGTCCTTTGTTCATGGTCTCGTCCCATTCATTTCTTGGCACCGAATCCGCCACCACACCAGCACCCGCCTGAATGTGGAGCTTGCCATCCTTAATCACCGCGGTGCGAATGGCAATGGCGGTATCCATGTTGCCGTTCCAGCCAATGTAACCGATGGCACCACCGTAGATACCACGCTTGACCGGCTCCAGCTCATCGATGATTTCCATGGCGCGAATCTTAGGCGCACCCGACAATGTTCCAGCGGGAAATGTCGCGCGCAGCACATCAATTGCATTCAGACCGGGTTTAAGCTTGCCGGTGACGTTGGAAACGATGTGCATCACATGGGAGTAGCGCTCGATCTCCATCTTATCGGTAACCTTCACCGTGCCGATTTCCGCGACACGACCGGCATCGTTACGACCAAGATCGATCAGCATCAGATGTTCAGCCAGTTCTTTCGGATCGGCCAGAAGGTCTTTCTCCAACTCAAGATCCTGCTCAGGTGTTTCCCCACGTGGCCGAGTACCGGCAATGGGCCGCACCGTGACTTCACCGTCTTCCAAGCGCGCCAGGATTTCGGGTGAAGAACCGGCCACATGAAATTCTTCCAGGTTGAGGTAGAACATATAAGGTGATGGATTCAGGCCACGCAAGGCACGATAGAGGTCCAGCGGTTCGGACTTAAAAGGTATAGAAAGGCGTTGCGACAACACCACCTGCATGCAATCGCCTTCAACGATATAGTCTTTGATTTTATCGACGCCCGCTTCGAAATCTGAGCGTCTGAAACCAGATCTGAAATCACGCTCCTTGACCTTGCGGCCGCGCTTTTTGCTGACCGACGGCAGACTCTGCTTGCGCAACTGTTCAACTAGATCATCGAGGCGTTGCTGCGCCTGTTTGTAGGCACCTTTAACCGAAGGATCAACATGCACAACCACATGGAGACGGCCACGCAGGTTGTCGAACACCACCACCTCGTCGGAGACCAACAACAGAATATCCGGCACATCCAGTTTATCTTTATTGGCCTTGCCATCCAGGCGCGGCTCGATATAACGCACCGTATCGTAACCAAAGTAACCCACCAGTCCGCCTGTAAAACGGGGCAAGCCTGCTACTTCGGGCACCTTAAACTCTTCACGAAATGCCTCAATGGCGGCCAAGGGATCTTCGGCGGTTGTCACACCCAGTTCCGTGCCTTCATGCTCCACCGTCATCTCATGACCACGCACGCGCAGCACAGTGCGGCAGGGCAGACCAATGATTGAATAACGGCCCCATTTTTCGCCGCCTTCGACGGATTCAAACAGGTAGGAGTATGGCCCGTTGGCCAATTTGAGATAAGTGCTTAGCGGCGTATCCATATCCGCCAGCACTTCGCGCATCACTGGGATGCGGTTATATCCCTCGGCTGCGAGGGCGTCGAATTCTTCGCGTGTCATCAGGGTCTGTTGAGGTTTCATTTCTGTCACTGCTGGCGCCACTTTTTTCATCCCGCAAGGCGGAAGACGCGCAGTGTAGTTAATCTACATAAGCGACTGACAACGCAGTGGGATGGGAAAAGCGGCCCAGCCCTCCGGGTTGCGGCTGAAAATGCGCCACTCGGCGTTGCTCGTCGCTTATTTGGAATCACCAAACCGCGCTCCTCGCGCCTTGATTGGCGCATTTTCAGACACAACAGTGACAGAAATGAAACCACAACAGACCCTACATTACCTTATCAAATACAAAACCAAATCAATCCCCAAGCAAACGTGGCTTCACCATCGTTTACCTGCAGGATTCATCTTGGTTTGTCTTTGTCGGGCAAGAGTCATTGATCTTTGATCTATTTAGATTAGATTTTTTAGTTCTGCCAGCGAGTCTATCACAGCATCTGGATTGGCTTCACGAATATCGATGCCGTGGTTATAACCATAAGGCACACTCACCACAGCAAAACCTGCGTTGCGTGCAGCTTCCACATCATGCATGGAATCACCTACCATCAGACAGTCGGCCGGCTGCTCTCCCATCTTCTCAGCTGCATAGAGCAAGGGCATGGGATCAGGCTTTTTCTTCGGCGTGGTATCACCGCTAACGACGATATCGAACTTGTTGAAAATACCCATGTCTTTCAGCAGCGGCACGGTAAAGGCTTCGGCCTTATTGGTGACACAGCCCACCTTGAAACCGTTTGCCTTGAGGTAATCGATGCCTTCAACCACACCATCATAGAGACAGCTACGGCCACTGGTGTTTTTTGCATACAGATCCATAAAGATTGGCTGCGCTTGGTTGAAAACTTCTTCAGAAGGATCGTCCCACAGCGTATCGGTCAGGGCGCGCATCACCAAGCGATCAACGCCATTGCCTACCCAGGTACGTACTTTGTCGATACCCCAGGGCGCTTTGCCCAGCACCTTCATCATCTCGTCGACGCAATAGGCAAGATCCGGCACGCTGTCCACCAGTGTGCCGTCCAAATCAATCAAGACAAGTTTTGGTTTACCATTTAAAGCCATATTTACTGATCTGCCTTGGCCAGCTCTGCGCGCATGGCGCCAATCACAGTGTCGTATTTATTTGCATCGCTGTCTTTGGCAGCACCGAATACAGCGGAACCGGCAACAAACATATCGGCGCCGGCTTCAGCGATTTCGCGGATGTTATCGACCTTCACACCACCATCAATTTCCAGGCGAATGTCACGACCAGACGCGTCGATTATCTTGCGCGCTTCACGTAGTTTATCCAGCGTGGCAGGAATAAAACTTTGTCCACCAAAGCCTGGGTTAACCGACATCAGCAACACCACATCAACTTTGTCGATAACGTAGTTCAGCACATCCAATGATGTGGCTGGATTGAATACCAGACCAGCTTTGCAACCTTCACCCTTGATAAGTTGCAGGGTGCGGTCAACATGCTCTGAAGCTTCCGGGTGAAACGTAATATAGCTTGCACCGGCCTTGGCAAAATCAGGAATAATGCGATCCACCGGCTTAACCATCAAATGCACATCGATGTCGGCGGTTACACCATGTTTACGCAGGGCTTCACATACCAGCGGACCAATCGTCAGGTTGGGCACATAGTGATTGTCCATGACATCGAAGTGGACGATATCAGCACCGGCGTTCAATACATCAACAACTTCTTCACCCAAACGGGCAAAATCGGCTGACAAAATCGAAGGGGCGATTTTGTAATCTGGCATGGCTAGAGACCTCTTTATATAGTTACGAATGATTCGGTAAAACTTAAGCCCTGGGGGCAAATAGCCGCTAACTTTAACCGATTGAGCCTTTTTTTTCACGTAATTAACCCTATGAATTTTCGACATAAAATCGCGCAACACGCAGCAAAGTCGACAGCCAGCTCTGGCAATAACGGCCCCGGCCTCCCAAGCCATTGTTTTAATAGAAAAAACCGTGTAACTGCAGTGATGAACATACTTTTCTGTCTGCTGTTCAGCATGCTGACACTGGCTAGCACCAGCCATGCCGCTAGTAACTCAGATCAAGCCCAGGGTAAGTTGCTGGAAGCGGGACTCGAGAATGGTGAACCACTCTGGCTAGATGCAGATGCTAGTAAATTCTTCGCCATATTTAATGCCGACCAAACTGGACAACCCAAAGGCGGTATTATTCTGCTGCACGATGCTGGTAGCCACCCCGACAAACCCGAAGTGATCCAGCCTCTACGAAAAAAAATGCCCGAGCATGGATGGCCCACGCTGGCAATTCACCTGCCCGCACTTGCAAACAGCGCCGACTACATCGACAAACAAACTCAAATCAACAAGCGCATCGATGCCGCGATCACCTACATGCGTAACAAAGGCTTAAACAACCTGGCCCTGCTTGGTCACGGCACAGGCGCCATGGCGGCGACTGCATATTTAGCTGATCAGAAAAACGATTCAATCCGCGCATTTGTTGCGGTGAGTCTTGGCGTTATAGAACGGGAGGACAAAGCCGAAACCATTACTAGCAAACTTGAGAAAATCAGTCTGCCTATACTGGATATATATGGCAGCCAAGACCTTGATCACATCGCCTCGACAGCAAAGAAACGCGCTTTGGCTGCGAAAATTTCAAGTGATGCATCAACCCGCCAAAATCGCATAAACGCATTCAAACGTTCTGCCATGGCCACAAGTGACACTCAAAACCGGCTAGGCTATATCTTATACCGGCAAATCAAAATTAATGGTGCCAGCCATGACTTTTCCGGCGCTGATCAAATCCTAGTAAAACGAATTTCTGGCTGGCTAGAGCACAACGCCAAAGGCGTCGCCATTTCGTCATCGCGCTAAAATGTAGATAAAGCTACTTTGTTTGAGAGTGCACCAAATACATACCCACCAATCGGGCAACCATAATCGCAAGATACAACTGCCCCAAGATCGCTTCCAAATATGAAAGCACACCTGCCACACGACTCAGAGGTGAAATATCACCATAACCAAGGGTCGTTAAAGTCACAAAACTAAAATAGACAAATGAAGACAGAGACGATCCTATTGAATCGGCCTCCAGCTTATTACCTATGAATGAGCCCGGAAAAAACACTTCAAGCAACACATAAATAAAAGCAAAGACCAGGCCCAGCAACCAATACACACTCACCGCACCATAGATTAGATCAACAGTGACTTTTTCAGAGCGGGTGAAGATATCGAATGTAACAATTACCACGATATATAGGAAGAAAGCCGCACCGGCAGCATAGCTTATTAAATACAGAACATCTGTTGAAGTTGCAATGGCAGACCAGCGCGACAATATCAACACCGAAGCCAGCATCACCGCAATAACAAATTGCCTACGCTTGATAGTCGCGACGAAAACCCCGGCCAACAAGGTTGCAACCAGTGTGAGTTCCAACAAGTACATCACGCCGACCATGCCTTCCAACAAAGAATACCAAACGACGAAAACAAATTGAGTCATCAGCAAATAGCGATATCTCTGCTGAAATAATCTTGCATGATCATCATGCAAGATTATTTTTTTGGCTTCGTCATACAGCATCACCGCTGCCCACTACTTTTTAATGACGCAAGCAAATGTGAGCATTAATATTATTGATTTCGAAACCATATCTCACCTCACGGCATTGGACATCAACACCCCTGAATTTTTTCCCAAAAGGACACAAACGGAACCCTAGCACTTTACACCGAGAATAAAAAAAGGCGGGACATATGTTCCGCCTTTTATTTTGTTACTTAAAGAGTTTGTTAATTACTGCGAATCAGACCATATCGAGTCAGACTCCACCTTACGGCGAACCAGCTAGCAATAATCACCACCGCTGTCACACCAATATCAGCAATTGATGACATTGGTGTGTGGGTATACTCATTCGCCACAGAACCAGAGATCCAGGTATAACGCTCAATCCATGTACCCAGAACGATACTACCAGCCACCATCACAATCACTGGAGGATTGTGGCGGTTCGGTGTGATCGCCAAAGTGCAGAATGGAATGACGAACTTGAGCGTTAGGAACAACCACCACATACCACCCATCTCCGTCATCATGGCGAAATAACGGTCCATCTCTGACGGCAGACGGCCATACCACATGATTAGGTATTGGGTGAAGTAGAGGTATGTCCACAAGATTGTCATTGCGAGCATGAACTGAGCCATGAAGTTGAAGATATAGCCTTCAAACTGATTTACCAGCTTGCCTGAACGATTTAAGAAGAACAGGAAGATGGTAAAGAAGCCCAAGAACATATGGAAGTTACTTTGAAAATGGTAAGCACCATAACTAGCACTATGCCAGCTCGGCAGCATTGTCATTTCAAAATCCCACGCAACCATTGAGCCATAAAGGAAATAGGCAAATGGTATCAACAAGGCAATGTTGCGAAAACGACGCTGCGCTTCAGGCGAACTATCGACTGTTGACTCATGCTGCCATTTGATAAATAGCAAATACAACCCTGAAACCAGGAGCAATCCAATGATATTACGCGCCACCAAAAAGCCGTAGTTATGCCAACCCGGCAGATGATGTCCCTCGTCGTGCGCATGCGCCAACCACGGGAAGGCTGACTCGCCTGCTGTCAGAATAATCAACAACAGCAAAAATGCGACTGGGAAAAGCACCGCCAATGAACAGGCAAGACCTCTTACCTGAAAGCGCCATTTGCCATTAGTCAAGTGCAATACAGCCGACAAAGTCACCCCACCGAGTGCCAGATACAGCACAAACAAAAAATTGGTGATTAGTACCGACCAGAAACCGAAGTTTTCCATGCTAGCCTCTGTTTTCTATCTTTAAATTAGATTGATCCACTGAATTACTTAGCTGCAGCCGTTGAAGCCGCCATATGGTCTTTTACCAAACCATGCTTGATGTAATTCACCACATGCCAACGTTCTTCAACATTCAGGTCGTTGGAACCACGCTTACCCTGGGGTATGCCATATGCTGGCATCACGTAACTACCAAAGGTTACCGTGCCCCAGACCCAGCCTTCGGTCAGACTTTCCTGGACATAGCTGTCATTCAGCGCAATTGCACCGATCTTTCCACCCACAGGTGAATCAGCCGCGCCTGTCATACCATGACATGTCGCACAATAAATTTTGTATAGGGTACGCCCTTCAGCAATTGATTTTTCAGTTGCCTTGATAGGGTTAACCAAACTCTTAGCCGCTTCACGATCTGCGACTTTCGTAGGCATGCCTCCGACTGGAATCGACCGCTCCGGGAAGTTCAACATCGTACCTTCTTGAGGCTTAATGCTTGGTTGGTTCATCATATCGGTCGACCACGGCCAGGCAAGTGCCACAGCTGGCATCATCATCGCACCTGCGATTAACGTCTTTAATCTCATTGCGACACCTCTTCACGAATTTCCAAAACCTTGTGCTTCTTGAACAGATTTTTGATTGGATCAACGTTCTTTTCATCCAGCTCAAGCATTACACCCACCTGGTCAAGACTCACCTTTTCTGAATACAGCGGATGACGCTTGGTCATCAGACGTGCGCTGATGAGAAAACCTATCAAGGTCGAGATCACACCAAACAAGATCAACATCTCGTAGGTTAGTACGATGTTTGACGGTAGTGGAATCACCGGCTTACCACCTGCAGGCTGTACCAGGAATGTTGCCTGGGCAGACGCGAGAAACAGAAAGCCAAAGCAGATTCCAAAAATCGCCCCAAACAGAGTGAACTTTGGTACCGGTGATCCACGATCACCCAGCACCTCTTCAATCTCGGGGTGTTCGATTGGTGATTTCAGTGTGACATCATCCACTGACACGCCTGGAATTGCATGCTGACGAATATCTGAGATTGTCGCAAACGCTTCTTCAAAGTTACTGAACAATCCCATCACATAATAACGCTTCATGATTATGCTCCTTCTCTACTCGGTTCATCCCCGGCGCTACTATCACTCGCACGACGATTAAACTGAGCTGCCAATTCTGGGCTATGGTAGTGACGACGATGGAACACCATCTCCTTGACTTCGTACATGGACACCGAAGGGAAGACCTTAACGAAGACCAGGAACAACAAACCAAACCAGCCAAAGCTACCAAACACGATTGCCCACTGAACCATACTCGGCCACATGGTATCGAAGGCGAACGGATGGTATGAGGTCGCCAGTGTTGGCGTAACAATCATCCAGCGTTCAAGCCACATACCAAGATTAAGCACCAAGGACACAACAAACATAGTGGGTAGATGCCTGCGCAGCTTCTCGAAGGCCAAGGCGAACGGCGCAACAATCCCGCAGAACAACATCAACCAGAAGAAGGGTGAATAGGGTCCAACAAACCTTTCCATCAGCGACTCTTTAGCAACCATGTCATGACCGTACCAAACTGAGGCGAACTCGATCAGGGTCAGGTAGCTCCACACCATCGCAATGGCGAAAGTCAACTTACAAGTCTTTTCCAGAATCGGAATCGTCATGTATTCATCAAAACGGAAGAAGTAACGCAAGATGATGAACAGGGTGATGATCGCCGCACAACCAGAATACAAAGCACCCGCTACGAAGTAGGGAGGGAATGAGGTAATGTGCCAGCCAGGCATGATCGACATGGCAAAGTCAGCCGATACGATGGAGTGAACCGATACCGCCAGCGGAATCAGGAAACACGCCATCAACAGATAGATCTTACGGAAGTTACGCCATTGACGGTCGTCCCCCTGCCAGCCAAGTGACAGCACGGTGTACAACTTCTGGCGCCAGCCGCGCGCATTATCACGACAGATCGCCAAGTCAGGAACCATCCCGATGAACAGGAACAGTGCTGACGACGTCAGATACGTTGTAATCGCAAAGGCATCCCAGATTAGCGGTGAACGAAAGTTCGGCCAGATGCCACGATCAGACACGTAAGGCAGTACCCAGTACATATTCCAGACTCGACCCAAATGGATGATTGGAAACAGACCCGCTGTCATCAGCGAGAATGTGGTCATCGCCTCGGCAAACCGGTAAATCGGTTTACGCCAGTCGGCTTGGATAATATGAAGAATCGCAGACAACAATGTCCCGGAATGGCTCATGCCAATCCAGAATACGAAGGTTGCAATATAAAGGTCCCACATGTGCGGCCAGTTAAGATTAGCCGGCCCCATCCCTACTTGGTACTGATAGATCTCAGCAACCACTGCACACATCACCATGGCAACACAACACACCACAGCGATCCAGTAGCCCATCCGAGGATTCTCCATACTGCGGAGCACGTCCTCGTTGATCTTAGCCCAAGCTATATTTTCATTAATATCTTTTGTTTGCATAGGTCACACCACGTTTTATTTGTATGGCCTTACTAAATAGCCCTTGCCCAGCTTAAACTTCGCGCACACGATCCAAATACGTCACACAGGGATCCGTATTCAAACCTTCAAGCACACGATATCCACGTAGTTCTGGATCAGCCTTGTTTTGCTCAGCCTTGCCAAGTTCAACTTGCTGCATCTTCCAGATCTTGGTGACTTTTGCGTCTTTATCCATCAAATCACCAAAGACAATCGCTTCAGTCGGACATGTTTGCGCGCAGGCTGTGATTACATCACCATCTCGCACCTCACGGCCTTCACGTCTGGCAGTGTCTTTACCTGTGCGAATACGCTGAACACAGAATGTGCACTTCTCCATTACACCCTTATCACGAACACTGAGATCCGGATTGAGCTGCATATTGAGCGGCTCAGGCCATGACTCTTCATAATAAGAGTAGAAGTTAAAGTAACGCAGACGGTAAGGGCAGTTATTTGAGCAATAGCGCGAACCGATACAACGGTTATAAACCTGAGCATTCAAACCGTCAGGTGTATGGTAAGTTGCTGCAACCGGACAAACAGGCTCACATGTCGCTGCATTACACTGCTGACACATCATTGGCAAAAAGCTGCCACCACGCTCCTGATACTCTTTTTCTTCACCGCCTAGTTCTGGCTCATCCCAGTAGCGCTCCACACGCAACCAGTGCATGCCCTGCCCTTTTCTCATCCGTTCTTTACCAACGGTTGGCAAATTGTTTTCGGCATAACAAGCGACAGAACAAGCGTTACAACCCGTACATTTATTCAGGTCAACCGCCATGCCCCACATATGCTCGTAGTCATGGTGACCGCCTTCTTCATGGCCTCGACGATAATGAGACCAGTTTTCAAGAATGTTCTTAAGCGACATTATTACCGCCTCCCTCAGTCCTTCTGAAAACATCCGCAGAGACAGTGCTTACCAGGCGGCGACCCACCTGGCGTTCACTACCACCCAAGCGTGGCATCTCGGCACTACGACCGGTCTTGCTTACACGCACACGTGTTGCATGGGTTGCCAGCTCGCCACTCTTGCCTTCAACAGCCGGGCTTAGAATTTTGAGTGGATTAACACCCACACCTTTGGCATAACGTCCATACTCTTCATGGCCTCGGCCCATAGGCACCGCCACCACATCTACGTGCACACCTTTGAAGATATAGACCTGCACTTCGATCGTCCCCTGATCAGACTCGATACGAATGAAATCACCTTCTTTCACACCCAGTTTTGCTGCCGTCTTGGGATGAATCTCAGCCCATGAATCCCAGAACACTTTACTGATCTGGTCTGGCGCTTCCTGCAGCCATGGAAGATTGGCATTACGGCCGTCATACATGGTTTGATTGGATGATGGAACCAGATGGAATGGGAAGTCACTGCTCGCCTGATAACCCGACTGACTGACATCACCAAGACCAACCTTCAGCGACCCACCTGATGTAGGTGCAGAGATAAACCCTTGTTGCACCGAATCAGACCAGAACTCATCATCACTTTTACCGCCTTTGACTGAACCAGGCATAGCGTTCAATGCCTCACGCAAATAAGCGTAATAATCATCATACTTCTTGTAAGCCTCAACATTATGATATTTCAGCATCGATAACAGCATGTCGCCCAGGCTAACCGTGTCAGCACTGAGAGGTTTCATTAATGGCTGAGACACACTGATAGCAGCTTTCTTTGGCTGGTATGGCGCAACGTGCGTACCCCATTCTTCATAAGGTGAAGACAGCGGCAGAACAAGATCAGCAGCCATTGTTGTCTCGTCAGGAAACATAGACAAAGCAACCTTGAAGGGCACTTTTGCCAGTTTCTCCTTGAAGGCAAGATGATCTGGTGCGGTATATACGGGGTTCGCGCCCATCATAAAGACAACATCATATTTGTCCGCTTCGACAGCCTTGGCAAAATCAAGCAATGCACGGCTATTGCCACGCTTAGCTTTCAAGTCATTAAATGCCATGCTGTTTGAAGCTTCGATAGTCTTGCCGACATTGCCCAGCAGAACATTAAGCATCATTGCTGCCATTGCATTCTGGTAACCATTTGCATGGTTATGCGCAGACTCACCGGAAAGCACAAGGCTTGGACTATTGTCTTTCAGATAGTTTGCAATGCGAACCAGCGTATCACCACCCACACCGGTAATCTCGGTCACCTTATTCACATCGTACTTGGCAATTTCATCCAAAGCCGATTGCGACAAACCATTACCTTTGGCTTGATGCTTGGTTAGCAGCACATTGGCGATACCCAGCGCAATCACACCTTCTGTGCCAGGGCGAGCAGCCACCCAAAGATCAGCATTGGCACCAGTCAATGTCATCTTTGGCTCAACCTGAATCAGCACACCGCGATCACCGGTACGGAATTTCACATACTCGCGCGAAAAGTGAACTGGAGACATCCAGGTGCCAAGAAAATCGGCACCGAAAGACAAAACAGCCTTAGCCTTATCTAAACGGTAAGTAGGTGCAGGATCACCCAGCACGGCTTCATTGACTGTTTCACCGACAGTGTTGTTGATCGCTTCGTATACGTAGTGCTCTTTGCTGCCCCAGGCCTTGTTCAACGCCGCCAGCAACTTGCCCTGATGCCCGCTTACGGTGCCGGTAAACCAGGCACTGCGCCCTTGAGCAACACCGGAAACCTTTTCTTGCATTAGTTTCCAGGCTTCTTCCCAACTGACCGGCTCTAATGAACCACCCTTGCGAGCCATCGGCTGCATGATTCGATCAGGATTATAATGACCTTGCAAACTGGCCTGCCCCATTTGGCACAGACCCTTTCCATTCAACGCATTTGGATTTCCTTCAAGCTTTAATACACGACCCTCGCGCACCCGGCCATGCACACCACAGCCAGAAGGACACTGCTGACAGGTGGAAGCAAACCAAACACCAATACCAGGAATCGAATATTCTTCAGGCGCAAGATAAGAAACAACTTCTTCTTTACCTTCTTCGAGAGTGACGGTTGTCGGCATATCACAACCACTCAGGGTTGCCGCACCAACACCACCAAGCCCCATAAACTTCAGGAAATCTCTGCGGTTGATATCGTTACCACTCATAACAAATCATCCGTTATTAGTTAAAAATTGACGGCCAGATCTTAGATCTCAGCCCACCCAGGTTACTTGTGGCACTTCCAGCAATCGGAAGGGCCGCCGTTTTGCTCATGACAGCGTACGCAGAACCCCATATTCAGAGGCTTTACTTTTCGCGCCACTGTCATCTTCTTGACATCACCATGACAGAACGCGCATACCTCAGAAACGTTTGCTACGTCCATGCCTTCATTTTCAAAAACGAAACGTTGCAAATGTTTTTCGTGAGTAAAGTGTACGTAGTCAGGCACGTCATGAACCTTTTTCCATTTCGGCGGCTCATTGTTTTCCCAGTATTCTGTCAGCTTCTGAATACGAGGTTTGTCGGTGGCAATCACCGAGTGGCAGCCCAGACACTTACTTGTTGGAGGAATACCAGCAACCTTGCTGCGACGCGCATAGGTATGACAGTACATGCAGTTGATGCCGTTAACATCGGCATGAATGTCGTGTGGAAACTCGATGGGTTGCGGCACATGCTCGCCATTATGCGTTCCTTTTGGTGGCTTCGCATTTGGCACTTCGGCTTGCGCGCTGCTTACAAAAAACACAGTGGCCAACACAGCAAAAAACAGGGACATACCCTTACCTGCACAACTACGGCCAGCCCTTTTCCCACGTCCTATAGAGAGAAATTGATTACTCACAAACATCTCAGTCCTCGATCTGTTGTAGATCCCATTAGGCTTATTTTAAATGTAAAGAAAACTACCCAACGCCAAACCATAGCCTGAATAAAGCCCATACACGGACACACCACTCAGCCTTCAATGGTTTAACAAAAAATTCTAAACTGACTATCCCCAATTTACTACGCGGAAAGTTAATCTGCTTAAAGAAGCCTGATTGAAACAGGCTTATGCGACTCCCTCACCGATGCCACAGCCTAACATAGTACAACGCATTTTTTTCAATAACTGGGCATTAAATACCAGTTTTGAATTTTATTGGTTTTTCTTCTTGTTATCCCCAACCTATACCAGGTTTTCAAAAGCCACATTTATCAGGCATTCGTGCATCGTAGAACAATTTTATTCTCACTGTCAATGTTAACCACTCAACTTTAATGACGCACGTTGAAAAACAAATTATCCCAGCAAATTGATCAATAAATCCTATACAAAACTTTCTCTTTTGGGCGATTCATTCCACCACACAGAGCTCGACCAAACAAGAAATCAAACAGGGTTGTCGATATCGATAAACTGATGCGCGACGCCAAAGCGTTGCGACAAGACATCAGCCAGGGCTTGAACACCATAACGTTCAGTAGCATGGTGACCTGCCGCATAATAATGCACACCACTCTCCCGCACAAAATGCATTGTCTGCTCAGAAACCTCACCACTAATAAACGCCTGAACACCCAGACCTGGCGTGGACTCGATATAGCCCTGGGCCGCGCCTGTACACCAGGCAACGCCCTCTATCCAATCAACCTCACCTGCCAAGTGCAGAGGCTCACGCCCTAAAACCTTGGCGAGATGCCTAGCGAATTCTTCCGCCCCCATCGCCTTACGCAATCGCCCATACATGCCGATTTGATCACGCTCATCGCGACCAAAGCGCCCTTCAACTTCCAGACCTAGCTGTTGTGCAAGTTGCGCATTATTACCGTATTCAGGATGCGCATCCAAAGGCAGGTGATATGCTAATAAACTAATATTATTTTCGATCAGTTTGCCGATTCGTCGGCGCTTCATCCCTGTCAAACACGCCGACTCACCTTTCCAAAAAAAACCATGATGGACCAACAATACATCAGCATCGGCCGCTACCGCCGCATCGATCAAGGCCTGACAAGCCGTCACACCCGTCACGATTTTTTTTACCTCTGCCACCCCCTCTATCTGCAGACCATTCGGCGAATAATCTCGAAAAGCCTTTGCATCAAGCAATTCGTCGCAAAAGTTTACTAACTCAGCCAATTGAACCATGCATTTATCTCACGCTTTAAGTTAAGATTGATCCCACATCCAGCCATAAGATTAACAAACGATGCAGCTACGAAAACTGGTTTCATTTGCGACAGAAGCCATCACGGCCGGACTAGCGTTTGCTTTTGTACTGCTACTGCTTTTTAAACCCGAGGCGTTTGAAGGCAGACCCAGTGTTGAATTTATTGAAGCATCCGCACCTCAACGCGATGCGGCCAGTGGCTCGCTAGCCTCTTACGCCCACGCCGTTGAAGCAGCCGCCCCGGCCGTGGTCAATATTTACACGCGCAAGCTTGTCACACAACGCCGCAACCCGCTTTTCGATGACCCGTTCTTTCAACGATTCTTTGGTGACCGCATTCCCGCACCGCAAAAACGTCTGGAAAATAGCCTGGGCTCAGGCGTCATCGTCAACGACCAGGGCTTCATTCTCACCAACAACCACGTTATTCAGGGCGCCGACGAGATTGAAGTGGCGCTGTACGACGGACGCTCCGCTGCCGCCACCATTGTCGGTACCGACCCCGAAAGCGATCTCGCCGTGTTAAAAATCGAGCTGATCGATGCGCCATCTATCATCTTCGGTCAATCCGAAGCCCTACGCGTCGGCGACGTTGTACTTGCCATTGGCAATCCATTCGGGGTGGGGCAAACGGTCACCAGCGGCATTGTCAGTGCCACCGGCCGGTCTCAACTAGGCCTAAGCACGTTTGAGAACTTTATTCAGACTGATGCAGCTATCAACCCAGGTAACTCAGGCGGCGCACTCGTCAACAGCGCGGGGCAACTGGTCGGGATCAACACCGCCATCTTCTCTCGTTCTGGCGGCTCTCAAGGTATTGGCTTTGCCATCCCGGTTAGCCTGGTGAAGGGCGTGATGAAACAGATTATCGAACATGGACGCGCGCTTCGTGGCTGGCTGGGTGTTGAAGTACAGGACCTCAACCAAACACTGGCTGAATCCTTTAGTCTTGGAAATGTCAGCGGCGCACTGATAGCCGGCATTCAAGCCGGCGGCCCATCTGCTAAAGCAGGCTTGCAGCCGGGCGATCTGATCACGCATGTCAACGGCGAAGCGGTACGTAGCAGCCGTGCATTGATGAATATCATCGCCGACAATACGCCAGGCACCGTGCTAGCACTCAGCATCATCCGCCAAGGTGAACAGCTTCAGATAGAAACGATCATCGGTGAACGGCCGCAACCACTGCTGCAGGAATAAATAGCTTAGGACTCTTCCTGCTCCTCTGCCGCCTCACGCTCTGCCTGCCTCTTGAGCACTAAACGCGACAGCATCACACCGATTTCAAACAACAGCCACATAGGTAATGCCAGCAACGTCTGTGAAATCAGGTCCGGCGGTGTCATCAACATGCCCAGCACAAAAGCGACCACAATCACATAAGGACGCTTAGCCACAAGCTGATCAGGTGTCGTTGCGCCCGCCCAGACCAAGACAATGGTGACAATCGGCACTTCAAACGCCATGCCAAAGGCAAAAAATAGTTTGAGCACAAAATCGAGATATTTGCTGATATCCGTCATCACCGCTACACCTTCCGGCGCGACACTGAGCAGAAAACCGAACACCAGCGGAAACACTACATAGTAAGCAAACAACACACCGGAATAGAATAGTACGGTACTCCCTACCAGCAGCGGCAACATCATCTTGCGTTCATGCCCATACAAGCCTGGCGCAATAAAGCCCCAGAAGTGATACAGAATCACCGGCATACCCAGAAACACAGACAGCACCAGGGCAAATTTAAAAGGGGTAAGAAAAGGCGATGCCACCTCGGTGGCGATCATGCTGGTGCCTTGTGGCATATTTTCCAGCAATGGCATCGCCAGCACAGCGTAAAGATCATTGGCGAAAAAAGCCAAGGGCACAAATATGATTAGGATAGAAAAGACAGTGCGCAACAAACGTGTACGCAACTCCACCAGGTGCCCGATCAGCCCCTGTTGTTCCTGTGTTTGGGTGCGCGTTGAGCGGGTATTAAGTCTGTCGCCGATCACTGAGCGGCTGCGCCGGCTCTTGGTCGGTTTCGGTTTGTCTGGGTTCATCTAGTGTTTCGACCCTACTGGGTTCGGCCGCCTTGCCTTGAACAGGCATGGTCGTGGCATTCTTTTCAATAATTTCATGCAGGCGAGCAATCTCAGTCTCTTTTTCGATCATCTGTTTAATCTCATTGGCCTTATCGATCTCATAATCAAGATCGGATTTAACCGAACTGAGAAAACCGCGCAGCTTGCCAATGCCTTGCCCGATATTACGTATGAGGCTTGGTAATTCATTCGGGCCGACCACCAGCAACGCCACTACTGCGATCAACACAATCTCCCAAAATCCAATATCAAACATGGCGTATCAGCTCAGGATGGCAGTTAAACTTTCTTCTCGTCCTGCTTGCTCGCCTCGCTGTCGATGACACGCCCTTCTTTTGTATCTTCAGCATCGAGCTTGGCTTGCTCTTGCGGCTTAGGTTTGTCCGCCTCACTCTCGCCTTCTTGCATGGCTCCGCGAAAACCTTTTACTGCATTACCCAAGTCAGACCCCAAACCGCGCAGTTTTTTGCTGCCAAACAATAGCAGCACAATCACCAGCACAATCAACAATTGCCAAATACTAATTCCACCAAATCCCATCGCCACTCTCCAAAGTCATGTTCGCGCAATAATCAGCTATTCTGGCCGCGCGACGCCTTTTCTTCAATCCCGGACACCCCGAATCTGCGCCCCAACTCGGCCAACACATCTTCAGGCGTCAGCCCCTGTTGCGCCAATAGCACCAGGGTATGAAACCACAAATCGGCGACCTCATAGACAATCTTGTCCTTGTCTCCGTCTTTAGCCGCCATCACTGTCTCGGTCGCCTCTTCGCCAATCTTTTTCAAAATGGCATCCAGGCCTTTCGCATACAGACTGGCCACATATGACGAGTCCGCTGCCGCGCCCTTGCGCGACTCTAACACCTGAGCCAGTTTATCCAGCACATCAGAACTCATCAGCCAACCTCACTTGCCTGCATAGATCTCTGCCGGATCTTTCAATACCGGTTCCACTGCCTTCCATTCACCATCCTCAAGACGGCGGTAAAAACAGCTCTTGCGACCTGTATGACAGGCGATACCGCCCTGCTGTTCAATCTCGAGCAAAATCACATCTTCGTCACAATCCAGGCTAATGCTCTTGACCAGCTGCTGATGACCGGAGGCCTCGCCCTTACGCCAAAGCTTCTGGCGTGAACGCGACCAGTAAACCGCGCACCCCGTCTCAGCCGTTTCCGCCAAGGATTCACGGTTCATCCAGGCAAACATCATCACCCGACCCGTACCTGTCTCCTGGGCGATTACCGGCACCAGCCCGTCATCAGTCCACTTGATTTCGTCAAGAAAGGACTCGCTCACTGACGTACCTCAACTCCACGCTTGGCCATGCATTTTTTGGCCTGACCGACGCTGTACTCACCAAAATGAAAAATACTTGCCGCCAGTACTGCATCAGCCTTGCCCTGTTGCACACCATCGGCCAGGTGTTCAAGATTGCCAACCCCACCCGATGCGATCACCGGCACCGACACCGCCTCACTCACGGCGCGGGTCAGGGCCAGATCAAAGCCGTCACGGGTGCCGTCACGGTCCATGCTGGTGAGCAGGATTTCACCGGCACCATACTCGACCATCTTTTTGGCCCACTCGATGGCATCGATGCCAGTTGGCTTACGTCCGCCGTGGGTAAAGATCTCCCACTTGGGCGGATCCTGACTCACCTGCTTGGCGTCGATCGCCACCACAATACACTGCGAACCAAATGACTCGGCCGCCTCGCGCACAAATTCTGGATTGAAAACCGCTGCAGTGTTAATCGCCACCTTGTCGGCCCCGGCATTCAGCATGCGGCGGATATCGGCCTTTTCGCGGATGCCACCACCGACGGTAAGCGGAATAAAGACTTCGGAGGCGACCTCCTCCACAACATGCTCCATGGTCTCGCGTTCTTCATGGCTGGCGGTGATATCGAGAAACACTAGCTCGTCGGCGCCTTCTTGATTGTAGCGCTTGGCCACCTCGACTGGATCACCCGCATCACGGATGCCGACAAACTGCACACCCTTAACGACGCGGCCGGCGTCCACATCAAGACAGGGGATAATGCGCTTAGCCAGTGACATTAACCTGCATCCACCAGCTTATTGGCCTCAGCCAGATCGATGGTGCCTTCATAAATAGCACGCCCGAGGATGGTCCCCATGATGCCGTCCTCCTCAGCCGCCAGCAGCGCCTTAATATCGTCCATGTTGGTGACACCACCCGAGGCAATGACTGGAATGGTGATGGACTGGGCCAGCTTGCGTGTCGCTTCAACGTTCACGCCTTGCATCATGCCGTCACGACTGATGTCGGTATACACAATTGCCTCGACGCCATCTCGCTCGAAATGCTGTGCCATGTCGATCACGTCATGATTGGACAGCTTAGACCAACCATCAATCGCCACCTTGCCGTCCTTGGCATCTAGACCAACAATGATATGGCCTGGAAATTCGGCGCAGACATCGCCGACAAAATGGGGTGCATTCACCGCCTTGGTACCGATGATGACATAGCGCACACCCGCGGCGAGATAAGTATCAATGGTCTCTTCATCACGGATACCACCTCCCACCTGAATCGGCAATTCAGGAAAGGCCTTGGCGATTTCACCAATCACGCCGGCATTCACCGGTTTACCAGCAAAGGCGCCATCCAGATCGACCATATGCAAGCGTTTTGCCCCCGCCTCGACCCAGCGCCCGGCAACCGCAACCGGGTCATCGGAGAATACCGTATCATCCTCCATACGCCCCTGGCGCAAACGCACACACTTGCCTTGCTTAAGGTCAATTGCCGGGATTAATAACATGATTAGCTTTCCTTAACGCTATTGATTGTAGTTGCAGGAGACACAGATTACTCACCATTCCAGGCCAGAAAATTGGCATACAGACGCAAACCCGCCTCGGCGCTTTTTTCCGGATGAAACTGGGTTGCAAAAATATTGCCCTTATTCACTACAGCACAGAAGACCTCGCCATACTCAGCGCTGGCAGCACAGATTCCCTCAGCTTGCGCCAGCGGCAAATAATAGCCATGCACAAAATAAAAATAGCTGTTCTGATCCACACCTTTCCACATAGGGTGATCCGGGTCAATCTGAGACACCTGATTCCAACCCATGTGTGGCACCTTCAGACGCTCAGCAGCAGCATGGCGGGCAAATGTATCACCAAAAAACGCCAGCCGCCCCGGCAATAGCCCAAGACAGTCCGTGCCCTCATTTTCAGCGCTAAACTGCAACAACGCCTGCATGCCGACGCACACGCCCAGCAGTGGTTTGTTTTGCGCAACCTCACGCACCACCTCATCCATACCAAAGCGCTTGAGCTCGGCCATGCAATCACGGATCGCGCCGACGCCGGGCAAGACCACCCGATCCGCCTGCAGAATCTGTGCAGGATCACTGCTTACAAGCACCTTATGATCAGTGGCGACATGCTCCAAGGCCTTGGCGACCGAATGAAGATTACCCATGCCATAGTCGATAACAGCGACCGTTTTCATTGCTTAATTCCGTATTGCAAAAAGAGGTAAAGAGACGTCTTATTACAACGCCCCCTTGGTTGAAGGAATCACCCCTTGCATGCGCGTGTCAGCCTCCAAAGCCATGCGCAAGGCTCGACCGAAGGCCTTGAATACGGTCTCGGCTATGTGATGTGAATTACGGCCACGCAGCGTATCGACGTGCATGCTCACCTGTGCGTGGTTTACAAAGCCCTGGAAAAACTCATAAAACAGATCGGTTTCAAAACTGCCGATACTGGCGCGAGGAAAGTCGACGTGAAACTCAAGCCCTGGCCGACCGGAAAAATCCAACACCACGCGCGACAAGGCCTCATCCAGCGGCACATAAGCATGTCCATAACGACGAATGCCTTTTTTATCGCCCACCGCTTGGGCGACGGCTTGACCGAGACTGATGCCAATGTCTTCAACAGTGTGATGGGCGTCGATGTGCAGATCACCCTTGCACTTGATGTCCAGGTCAATCATGCCGTGACGGGCAATCTGGTCCATCATGTGATCCAGAAACGGCACACCCGTTTCAAAATTACTGCTACCACTGCCATCCAGATTTACCGAGACCTGAATTTGGGTCTCCAAGGTATCGCGGGCCACCGAGGCCTTTCGCTCAGACATTACAAAAATTCTCCATAGATGGGGCCTTTCCCCACCCACACTCGCATTTAGATTAAGACTGTCAGAATACCCGCAAAACCGCTCTGTTTGAAGCGCTGTTGTGCTAAACGGAAGAGGTCAATGCTGACAAGAAGGCCACGTTTTCACTCGGCTTGCCAATGGTTACCCTCAGACAGTCACGCAGCATCGGGCTGCTATCAGCCAGATTCTTGAGCAATATCCCCTTTTTCTTGAGCTGAGAGTCCACCTTGTCAGCACGACCTTCCGCGACCCTAAAGAGGATGAAGTTAGTCTCACTCGGAAACACCTCAACCCCCGTCAGACGGCGGATATTTTCCGCCACCCAGCTACGATCACGGCAGATCTGTTCTACCTGATCCTCAAATACATCGTAATAATTGAGCGCAAATTCAGCAGTAAATTGCGTCAGCACATTCACATTAAAGGGTAGGCGCAGCTTTTCAAGCTGGCTCAACCATTTGGCATGCCCGACCAGATATCCCAAACGCAGACCGGCCATGCCCATCTTGGAAAGGGAGCGCATAATCAGCAGATTATCGTAACGCTGCAGATGTTCCATCATACTGACACCTGAAAAGGCGAGATAAGATTCATCGATCACCACCAGGCCGTGACTGGCCTCGGCCAACTGAATGATTTCATCCTCGGCATACAGGTTGCCGGTAGGATTATTAGGGTAGGCAAGATAGATCACCGCCGGCTGATGCTGCTCGATCGCGGCCAGCATAGCGGGCATGTCGAGCGAAAAATCCGCCTCGTTAAGCGGCACACCGACAAACTCCATGCCGGCATACGTGGCAATCATTTTGAACATGGAAAAGGTGGGCTCGGCAGCCATCACCTTGCGCCCCGGCCCCTTCATGGCCAGATTGATGATCTGGATCAGCTCATCCGAACCGTTGCCCAGCATCAATTCAAGCTCGGGTGGAACATCAAACACCTGGCGCAAACGTGCCTTGAGGTCAGTCGCCTGGGGATCTGGATAACGGTTGAGCGCAACCCCCTGCAGCTCTTCAGCCCATTCACCGCGCAAATAGGCGGGCCAGCTATACGGGCTCTCCATCGCATCCATTTTGATCACCCCCCGGGTCGGAGGCACATGATTGACCTGGGCTTTTTGCACATCAGGCCGGATTAAGTGAATGATCTTCTCGTCTGTTCTGTCCACGATAACGGAGGCCATAGTTGATTATTCCTAAATACTTATAGAACGTAGAACGATTTTACTCAATTATTAAGCTTAATCGTTATTTTTTAATTCGGTATTCCGCCGAGCGGGCATGCGCAGTTAAGCCCTCACCGCGCGCCAGAATAGAAGCATACCCCCCTAGAAAAGAAGCACCCTGCTCAGAGCACATGATTAGACTGGAGCGCTTCTGGAAGTCATACACTCCCAGCGGTGACGAGAAACGCGCTGTGCGCGACGTCGGCAACACATGGTTTGGACCTGCACAATAGTCACCCACTGCTTCGGCGGTGTAACGCCCCATAAATACGGCACCAGCATGGCGAATGCCTTCCAGCAATTCATCTGGATCTTCTACGGATAATTCGAGGTGCTCAGGCGCAACATAGTTGACCACCTTGGCCGCCTCATTCAAATCCTTAACCTTGACCAGCGCACCGCGACTGCCGAGCGATTTCTCGATCAGTTCTTTGCGTTCCATTTCAGGCAACAGTTTATCGATGCTGGCCTGCACTTTGTCGAGAAAATCTGCATCAGGTGAAACCAGGATAGACTGCGCATCCTCGTCATGTTCAGCTTGCGAAAACAGATCCATCGCCACCCAGTCCGGATTGGTTTCACCGTCACAGACCACCAAAATTTCCGACGGACCGGCAATCATATCGATACCGACCGTGCCAAATACCATGCCCTTGGCGGTGGCCACATAGATGTTGCCCGGCCCGACGATCTTATCCACTTGCGGCACCGTATCTGTCCCATAAGCCAATGCCGCCACCGCCTGAGCACCGCCGATGGCAAAAGCGCGGTCAACACCCACAATGGCCCCGGCCGCCAACACCATGTCATTCAGCTCACCGTCCGGGGTCGGCACCACCATGATGATCTCTTTCACGCCGGCAACTTTGGCAGGCACTGCATTCATCAATACCGAGGAAGGATAACTGGCCTTGCCGCCGGGCACGTACAGGCCCACCCTATCCAATGCTGTCACCTTCTGGCCCAGCATGGTGCCATCTGGCTCGGTATAAGACCATGACTCGGCACGCTGATGTTCATGATAGGCAAACAGGCGATGGGTGGAAAACTCCAACGCCTTGCGTTCATTCTCTGGGATTCGTTCCAGCGCATCTTTCATGCGCGCCTTGGGGATCTCCAGTTCCGCCATCGACTCAACCGACATGCGATCAAACTTGTTGGTATATTCCACCACCGCCTCATCACCACGGCGACGCACATTGGTCAGAATATCTTTGACCGATCCCCCAACCTGGGCATCGGAAACACTTTCCCAGGCCAAGAGCTCATCCATCTCAGACCAGAAATCATCATCCTGGGTACTGAGCCGTTTAACTGGTAGCGATGTCATGACTGGGTTTGCTCCTATCAAATAGGTTGAATCAATTGTCCGGATTGTTCTGCGCAACTGTCTTGGCAACATTGTCGATAAACAGCTTGACCGCGGCGTGTTTCATTTTCATCGAGGCTTTGTTGACGATTAGACGCGAACTGATGTCAGCGATGTGCTCCAGTGGCACCAGGCCATTGGCACGCAAGGTATTGCCAGTATCGACCACATCGACAATGTGATCAGACAACCCCACCAGCGGTGCCAGCTCCATCGAGCCGTAGAGTTTGATCAGCTCGGCCTGCTTGCCCTGATCGGCAAAATAACGCTTGGCCGAATTGACGTATTTGGTGGCGATACGCAGCGGAGTTGAGTCGGTATTCGAACCCTCCGGCCCGGCCACCATCAATTTGCAGCGGGCAATCTTCAGGTCGAGCAATTCATAGAGGCCGTCGCCCTCATATTCCATCAGCACATCCTTGCCGGCGATGCCGATATCAGCCGCACCGTAATCCACATAGGTGGGCACATCCGAGGCACGGATCAGCACCAGTTTCACATCATCGCGGCTGGTATCCAAAATCAGTTTGCGACTGCTTTCCGGGTCATCCTTAGGCACAATGCCCGCCCCGGCCAGCAACGGCAGGGCATCCTTGAAGATACGGCCCTTGGACACGGCAATGGTCAACGTATTTCTCACGCTTTTATCCTTCACTCACTCAGGCACTCAATCCGGTTTACGGCGAATCTTGGCGCCCAATTGCTGTAGTTTTTCTTCAATACATTCATAGCCACGGTCGATGTGATAGATTCGGTCCACCACCGTCTCGCCTTCGGCTACCAAGCCCGCCAACACCAGGCTGGCCGAGGCACGCAGGTCCGTTGCCATCACCGGCGCGCCCTGCAGTTTTTTCACCCCGTTGATAATGGCCATATTGCCCTCAACACGGATATTCGCGCCCATGCGCACCAGCTCCTGCACATGCATGAAACGGTTTTCAAACACTGTTTCAGAGATGGTTGCCGAGCCTTCAGCTACCGCGTTCAGAAGGGTAAACTGGGCCTGCATATCGGTCGGAAAAGCAGGGTAGGGTGCGGTGTGAATATCCACCGCCTTGGGACGGCGCCCTTCCATATCCAGCTCGATCCAGTCTTCGCCCGTAGTCAGTTTGCCGCCGGCCTCCTGCAACTTGCTCAGCACTGCATCAAGCAGATCAGGGCGGGTATTCTTGACCTTTACACGTCCGCCACTGACCGCCGCGCCAATCAGGTAGGTACCGGTTTCAATACGATCGGGCAGAATGTTGTAATCAGTGCTGCCCAGCTCTTCAACGCCCTCTATCACGATCATATCAGTGCCATGACCACTGATCTTGGCCCCCATACTATTGAGAAAATTGGCCAGGTCGACCACTTCCGGCTCGCGTGCCGCATTTTCGATAATGGTAGTGCCTTCGGCCAGGGTAGCCGCCATGAGCAGATTCTCGGTGCCAGTCACGGTCACCATATCCAGAAACAGGCGTGTGCCTTTGAGGCGATCGGCGCGAGCACGGATATAGCCGCCTTCGACCTCGATCTCTGCCCCCATAGCACGCAGCCCCTGGATGTGCAGATTAACTGGGCGCGAACCGATCGCACAACCACCGGGCAACGAGACATCAGATTTTCCATAACGTGCAAGCATCGGGCCCAACACCAGAATCGAGGCACGCATGGTGCGCACCAATTCGTAAGGAGCGACAAAATTATTAATGGTGGTCGGATTGATCTCGACATTCAGTTTCTCGTCGACAACCAGCTCTACGCCTAGTCGGCCGAGCAACTCCATGGTAGTGGTGATATCGTGCAGATGCGGCACATTGCGCACCATCACCGGCTTACTCGCCAGCAGGGTCGCCGCTAAGATAGGCAGGGCCGCATTCTTAGCACCGGAGATGCGCACCTCACCATCCAGCGGGCCGCCCCCGGTGATAATCAACTTATCCATTTATTGTGCCTTTGCCCATGCCTCGGGGGTATACGTCTTCAATGCCAGGGCGTGAATCACCCCACTCTCCATTTGGCCGCCTAGGGTGGCATAGACCATCTGATGCTGTTGCACCATGCCTTTGCCGGCAAAAGCCTCGGCGACAACGATGGCGTCGAAATGCTGACCGTCGTCACCGAACACCTGCACCTGACTGCCGGGCAGGCCCGCCTCAATCATCTGTTTGATCTGTTCTGCTCGCATCTACTCACGCCCTACCTTCGGCGAATTCCATTCGAAAAATCAAGAACCGCATAGGATACCTTTTTTGATGGATTTAATTAAGCCCAAACACGCAGTTAGCGCCATGCAAGACTCACTGCAGCCATGCGGCGCAGAAGTTTTCAGGCAGAAGAAAATAATCCGGACTAATCGAGAGAAAGGATATGGTCGACGCCGCTGACGCGAGCCATGCCCAGCAATTGCGGCGGAATCTGTACTAAACTGAGCTGTTTTCCTTGCTGGCGCGCCAACCTGACCCAACTCACCAGCAAAGCCAGACCGGCGCTGTCGCTGCGATCAACCTGGGACAGGTCCAAACTAGCCGCATCCACACCATCAAAAAGCGACACTCCCAAGCCAACCAGCCCAGGCACACTGGCAAAACTCAGCTCACCCACCAAGGCATACTGGCCGGGCGATTGGCGTTCCAAACGAGCCTCAGTCACTGAGTCCTGACCTCTTCATTACGATCGGCCAGCGTTTTGATCAGGCTGTCCAGATCACCTGAGCGGATCTCCTTGGCAAAACTGGTGCGGTAATTAGTGACCAGACTGACGCCATCAATCACCACATCAAATACCTTCCACTGACTGCTGTTTTGGCGCAGGCGATAATCAATTGGGATCGGGAAACTGCCCGGTTGCTCCACCTCGGTGCGCACCATGGCCTGATTTTCATCTCTGCCCGCCCGATAAGGCAGATAGATGACTTCCTGATCTGCATATTCGTTCAGCGAAGTGGCGTAGGTACGCACCAAAAGCTGCTTGAACTCTTCGGTAAAGGCAGCACGCTGGCTATCAGAAGCGCGGCGCCAGTATTTAGCCAACACCATTTGTGACATGTATTCAAAATCGAAATGAGGGATAACGATCTGGTTGACCAGCGCATAGATGCGGTTAGGGTCGGCCTTGATCACCTCTTTTTCCTGGCGTAGCTTGTCCAGCATCAGTTGCGAGGTTTCTTTCACCATGTCCTGCGGTGCCTGGCTGGCAAACACCGGGCCGGAAAACACCCCCAGCAACATCACACATACCAAGCTTAACTGTTTCATTTGCTCATCCCCGCAACATTTTCCAAACGCGCCACATGCATATTGTATTCAAATGTGGTCTGCACATAATCGGTCATCGCCAGCACATAGGCCTGCATGGCCGTCATAATCTTTTCGGCTTTTTCCAGCCCGGCTTCAAAATCAGTGTAACTGGCGATCATCCAGCGGCGTGCTGTGCGGCCGGCCAGCTCCAGTTTTTGCACTGCCTCATAGTGACCCTGCACCTGATAGAACTGCTCAGCCACCTGAAACGGAATGCCCTGACGGGCAAAGCTCGATTTGGCAATTAGCGCATCGAGCTCCGCCTGCGCTGTTACTGTTTTGCCCGACTGCACACCTTTAGACCAACTCCACTGCACGCCCAGAACAGGCGTCAGGGCACCTTCATTGAATGGATCAGAAATGTACGGGCTATCCAGACGATCACGCCCAGGCGAATAGGACAGCACGCCGCCCAAACCGGCATAGATATTCGGCTTGCTCTCAGACTTGTTGGCCGCCACCAGTGAACGGCGAGCCTTCAGACCGGCCTCCAGCTGCTCCATTTCTGGGCGCTGTTGCAGGGCCTGCTGCTTTAGCTCAGACAAGGAAAATTCCGGCTCGGGCAACGGCCGCAGGCGACGGTCGGCCACTTCAAGATCCTGCTCTAACCCAATTCCGGTGACTACCTTCAGGCCGTCCAGGGCGATCTTTTCCAGCGTTGCGGATTGGGCATGGTATTTACCCACCAGCGCCTGGCCAGACTGCAGCGCATACAGATCGGATTGTTTCACCTCGCCTTCTCCTTCCTCCAGCCAGCCTTCAATCAGATCAATCGCGCTTTGCAACCGCTTGTCCACATCTTCTAACAGGTGGCGGCCATCACGGGCGGCCAGATAACCATAATAGGCCCGCTTTACATCCAATACCGTGGCGGCCCGCTGCAGACGTACATCCCCACCTTTGATATCGATATTGGCGCGCGCCGCTTCAGAATAGTTTTCCAACTTACCAAAGCTATACAGCGGTTTAATCAAGGCCATCTTGGCGTAGAACCAGGGCGAAAGACCATTGAACTCATACTTGTCATCACGCAGTTCACACTTGGCTGCAGTACAGGTGCCGCCTTCATAAATATTGCCATCCACCTGGTTTGTCAGACCGACAAAGGCATTGCTTTCGACGAACCACCCGCCATGGCCTTCTACCTCTTGCAGCAAGCCCTGCGCGGCATCGACCAGGTATTCACGCTCTTCGATGCGTGGGTCACTATGTAAGGCACGTTCAATAGCCTGTTCCAGATCGAACGTCTCTGCCGACAGCGGCGAGATTAAGCTCAAGCTAGATATCAGACTGGTCAGTGCAAACAGCTTTCTCACTCGCTGCCGCCCCCTTCAGCCGTCTTAAACAGGAATTGACCAATTAATTCCTCCAGCACTAGCGCTGACTGGGTAATAATGAAATGATCATTGGCCTGCATATTATCCATCTCACCCCCCGCCTCTAGCGCCACATACTGCTCACCCAACAAGCCCGAGGTGAAAATGCTGGCACTGGTGTCTTTGGGCAACTGATCATATTGATGACTGATATTCAGGGTCACCACAGCCTCGAAGGTTTTGTTATCAAAACCGATCTGCTCCACCCGGCCAATACGCACCCCGGCCATGGTCACTGGCGCCCTCACCTTCAGACCACCGATATTGTCAAAACGCGCAATCAGCGGATAACCACCTTCATCGCTGAAGGCGCTCAGATTGCTGACCTTCATGGCCAAGACAAACAGCGCGCCCAGCCCGGCGGCGACAAATATACCGACAAGAATTTCTATATTTTTACTTTGAAACATGACCGTTTCCTTAATCGAACATGAGTGCCGTCAAGACAAAATCCAAACCCAACACCGCCAGTGAAGCATGCACCACCGTGCGTGTGGTGGCCCGGCTTACCCCTTCTGAAGTAGGAACAGCGTCGTAGCCTTCAAACACCGCAATCCAGGTCACCACAATGCCGAAGACGATACTCTTAATTATGCCGTTGACAATATCATCGTAAAAATCGACTCGGTCTTGAATCTGCGACCAGAAGGCACCGTCATCCACTCCCAGCAGACCGACACCGACGAAAAAACCACCCATCACGCCGATGGCACTGAAGATCGCCGCCAGCAAAGGCATCGATATCATGCCGGCAACAAAGCGCGGCACAATCACCCGCTTGATCGGGTCTACCGCCATCATTTCCATACCCGACAATTGCTCAGTCGCTTTCATCAAACCGATCTCAGCCGTCAAGGCCGAACCGGCGCGACCGGCAAACAGCAGCGCCGTCACCACCGGCCCCAGTTCACGCACCAGAGACAGCGCCACCATCACCCCGAGCGATTCCTCGGCGCCAAAGTCCACCAGCGTATTGTAGCCCTGCAAACCCAACACCATGCCGACAAACAATCCCGACACCAAAATAATCAGCAGCGATAAGACACCCACTGAGTGCAACTGTTGCAGCAACAAATGACCACGCGGCAGCAGGCTGGGCAGCCCCGAAAGAATTGAGAAGAAAAATAGATGCCCCCGACCGAGGCGCTCAAAAAAACTCAGCCCAGATCGACCCAGTTGTCGTAGCCAGTCGATCACTCCGACACCCCCGCCATCAGATCCTCGATATAATCCGGCGCCGGATAATGAAACGGCACCGGACCGTCCGGCTCGGCGTTAATAAACTGCCGCACCCAGGCCGAATCGGTTTGCGCCAATTCCTCAGGCGAGCCTTGCCCGACGACTTGTCCACCCGAGAGCACATAAATATAGTCTGCGATAGCCGAGGCCTCGGCCACATCGTGTGAGACGATCACACTGGTCAGATCGAGCGCATCATTGAGCTTGCGGATCAACTGCACCAGTACTCCCATGGAGATAGGGTCTTGGCCAGTAAAAGGTTCGTCATACATGATCATCATCGGATCGAGCGCAATGGCA
Source organism: uncultured Chromatiaceae bacterium (assembly GCA_945787735.1). GTDB lineage: Bacteria > Pseudomonadota > Gammaproteobacteria > Tenderiales > Tenderiaceae > Tenderia. The sequence goes on along the minus strand of CALZIQ010000003.1, from coordinate 43,137 downwards.
CGGGCCAAAGCCACACGCCGGGCCATGCCACCTGAAAGCTCACTCGGCATCAACTCGCGCGCACCACGCAGGCCAACCGCCTCCAGCTTCATCAACACCAGATCACGGATCAGCGCTTCCGGCAGTTTGGTGTGTTCACGCACTGGAAAGGCGACATTATTGAAGACATCTATATCAGTTAGTAGAGCACCGCTCTGAAACAGCATGCCCATGCGCTTGCGCAGTTCGAACAAATCGGAACGGCTGAGGCGATGCACATTCTCGCCATCCACCTCAATACTGCCCGCATCCGGGCGCAACTGACCGCCGATCAATTTCAGTAGCGTTGTCTTGCCGGTACCGCTTGGCCCCATGATGGCCGTCACTTTGCCGCGATGAATATCGAGATCGATACCGTCGAAGATCTTGCGCGAGCCCCGACTAAAACTCAGCCCGCGCACGCGCACCAGCACATCATCCTTGTTGTGGTCTGTTGAATTCATTCCTGACTCTATCGGCGCTCAGGCCGAATTATTCACCGGCAATGGTCATCTTATCGAGCAAGATAGAACCGCTGCGCACATTGCCGCGCTCGTCCACATCGTTACCGATGGCGATAATATCCATGAACATCTGTTTTAAATTACCCGCCACGGTCAGCTCCTCGACTGGATACTGAATCTCACCTTTTTCCACCCAGTAACCTGCCGCGCCGCGGGAATAATCCCCCGTCACCATATTTGTGCCGTGGCCCATCATATCGGTAATCAGCAGGCCTGTATCCATCTTGCGGCACAGCGCATAGAGATCATCATCGCCATGCGAGACAAACACATTCCGCGTGCCGCCGGCATTGGCGGTGGTCTGCAAGGCTAAACGGCGAGCGGAGTAACTGTCGAGGATATAACCCTGCGACACACCATTTGTTACTAGTTCACGATCACGCGTCGCTACGCCTTCGCGATCAAACGGTGCACTGCTCAGACCACGAGGCAACAACGGGTTTTCGTTAATCTGGACAAACTCGGGAAACACCTGCTCACCGGCGCAATCAAGTAAAAAGGAGGACTTGCGATACTGGGCGCCACCACGAACGGCGCTAAGATAACTGGAGATCAAACTACTGGCCAGTTCGGCCGAAAAAATCACCGGCGCGGAACGGGTCTTCATGCGCCGCGCACCGAGGCGTTTGACGGTACGCTCAGCCGCCTTGCGCCCAACCATGTCGGGTGCCTCCAGGCCACATGCATCGCGCGACGAGGTATACCAGTAGTCACGCTGCATAGCATCGTGCTCCTGACCCACCACACAACAACTGATACCGTGACGTGTGCCGCCATAGGCACCGATAAAGCCATGACTGTTGCCGTAAACACGATAAGACTGATGACTACTGACGCTGGCGCCTTCGGAGTTGACGATGCGTTCATCATAACTACGCGCCGCATTTTCGCTTTCCAAGGCCAGGTCGATGGCACGCTCAGGCGTGATTTCCCACGGATGATTAAGGTCAAGATCAACCACATCCTTGGCCATTAGTGACGCATCGGCCAAGCCGGCATATTCATCTTCGGCGGTATAACGTGCGATGCGGCAGGCAGCGGCAACCGTGTCACGGATTGCTTCATCACCAAAATCAGACGTGCTGGCTGAACCCTTGCGCTGATCGAAGTAGACCGTTACGCCCAAACCCTTGTCGTGATTATGCTCAACCGTTTCCACCTCACCCATGCGGGCATTTACCGATAGCCCGGACTCGATGCTCAGCGCTGCCTCGACCGATGTAGCTCCCAGTTGTTTCGACTCAGCCAGAATCTGCTCCACCAAGCCTTCCAGCTGCGCCTGCGTGTAGATCGAATTTTTTATCACTGGCATCTGCGCCATGCTGTTGCTCCTAAAAAAAATGTAGGGTGCGCACTGCGCACCATTGCGATGCGAACCCCAACATTAAATCGGTGCGCAGTGCACACCCTACACCCTCTGTCTCCATGGTAAAATCGCGACCATGCACGCAGAAGACGATACCGAACTCCCCAAAAGCAAATCCCAGCTTAAACGCGAAATGGACGCGTTACAGGCGCTGGGCACTGATATAGTCAAACTAAGCGCCAAGGACCTGACCAAGATTCCGCTACCGGAAACACTGGCCGATGCCATCCATGAAGCCCGCAGACTCAAAAGCCATGGCGCCCTGCGCCGGCAAATGCAATTCATCGGCCGGCTGATGCGCGACATCGACCCGGAACCCATCCAAAAGGCACTCGATGCCATTCGCCTCTGCGGCCAACAATCCACCGCCCGTTTTCACGCCATGGAACAGTGGCGCGACCGTCTCATCAACGAGGGCCAAACTGCACTGGACGAATTCATCGGCCAATACCCGCAGGCCGACCGGCAACAACTGCGTCAGCTGATGCTTAGCGCCGCACGCGAAGTCAAACAGAGCAAACCACCCAAGTCAGCGCGCAGCCTGTTCAAACTCATTCGCGACATTTTCGAAAGCGACGACGAGTAATTATTCCGCCGAAGTACCACCCACGGTCAGCCCATCGATGCGCATAGTCGGCTGACCCACGCCAACGGGAACACTCTGACCTTCTTTGCCGCAGGTGCCCACACCTTCATCCAGTTTTAAATCATTGCCCACCATGCCAACACGGGTCAGTGCGTCAGGGCCGTTGCCGATCAGCGTCGCACCTTTGACCGGGTAACTCACCTTGCCGTTCTCGATCATGTAGGCCTCACTGGCAGAAAAGACAAACTTGCCCGAAGTGATGTCTACCTGACCGCCGCCAAAATTCACCGCGTACAAGCCCTTGTCCACCGAGGCGATAATCTCTTCAGGATTGGACTGGCCCGCCAGCATGTAAGTGTTGGTCATGCGCGGCATAGGTAAGTGGGCATAGGATTCACGCCGACCGTTGCCAGTGGGCTCAACCCCCATCAGCCGCGCATTCATTTTGTCTTGGATATAGCCTTTGAGAATGCCTTTTTCGATCAGAGTGGTGCACTGGCTCGGCACACCCTCGTCATCGATATTGAGCGAACCACGCCGATTCATCAGGGTACCGTCATCCACCACAGTGCAGAGCTCAGAGGCCACTTGTTCCCCAACGCGGCCGGAAAAGGCCGACGTACCCTTGCGATTAAAATCGCCCTCAAGCCCGTGACCCACCGCTTCATGCAACAACACACCGGGCCAACCGGGCCCCAGCACCACCTGCATCGTGCCGGCCGGTGCTTCGCGCGCCTCTAAATTGACCAGCGCCTGGCGCACCGCCTCTTGGGCGTAACCCAAGGCGCGTGACTCGGCACCGAAATAACCGTAATCGAGCCTGGCACCACCGCCGGAAGAACCTTGTTCGCGGTGGCCATTATCTTCCACCACCACCGAGACACTCATGCGCACCAAGGGCCGCACATCCGCCGCCAGAGTGCCGTCATTGGCCGCCACCAACACGACCTTGTGGGCACCGACCAGGTTTACCATGACTTGTTTGACACGAGAGTCCTGGGCACGAGCCTCGACATCAACAGCCTCCATCAGGGCTACTTTGTCGCGCTCGGACAAACTGTCAAACGGCTGGACTGCAGCGTAAAGCGCATGTTTACCAGGCTGGCCACTCCACGCCTTGACCATGCCTTGCTGACCGCTGCCGGCAATCGCCCGCGCACTTAGGGCGGCCTCGGTCAGGGCGGGCAAATAGATTTCGTCGGAATAGGCAAAGCCGGTCTTTTCACCGCTCACCGCACGCACACCGACTCCACGCTCGATGCTGAAACCACCGTCCTTGACGATGCCATCTTCCAACGACCAGGATTCAAAACGACTGGTTTCGAAATAGAGATCAGCATAATCGATGCGATGCCCCATGATCTTGCCCAACACAGCTTCAAGCTGGGCCTCGTCCATAGCCGCAGGCTGCAGAATAACTTGGCGGGCGATATCAAACGTTTCACTCATGGCGGCTCATCCCTTAATTTCTGGTTTAGATGCGGCGGTGACTGATGGCAGGCAGACTGCGGCGAATCGAGGCAAGCTGACTACGATCGATATCAGCAATCACCACGCCCGAACCTCGTGGCAAGCGATCGATCACCACGCCCCAGGGATTAACCACCATGCTGTCGCCGTGGGTTTCGCGGCCATTGAGGTGATAACCACCCTGGGCCGCGGCAACCACATAACAGAGATTTTCGATGGCACGAGCGCGCACCAGCACCTCCCAGTGCGCCTTTCCAGTAATGGCGGTAAAGGCGGCCGGTAGCACCAACAGCTCCATACCCTGATCGAGCATCTGACGAAACATCTCTGGGAAACGCAGGTCATAACAAACTGCTACCCCCATACGACCAAAGGGGCTGTCGATCACCACCACATTGTCACCATGCTCGATGGTTTCGGATTCGGTGTATTTTTCAGTGCCGCCTTCGAGCGATACATCAAACAGATGCATTTTGTTATAGCGCGCGACACACACGCCGGCATTGTTATAAACAAGACAGGCCGCCAGCACTTTGTTCTCACTGCCTGCAACCATTGGAATAGTGCCGCCCACAAGCCAGACACCATGCTTTTTGGCTTGTTGAGCCAGAAAGCCCTGGATTGGACCTGAGCCTTCTTGTTCACGATTGCTGACCTTGTCCTGTTCATTCAAGCCCATGATGGCAAAGTTTTCCGGTAACACCACCATACCGGCGCCGGCATCAACCGCCTTGCCGATAAGGCGCTCTGCCTCGAGAAGGTTAGCATTTACATTCGGCCCCGAGGCCATCTGGATTGCAGCAACACGATTCTGATTCATTCCAACTCCGTTTCAACCTGCACTTCTACTGCTTCTTCGACCACTTGTTGTTGTGATGATTCGGTCTGATGCTCATCTGCTGACGTCTGCGGTAATTTGTCAGTCTCTGCCATCATATCTGTTTCGACACCACCTACATCAGTGTCTTCAATCAACGACAGCTCTTCTGTTTCAACATCAGGCGAGATAACCACCAGCGCAACCGACTCAAGCCGCTCAGGGGCTGATTGCAATTCCATTCTATCCATAACTAATCCCAGCGACACCAACCAGGCCTGCAACTCTTGCCCCCATAACTCGCCGGACTCTGTGTCAGGATAACGCACAACCAGATAGGCCTCAGGTTCGGCAATCAGCTTTTTGACTGCCGCCCTGACACCTTCGTGCGCTGCGATCACATCACCATGACGCGGTGTAAACCAAAACTCGGGGCCAAGCTCAGCCACCGTTTCTTCTGCGGCATAGGTAAAAGGCATTAAAAAAATGAGTATTAAAAACAGATAGCGCTTCATCAGGAGGAGAATATCATTGAACAAGCCTTGCCGCATTATTTAGGCGGCAAATCTGCCTTGCCTGCCTGACTGTCTTGTTTTGCTGGCTCTGCGAGTTCAACGGGTTCAACAACAGGCTCATCCCAGCTTCCGGATACTTGATAATAGATTCCAGTCGCCTTATCCACACCAGGCTTGGTTATCTTTTCGATCAATGCCAACACCACGGCGGGCGCAATCTGCCCGGTTAGAATACCTGCCAGGGTGGGCAACCCCGAGGTCACATGCGGCACTACCTTAACGCGCTGATCATAGTCTTCTTGCAACAGACCGACTCGGCCTTGCAGTTCTATGCGTGCGGCAGGGCCATCCATCTCAAAGTTTTCGGTAAAGGCGTTACCATCCTTTATATCAAAATGGCCGCGCATGTGATCAAAGGCAAAGCCCTTGCCGAAGAAGTCGCTGAAATCGAGCATCAGGCGTCGTGGCAAGGCCGAGATACTCAGCAGGCCAAAGAAACGACCGGCGCCTGGCTCGACTTCGAGCAAACTCCCGTCCTCAAAATCGAAATCAACAGTGCCGTCGAGACTGGCCAGATCGTAATCGGGCAACGGGCCATCCCAGCTCAGGTTCAACTGACCCAGTCCCTGACCATGCTTGACCGTCTCGACATAACCTAAGCCACCCAACAAAGACCCCAGGTCGCGCACATTCAATTCAGCACTAACGACGGAATGATGCTTTGCTGCCTTGAGCCACACGCCTTCAATCTTGGCATCGAGGATATCTGAACTGAGTGTCAGCTTTTCAATTCTCAAGCCCGTCGCCTGCTTACGTGTGACCAGCGCTACCTGCCCCAACCCCAGATTGCCATATCGGGTTTGTTTGCTATTAATAACGAGGGGAGGAAGCGCATTTGGATCGAAGGGCTCTTCCTCTGCCGCTACGTTTCCATCTTTTGCCCTCGCCAGATAAAGATGCTCAAGATCCATTTCCAGCACATTGTTCCAATTGTCCGGCAACCAAACCTTGCCTGTCAGCTCTTTGCTCTTAACTTCAGCCACCCACAAGGATTCAGCATGCTCAGCGTCAAGCTGAACGTCATGCAGACTTTGCCCAAACAACTCGACTGTGCCGATATGCAAATCTAGCTGATTGACCACTGCAGGCTCATCCGACGCCTCCCCTTCATCTCGCTGCAACAATGGTTGCCACTGATCATAAACAAAATGGTCCATCACACCGGAAATACGCAGCCCTTTTTTTTGCGGCAATTCGGCCGTAGCGCCCAGGCGTATTTCTCCGTGCGCCAATCCTTTCTCAGCCCAGAGTTGAAACGCCCCGGTCACGGTCTCGGCCTGGTAATCAAAAAACCAATGACTACCCTGCTCCTCAAAACGGGTAAGCAATTCAAACTCACGCGCCTCGTCAGCCGCTTTTTGTAGTGGCGCTGGCATGTGTATTGCCGTTCCCTGCAAATCTGAAGTCAGTTTCAGGCTCGGCGACACCACAACTTCATCCGTACTCCGCGGAATCTCCAGCCTGGCGCGCCACTGACTTGAACCTTCAAGGTAAGGAAACACAAACAGATCAAGCCGTTCGGCCAGGGCCTCATAACGAGTCTGCCCCATGGCCTCGAACACCATATTCACCCGCTGCTGCGCCTGCACTTCGGAAAATATATTGACCGTGGCCGGCTGCCCCATCACCTTGCCGCTGACCGATTGTGCCGACAACCCATCAGCGCTGAACTCGATCTGTCCCGATAATTCAGACAAATCGACCCCCATGCGGGTAAAATCAATACTGCCGTTCTCAACACTGACCTTGCCCTGTGTTTCAACCTGGGCAGTCCCACCCAGCGGAATATGTAAACTCAGGTCAAGACGACTATCACCCTCCGCCGTAGCATCCTCGGTAACATTACCAAATTGCTGCCGTAACGGACTTTGATTCAAAAAGCGCAACACGTCATTCAATGAACCATCGGCCTGCCCCTGCAGGTTTAATACGGCTGGCTTAGCGCGCATATCAGGGATGTCTACACCAACGTAGTTGATATCACTGGCCAAGACCTTGCCCGCCACCGCATTGATATCCATGCGGCTACCGATAAAGGCTACCTCGGTTTCGATCTGCTCGATACGCGGCCAATCTTCTCGGTAATCGAGGATACCGTTGGAAACATTGAAGCGGATTTCGAATCGGCCCGAACCATCATTGAAGGGAAAACGTTTAATCGGCCCCTGCAACACCATGGCACCGGATGTCACATCACCCGCCACAATAGCGCGATCGAGCCACTCGACCGATTTGCCAGGCATTTTTTTAGCCGGCAGATAACGCGAAGTATTTGAGCCATTGCCACGCTTGATATCCAGCAACAACTTCACCAAAGGTGAACTTTTATCTGCCGGTAGAAACACCTGCCCATCGACAGATACGGCAGCATCCGGGTTGACCAGATCCAGCTGGCGTAGCTCCAACACCATACCTTCGTCCTGCTGCTGCCAGGCCAGACGACCAAGCATCTCGTCAACAACAAAATAATCACGAAACAAATTGTGCACTTCAAGATACGCACCGCGGGTACTTAAATCCGCCACACCGCCCCACTTATTTAAATTAAGCGACAGATCCAGACCATCAAACCCAGGCAGTTTTTTCCACGGTAGCAGGGCAAGATTTTTCAGCTCCCCACGAACAAAATAATCCTGAACCTCATTTTCCGCCAGCTGCAATCTCAGATAGCCGGCATGCAATTCGCCTCGTGGTTTGGTAGTCAACAGAATCTGACGCTGCTCTTGGCTCAGATGTGAACTCAGCGCCATCAAGCTGGAAATATCATCCAGACGGGCAAAGCTGGCCGCCACTTCAAGCTGCTGCCCCTGCGCCACTACAGACTGTTCGACATGGATGCGTGAAGGTGTCCAGGCCACCTCATCCATCACCAGACGCAGTCGGTCCACATCGAGGCTCCAACCTTCATCCCTGCCTTGCCAGACAAACTCGCCGAACAGGGAGGAGATCTTCTGCACGTCCAGCGTCATACCTTCGATTGGCTGGTCCGGCGCCAAGTAAGCATCACGCATCATCAGATAGCCTTTAAGATTATCCAGCTGGCCTTGCCGTATGCTGCCCCACAATTCAACCTCGGCCGTGCCGTTGACCATGCGCATGCCCAGATTGGGCTGATCCACCAACCATTGCACCAGTTCCAGACCCGTACCTTCAGCGTAAAAATCGATCAGCCAGTTTTTATAATCACCGATCTCTCCCTGCGCCTGCGCCATCACCTCGATCCGCCCCCCGAGAGTGGAAGGTAAAAAGACACGGCCGCCGAGAAAGTGCTCACTGCCATCATTGCGCAGATAGAGATTGACATCACGCACGGTTAGGGAAAAATTGTCCCGCTGTTTATCATGAAAATAAAGGGTGCTATTTTCGATCGCCAAGGTTTTTTGACGGAACAGCCAGTCAAATACGGCAGCGCCACCGGATCCGTCTGACTCAGTCTCGGCCTGCGGCAGGGCCATCTCTCCCAACGAAAAACGACCATCGGCCTGACGCACCAGCGTCAGCTCAATCCCATCCAACGTCAGGTCTTGCAAGGCAACCTGGGCGCGATACAGGGTCAGCGGCAGAGAGGCATCAATATGCGCCTCGTTAAATGCAAACAGCACCTGACCACCAGCGCGATCCAGCAGCTGTACATCATGCAGAAACAGGCGTGGACCATAGCCGTGCCAGCCAATCTCGAATTCGGCAATGGAGACTGGCTGACCAATGATCTGGCTGATCTCAATCTCGAGCTCTTGTTTGTACTGCCCCAGCTGCGGCAACAACAAACGTGCAGCGCTGAGCAAGACAGCCAACAAAATGAGAAATGCAAAGGTCCACCACCAAGTGTGCCTGGAAATAAAACGGATGACCTTGTATGTGACCTTCATAGTAGTTTAAGGATAGAAAATCACGTGGAATGAAATTGCGCTGACGCTCACATCATCACAACATCAAACTGCTCCTGGGTGTAGAGCGATTCCACCTGCAGCTTGATGGGTTTGCCGATAAATTCTTCCAGCTCGGCAATGCTGGTGGACTCTTCATCAAGCAGGATATCCACGACCTCCTGTGAGGCCAGTACCAAATATTGCTGAGCATCAAACTGGCGCGCTTCGCGCATGATTTCGCGAAAAATTTCGAAACAAACCGTCTCCGGTGTCTTGAGTGTGCCACGACCACTACAGACCGGACAGGACTCACATAACACCCGCTCTAGCGATTCGCGTGTGCGTTTGCGTGTCATCTCCACCAGCCCCAGTGCTGAAACTTCGGTAATGTGGCTCTTGGCGCGGTCGCGCTCCAGATTCTTTTGCAGTGAACGCAACACCTGGCGTTTGTGTTCCTCCTCCACCATATCGATGAAATCAATAATGATGATACCACCGAGATTGCGCAGCCTCAGTTGACGCGCAATGGTCTGGGTCGCCTCGAGGTTGGTTTTGAAGATAGTCTCTTCCAGATTGCGGTGACCGACAAAAGCCCCTGTATTCACATCGATGGTAGTCATGGCTTCGGTCTGGTCGATGATCAGATAACCGCCGGACTTTAGGTGCACCTTGCGGTCGAGCGCCTTCTGAATTTCATCCTCAACACCATACAGATCAAAGATGGGACGCTCACCCGGGTAGTGGCCAATGCGCGAAGCGATCTCGGGCATGAACTGTTCGGCAAACTGGCTCACCCGACGGGTCGCACGGCGCGAGTCGATGCGCAGCTTTTCCACATCCCCATCTACTACATCACGCAGGATGCGCATCACCAGCGGCAAGTCCTCATGCACAATCTCGCCCGCCTTCGCGGTAGCCATGCGCTCTTGCACTGACTCCCATAATTTATTCAAAAACTCGGTATCTGCCCTAATCAGTTCAATCGGCACCCCTTCGGCGGCGGTGCGAGCAATATAACCACCGGCAGAACCCTGCATCAGCACCGACATCACATCCTTGAGTCTGTGCCGTTCCAGCTCATCTTCGATCTTGAGCGAGACGCCGGCATGAAACACATCGGGGGTAAACACCAGAAAGCGGGACGGGATGGTGACATGGGTGGTCAAACGCGCGCCCTTGGTGCCAAGTGGATCCTTAATCACCTGCACCAACAGCTCCTGACCGTCATGCAACAACCGGGCAATATTATCGGTGTGCTCATCGTCATCATGCCCTTGGGCAATGTCTGAGGCATGCAGAAAAGCCGCGCGCTCCAGGCCGATATCGATAAACGCCGCCTGCATACCCGGCAACACCCGCGATACCTTTCCTTTATAGATATTACCTACCAGGCCACGACGCCGCTCACGCTCAACGATCACTTCCTGTAAAACACCATTTTCGACCACGGCCACGCGGGTCTCATGCGGTGTCACATTCATCAAGATCTCTATCGACATCGATTAATTATCCGTTCGAGCGCTAACGCCCCAGTTATCACACAGATTAATTCCAAATTCTCTTAGCAGCTCAGCAGTCTCAAACAGCGGCAGCCCCATCACTCCGGAAAAACTCCCTTCAAGGCGCTTTATAAAGATGGCGGCATAACCTTGGACGCCATAAGCGCCAGCTTTATCGACCGGCTCGCCGGTGTGCCAATAGGCCAAGCGTTCAGCCTCCGAAGTGCAACGGAACACCACTTTATTAACACTTAATCGACTTGCGCAGCGTCCTTCCGCCCCCGGCTCTAGCAAAGCCACAGAGGTCAACACATGATGAGCCCTTCCAGATAGACGCGCTAACATCGCCAGTCCATCGACCTGATCACGCGGCTTGCCCAAAATCTCGCCATCGACCACCACCGCAGTATCTGCCGCCAGCACCGGTAAGCCTGGATTTTCACCCAACACCGCCGCCGCCTTTTCCAGCGCCATTCTTAATACATAAACCTCGGCCGCCTCACCCGGCTTCGGTGTCTCGTCGAGGTCGGCCGTATGCACTACATACGACACACCGATCCGGGTCAGCAACTCGGCCCGCCGAGGTGAGGCAGAACCCAGACAAATCATAGGTTTGGTCATCGTTACAATCACTTGATATCAACGAGGAAGATACTAGGCTGGGGGTGAAAGGGCAAACCTGAGCGTTTATATTTAAGGCAGATCGAAAAATCACAAAAGCCTTTGGTCAATCTGCCGTTATTTTTAAAGCGATAAGATTTATCGAGCAGATGATACCCCGCTTTAGGGCAATCAATCTCTCCAAAGTAGCATCTAAACCAACCTGCCATGCACTTTGGCACTATTGCCATTTAAACCAAAAAACGAGAATAACAACATGTTTAGCACGCTAAGAAAATCACTTCTACAAGAACTTGAGGCTTCTCAACCATCAACTCACTTTGGAACAGGCTGGATTAGTGGTGTGTTATCCTTTTTTCTGGCGATAGCTGGACTCTCTGCTGTCGTATGTCTTTACTATCCACAACTATTAACCGTACCCGAAATTCGATCTGCGATAGACGTTGATTTGTTTCGGATCGCCCTACATGTTTTCTTGGTCGCCGGCTTCCTGTTGGCATGCATCAGCCTCATCCTGCGCCAGAACAAACTGCTAGGTTTTACAGCCCTAACTTTGATTTTGGTTGCGGTGAGTTTGGGCGGGGCCAATGCAGATACGTCACATGAGCTCACCAGCGGGATCTACTTCGGCCTAGACTGGTTCATGCTGAATCTGACATTAACCGGCCTTATTTTTCTTCCACTGGAGCGACTGTTTCGCCGCAACAACCAGTCGGTATTTAGGTTCGAATGGCGGGAAGATTTGTTTTATTTTCTGATCAGCAGCCTTATGGTTCAGTCACTCACATATCTATCGCTCGCCCCATCAAATTTCATTCTGGACAATATCCAACTTGCATCCGTTCAATCTGCTATCGCCAGTCAGCCAGTTTGGCTGCAGTTTCTGGAAATCATGTTTCTGACTGACTTCGTACAATATTGGGTACACCGGTTGTTTCATCGCGTGCCTTTCTTATGGAAATTTCATGCGATCCATCATTCAGCACGCACACTTGACTGGCTCGCGGGTTCACGCATGCACTTTATCGAGATCATTTGTTTACGCGGCCTGACAGTTATTCCAATGTACGCTCTCGGCTTTGAAGAGTCAGTAATTTATGCTTATCTCGTCGTCGTTTACCTCTACTCAACCTACATTCATTCAAACATCAAATTCGATATCGAATTCCTCAAGCCAATCATCGTTACTCCGCGCTTTCATCATTGGCATCACGGCATTGAGAAGGAAGCGATTGATGTCAATTTTTCCATTCATTTCCCTGTGTTTGACAAATTGTTCGGGACTTATTATATGCCTAAGGGCAAGTGGCCATCTGGGTATGGCGTTGCCGGACACCCAGTACCCTCAGGTTACCTGCGACAATTTGCATACCCATTAAAGTTTTCAGCGGCAAAAGCAAACTCGTAGCTGTGATGAGGGAAGAAGATATTATTCTGAACACATAGATCCCACGTGCCTCGACCAATTGGCTTCGACGTTTCATCGAGACAGACCGTATGCACCAGATTCGATACCCCGACCCGGGATAGCACCTCAGCTCGCTGAGATGAGACAAAACTCAGACAAACCATAGGCCTGTCCTTCATTATAATTACTTGTTATGAACAAAGAAGATACTAAACGAGTGAACGGGCAAACCAACGCAAAAAACATCAACAGCCCACAAAGACGGTAGCGCCAGCTATTTTATATCAGGAACATGGACCATAATTGGGAATAGCAAGTCATCCCAAAACACCACCCAGATAACCTACCAACCTTAATCAGGAGTTTTTATCGAATGGACATCCTGCTTTCAATTGTTAGCTTTCTAGAAAAACTAACCGTCATAGGCGGCATTTGCGCCGGCCTATTTCTAATCTGGAATCGAAACAAAATGACACGAATTTCCCAGGACAACCTGCAGCTAAAAAACTGGGAGCAACTGCAAAAAATAATCGACCGGGACACTGAAATCAGAAATCACATATTCAGTTTTCTTGAAAAGATGGACAATAATGCAAACCTCAGCATTGACAACTTAAAGAAAAAATATGCAACTGGAAAACTCTTATATCTAAGCTCGGAGTTAAAGGAGTTTAGCCTGATTGGGAGACACTACGAACAACTAGGCGCCTCATTACGGCTCAAATATTTACCACTAGAACTGATCAATGAGGTAATACCCTTTCCAGACGAATTTTGGGATAAAACAGAAAAGCTAAGAGAAATTATAAGCACGAACTGGTTTGGAGACAACAAACCCTTGAATAGCTTTTGGAGCAATTTTGCCTGGATGAGAAAAAAGTGGCACGAGAAAAGAAAAATCCAGCAAACGATCGATCCCTAAACAAGCCTTACTACCCCGCTTAGAAAAAAAACAAATGCACATAAAACACAAAACCCTGCTCTCGTGGAGCAGCGGCAATGACAGCGCCTGGACCCTGCATGTTTTAGGGCATCAGCCGGACATTGACGTCATTGGCCTTTTTTGCACCATCAATCAGACCTTTGACCGCGTCGCCATGCACGCAGTGAAGATCGAGCTGGTTAAACTATAGGCTCAACGCGCCGGCTTGCCGCTGTTTATCATCCCTACTCCCTACCCCTGCAACAACGGTGAGTATGAACAGGTCATGCTGCGTTTCATTGATGAAGCAAAAAACTTGAAGTTGACTGCTTTACCTTTGGTGATTTGTTTCTTGAAGATGTTCGCAACTACCGCGAAGCAAAGCTGCAGGGCACGGGCATCACGCCGTTCTTTCCGCTCTGGGGCATTGCCACCCATGAGATTCACGCCAGATGATCGACAGCGGTTTGAGGACGATTATCACCTGCATTGACCCGAAACAGCTCTCGCCCGAATTTGCCGGGCGTGAATTTGACCATGCCTTTCTCGATGGACTGCCCGATACCGTCGACCCTTGCGGCGAAAACGGCGAGTTTCATAGTTTTGTCTTTGACGGCCCTATGCTCCATCAGCCCATCAACATCAGCGTGGGCGAGGTGCTTGAACGCGATGGTTTTGTCTTTGCCGATATTTCACTCACAGACAAGCAAACAATGGCTACTTAACCCAAATGGTCTTCTGATTCACAAACTCCAACATACCGTGACGAGACAGTTCGCGACCATAACCTGAATTTTTGACCCCGCCAAAGGGCAGACGCGGGTCACTCTTGACCATGCCATTGACGAACACGGCACCGGACTGTACTTGACGCGCAATCCGTTCACCGCGCTTAGCATCCTGCGTCCAAACACTGCCACCCAGGCCGAAGTCTGAACCATTGGCGATCCTGACCGCTTCCTTTTCATCTTTGGCGCGGATGACAATCGCGACCGGGCCGAAAAATTCTTCATCCCAGCCCGACATGCCGGGCTTTACGCCATCCAAAATCGAAGCTTGGTAGTAGGCGCCCGGACCCTCGATAGGCGCACAGCCAGTGACGGCAATGGCGCCTTTATCGAGACTCGCCAGCACCTGATGATGCAATTCGTCACGCAGATCGACTCGCGCCATGGGGCCGAGCGTGGCCTCGGCATCCAACGGATTGCCCGGTTTCAGCGCTTCAACCACTGCTTTGAATTTGGAGACAAAGGCATCCGCAACACTTTCAACCACGATAAAACGCTTGGCCGCAATACAGCTCTGACCGGCATTCAAAAAGCGTGATGCCACCCCCTGCTGCGCGGCCCAATCGAGATCCGCATCTTCCAGCACAATAAAGGGATCGGAACCACCCAGCTCGAGCACCGTCTTTTTTAGATTGGCACCGGCAGTGGCGGCGACTTGCCGCCCGGCCGGTTCGGAGCCGGTGAGAGTAACGGCATGGATGCGTGAATCCTCGATCACCCCGGCCACCTGCCCGGCGGAGATCATCAGGCTGCGAAACACACCTTGGGGCAGGCCGGCACTTTGGACAAGCTGTTCAATCGCCAGGGCACACTGGGGCACATTGGAGGCGTGTTTGAGCACGCCGGTATTGCCCGCCACCAGGGCCGGGGCAAGAAAGCGGAATACCTGCCAAATAGGAAAATTCCACGGCATCACCGCCAACACCGTGCCTATAGGCAGGTGGGCGACAAAGCTTCTGCCGGCATCGGATTCGATCACCTCGTCGGCTAGAAAGGCAGGGCCGTTGTCGGCGTAGTAGTCACACACCACGGCGCATTTTTCCACCTCGGCGCGGGCCTCGCCGATAAGCTTGCCCATCTCCAGGCTGATGGTTTGTGCCAGCTCATCGCGATGTTTGAGCACCTCTTGCCCCAGACGGCGCATATGCTCGCAACGCTCATTCAGCGGGGTATTGGCCCAAGCAGGGGTGGCGATGGCTACCTGCACCAGCGCCTCTTCCAACTGTTCATCGTTCCAGTTGGGATATTCCTTGATCAATTCATCCGTGGCGGGATTAAGCGAGACAAACGGCATGTGAAATTCCTCCATGAAAGCTGGTTTTGAGTATAGCGCAGGAGCCTATGATTAAGCCTGGGGAGTAAGATTGAGATTCAAAATGTTCAAATTCGAGGCGCAAATCGCACGTAATAGCCCGCTATTGCGAAGATTTGCACCGAAGAAATTGGGCATTTGGGGCTCAAGATTCTGGTTCATGACTTAATCAGAGGTTCCTTTGCCTAAAAACTTGACCAACCCCTACGAAAAACGGGAGAATTTGCGCCACTTTCATATTTGAACAGGGATTCCGCATGTCTTCGAAAACCATCTGTATCCTGGGCGGGACCGGCTTTGTCGGTCATCAGCTTGCCTCACAACTGACCCGGGCCGGCTACTACGTGGTGGTGCCTTCGAGAAACCGTGAGCGTCACCGCTCAGTGGCGGTGCTACCGAAGGTCGATGTGGTCAATGCTGACATCCACGATGAAGACAGCCTCAACGCCTTGTTTGTCGGCTGTCATGCCGTCATCAACCTGACTGCCATCCTGAACGAAAACAAGCGCGGCGAATTCAAGCGTGTCCATGTGGAGTTGGTAGAAAAGATTATCAATGCCTGTCACAGCAGCGGCGTCACCCGCCTGCTGCACATGAGCGCGCTGAATGCCGACGCCGAAAATGGCAGCAGTGAATACCTACGCAGCAAGGGTGAAGGCCAAGCGCTGGCGCTGTCAGCCAAAGATCTAAATGTCACGGTCTTCCGCCCCTCGGTGATTTTTGGCGAAGACGATCGCTTCTTCAATAAGTTCGCCAACCTACTGCGCAACCTGCCCATGCTACCGCTGACGTGCCCCGAGAGCCGCATGGCGCCGATCTATGTTGGCGATGTGGCCGAGATCTTCGTCAAGGCGCTGAATGACAAGGGCACTTACGGCCAAGCCTACGACCTGTGCGGCCCCGACACCCTTACCCTGGCGCAGATTGTCGATTACACCAACCGCCTCACCGGCCTGAAACGCGCTGTCATACCGATGGGCAGCGGCATGTCCGCCTTCATGGGCAAGGCGATGGGCATGCTACCCTTGAAACCATTCACCTACGATAACTACCTGAGTCTACAAACGCCTGCCGTCTGCAAGGGCCCGTTCCCGAGCCGCTTTGGGGTAACACCGAAGGCGATTGAAACTATCGTGCCGAAATACATTGGCCAGGCCGACATCCGCGGCCGCTATGACGACATGCGCCAACGGGCTGCGCGCGACAAAAACCAGCAAGCCTAGGCCCCGCCGTCACCCATCCCATGAACATCTACCAGGTCGGCGGCGCAGTCAGAGACAAACTGTTGGGGCTGCCGGTCAAGGATCACGACTGGGTGGTGGTAGGCACTACGCCTGACGAAATGATCAGGCAGGGTTACCGCCAGGTGGGCAAGGATTTCCCGGTCTTTCTACACCCCGAAACTCACGAGGAGTATGCCCTCGCCCGCACCGAGCGCAAAACTGGTCCAGGCTATACCGGTTTTGTTTTTCATACTGAAGCCGATGTCAGTCTTGAAGATGACCTAATCCGCCGTGACCTGACCATCAACGCCATTGCCATGGATGAGCATGGCGATATCATCGACCCCTTCAACGGCCGCCAGGACCTGGACAATAAGATCCTACGCCATGTCTCACCTGCCTTTGCCGAAGACCCGGTGCGCATCCTGCGCGTAGCTCGTTTTCACGCCCGCTTTGCCCCACTCGGTTTCAGCATTGCCGGCGAGACCGTCGAACTAATGCGCAACATGGTGGACAACGGCGAGGTCGACGCCCTGGTACCAGAACGCGTCTGGCAGGAAACCCAGCGCGCCCTGAGCGAAAAAAGGCCACGCGCCTTTTTCGAAGCCCTGCGCGAATGCGGCGCCCTAGCCAAAATCTTCGCCGAAATTGAGGCCTTGTTCGGTGTGCCGCAACGGGCCGACTATCACCCTGAGATCGACACCGGCATCCACACTCTGATGGTGCTGGACCAGGCCTGTGAAATCAGCCAAGAGCCACGCGTGCGCTTCGCCGCCCTGCTGCACGATCTGGGCAAAGCCGCCACGCCCAAAGAAGAATGGCCACGCCACATCGGCCATGAGACCCGCTCCCTCCCCTTGGTGAGACAACTATGCCAGCGCCTGCGCGTGCCCAATGACTACCGTGACCTGGCCCTGCTAGCGGCCCAGTACCACAGCCATTGCCACCGCGCTGCTGAGCTGCGCCCCGCCACCCTGCTCGACACGCTGTTGGCCCTGGACACCTTTCGCCGACCGGAGCGGTTTGAGGAATTCCTGCTCGCCTGCACCGCCGATAGCCGCGGCCGTCTCGGCTTTGAGAAAGACAATTATCCACAGGCCGACATCTTCCGTCGCGCCCGCCAGGCGGCCCTGAGCGTTGACGCAGCCGCCCTGGCGCAAACTGGTCTCAAAGGCCAAAATCTGGCCGACAGGCTGCATCAGCTACGTTGCCAAGCAATAACTGCCGAACTTTCCCGATAAATTTTTCCACGCCAAAAAGCGGCGAAAATACAATCACTTCCGCTTCATGGCCCGTCCTATGCAGTAAACATTTTTATCTGCAAAATCAGTTTGTTAGCCAGAAATACAAAAAGAAAAGGCGTGTTGACTTGCGCGCGAAAATCGTGAGAGCCTGGGAATTCGCCTCGCAAAAAAAGGCCGATTCGGCCAAGACAGCAAGGCGACGGTGATCACCCAATTCGTTAGGAGGAAAACCCTATGTATGGAGTTCGTCATCACATCCTTGAAGAGTTTCCAGATCTTTCAGGCACCATTAATACAATGAAAAAAAGCGACCCGCACTTCGCCACGCTTCTGTCTCGTTACGACGAAACCGACAAGAAGATCTATGGCATTGAAGTCAAGAGTCGCCCAGTCACAGATGACTACGTCGAATTCCTCAAAAAAGAACGGTTACAGCTTAAAGACCGCCTCTATTCCATGATTACTCAAAGCGCTGACTGACAATTTCGAAACCTTTCAAGGCTCGAAATTTTTGCGCGCCCTCGGGCGCGCTTTTTTATGCCTGCGATTCGGAATGTTGTAGATGGGCAGGCAACTCCATACGCTCCATCAGATAACAGAAACAGTCTTGCCGGATGACTTTCTCATCCCGGGTCAACATGGACGGCATGACTTTCATGGCCAGCGTTATCTTGCCATCCGCATAATTGAAATAACGTTCGCTGACATCATTGCCATGTTCATCCTGACACTCCAGTCGCGCCGTTTCTTCGTGCTGCAATCCGAAACAAGTACCGGCTGGCATTTCACTAAAATTAAAATGATCGATATCGTCGATAAATTGCAATTGCACATCGCGCAGACCAAAAGCAAAAGTAACGTCTTCTGGCACTTTAACAATGGCCATGGTGTGAAACACGCTGATGTCATGCGGTGCGACAGGGTGTTCGGGAATCTCATTCAGGTTAAGGCAAGCCTCGAGAAACTCTGCAGCATGCTCTACACCATATTCCTGACCAGGCTGACCACACTCCAGCGTCACCGCCGGACAAAGCTCGGCAAAGGCCATGCTCTGCACCCCGGCTGGCTTAGTAAAATAGACCACGGTGCGACTGAACAGTGAGGCCAGTTGCATAAAGGGCGTCTCCAGTTTGTTCAAACAGGCATAGTGGGGGTTGATGCCGGTATTGTTATGGATATCGATGCTGGCAAAGACACCGCGTTCAGACATCTGCGCCACCACCTGATCAACCATGCTGTGTTCAGGCAGATCGCCCTGCACAGCCCAGATGCGGTTGTAATCAGGTTGACCGTCGAGCCGGCGCATCTTGTGACTGGCAGCACTGACATTGCCGATGAAAATCGACAAAGCACGTGGCAATTCGCGCTCGGCATAATCTCTTAACAAGTGCTGCACCGCATACAAGCCAGTAGGTTCATTACCGTGCAGCATCAAAGAAACAAACAAGGTCGGTTGACGCCGGCCCGGCAGATGAATCAACGTCGGACCGCCAAGCAGATCCTCAAGCTGTTCTGGCTGGGCATCGACAAAACCCTGCGGCAGAGTCTCTACAATTCTTAGCATACTCATTTCTCAGACGGACCATTCATGCACGGGCAGCCCTTGCTGCTGACGCTCGCGATAGGCCTGGGTCAGTTGCGTCATGTCGGCCGCATGCTGGGCAACATAACGACGCTGCCAAACCGCACCATTACATTGTCGTTTGATACGCCCCTCAATAACGCCAAGAAAAAGGTCAATATCCGCCTTATCAACATCCAGAGCCTCCAGACCCTGCTTGGCCATGGGTAAAATTTGATACTGCAACAACTCTAACACTGACGCCTTCTTGCCATCCAACCAGACAAGGTCAGCACGTAGACCATCCTTCGCCGTGGCATAAAAATTCGCCTTGGCCCGCTCAAAACCCAAGCGTGTCTCGGCCGGGATCTTGGTGTTTGCCATCACCTCAATGGCACCAAAGAAGAGCGCAGCATTAGCGATGGCGTCAATCACCGTCGGACCAGATGGCACAACGCGATGCTCTAGGCGCAGATGCGGCTCACCCTTTTCATCAAAACCAATCAGCGGCCGGTTCCAGCGCCAGATAGTGCCGTTATGCAGCCTCAGATGAGCCAGTTCTTGAGGTGGTGCATCAGTGGTGGCGGGCAAGAGCACCGGATACAAATCCAAATTACGTTGAAAACATTCAAACACAGACGACTCGACATAGCCTGCACCGAAGGTAACGCGGCTAATTTTCCTGCCATCAGTTGCCCTTACATCTTCCAATGCCACAGCTTGTTCAAACAGAGGGATGCGTGTTTCATCCCAGAGATTGCGGCCAAATAGAAATGGTGAGTTGGCTGAAATCGCCACCATCGGCGCAGATAAAATATGCGCGGCATTGTAGACACGCGCTGCGCTTTCCAACCCGACCTGCAGATGCAACTGGTAAGAGGTGGCGGCAGATTCGAACATCACATCGCCATGACTCAACCGCAATGACTCCTGGCCTTCAATGTTGAGCATCAGCGGGCGGCCGTCACGTAGTCGCAACACCTGCTCGTTTAAAGCACGAAAACGTTTTACGTCGGACATATTGGGCAGGGTAAGCTGTTGTTCCTGCACCGTGGGCAGGATGCCAATCATCATCAGTGAGGTATCAAGCTGCTTTGCCAGCACAGAGCATTGCTGCCAGGTGTCTTCCAATTCGGTCTGCATACGACTCAACACATCACTATGTAAAGCACGCGGCTCACTATTCAGTTCGACATTAAACTGCGCCAGCTCCGCCACCACAGGCAGCTTATTAGCCTCGGTCAGTTTGAGATAAGCCTCATTAATTGCCTTGGGCTGACCAGACGCATCCACCAGCCAGACCTCAAGTTCAAAGCCACCGACCTTATCTGAATCGCTGAAAGCACCCTGATCGAACCATTCGCCCAGCAAACGCGTTTCATCACGCAGGCGCGACTGAAAGCGCTGAAAATCCTTTTGCCGAAAGTGACTGGATTCAATCTCTTGCCCCATGACTTATCCCACCTGCTCCGGTTCACTCTGGCGCAATTTTTGATCAAGCTCAGCCAAGCGCTCAGGCGTGCCTACGTCGCACCATGCACCGGTGTAATGCTCACCAGTCACCTGCCCCCTCTGCATGGCTTGGCGCAACATTGGGGCCAGAGGGAAAGCACCCGCCTGACAATCTATAAACAGTTCGGGCCTGAGAATGCTGATACCACTGAATGTGAGCTTAGACTCACCAGCAGCTGTTACCAGATTATCTCGCAGACAAAAATCGCCTTGGGGATGATGCTCTGGATTATCCACTAAGACCAGATGCGCCAACCCTGCAATTGAATCAGGCAAAGACTGAAACGCATAGTCGCTCCAGACATCGCCGTTTACCACCACAAACGGCGCACCTCCCAACAGAGGCAAAGCATTGAATATTCCGCCGCCGGTTTCCAGGGCCTGGGCCTCAACAGAATACAGAATACTAGCACCGTAGCGAGAACCATCGCCGACAAAAGCCTCGATCTGATCGCCCAGGTGCGCGTGATTGATGACAAGCTCGGTGATACCGGCGGCAACAAAGTTTTTAATGTGATATTCGATCAACCGCTGCCCGCCCACTTGAAGCAGTGGTTTGGGGGTATGGTCTGTGAGTGGCCGCATGCGTTCACCACGCCCGGCGGCCAGAATCATGGCTTTCATTCAAGCCATTGTATGGACTTGCTGCTTGACGATTCAAGTCAAGACAGATGAAAAGTTAAACGGCCTCGGCCTTTTGCTGCCGAGTGAGCAGATGATGCACAGCATCGTGCGGCGAGCAGTCTTTAAACAAGACCTGATAAACCTGCTCGGTAATCGGCATGTCAATACCAAGCGACTCGGCTAAATGATGCGCCTCGCGTGTTGCATCAATGCCTTCAACAACCTGTTTGATCGATGCCCGTGCCGCCTCAATCGAACCACCTCGACCAAGGGCCAAGCCGAAACGACGGTTGCGTGACTGATCATCGGTACAAGTCAGTATCAGATCTCCCAGACCCGCCAAGCCCATCAGGCTTTGCTTGTGCCCACCCAGGGCCTCACCCAGACGCATTACTTCAGTCAAACCACGGGTTATTAGGGCGGCGCGGGCATTAGCACCAAAGCCCAGGCCATCGGAAATGCCGGCAGCAATGGCAAGAATGTTTTTTACTGCGCCACCCACCTCAGCACCGACCACGTCCGTTGAGGTATAAGCTCGAAAGGTGTCGTTATGCAGGCGGGCGGCAATTTCCGCTGCAAACGCCTGATCGGACGAGGCAACAGTGAGCGCCGTCGGCAAACCCTTGGCGACTTCCAGGGCAAAAGTTGGGCCTGTGATGACCGCCATGGGGCGAGATACGCCAAACACATCTTCAACAATCTGATGTAGCAATCGCCCTGTTTTGGGTTCAAAACCCTTGCTGGCCCAGATCAAACGTGTCTCGGGAGAAACATACTGCTGAGCCGCTTCCAACGTTTGGCGAAAGGCATGACTTGGCACAACGACAAGTAGATCACGGCTTGTACTGACGGCCGTTGCAAAATCCGCTTCGTACTGTAGTGACTCTGGCAGCTCAATGCCGGGCAAGTAAAAACTGTTAATACGGCTGTCCATCATCTCTTGCAGGTGAGCGGCATTGCGCCCCCACAGACGGACTGGCTGACCATTACCCGCCAGCAAAGCAGCCAACGCTGTGCCCCAGGCACCGGCGCCAAGTACCGCGGTTGCGACCTGAGGAACAGCACTCATGAGCGGAAGGATGTGTTTAGTGAGTTGCTTCTTGCTGACCTTGCCCTTGCTGCTGTTGTACATGCTGGGCGTACAAAGCATCGAAGTTGACCGGCTGCAACAGCATCTGAGGAAAACCACCACGCGCAACTAAATCAGAGATTGCTTCACGCACGTAGGGGAAAAGGATATTTGGGCAGAAGGAACCCAGCAGTTGGCCCATTTGCGCCTCTTCAAAACCGACGACTTGGAAAACACCCGCCTGCTGCACTTCAACCAGGTAGGCTGTTTCATCAGCTACTTTTGCTGTAACAGTGACAGTCAACACGATTTCGTGCATGTCGTTTTCCATCGTTGAAGCTCGGCTGTTGAGCTGCACGTTAACCTCGGGCTCCCATTTTGTCTGTGCAAAAATAGCAGGGGAATTCGGGGTCTCGAAAGAAATATCCTTGGTGTAGATTTTCTGAATTGAAAACTGCCCCTGAGCCTGATT
This sequence comes from uncultured Chromatiaceae bacterium, assembly GCA_945787735.1. Lineage (GTDB taxonomy): Bacteria > Pseudomonadota > Gammaproteobacteria > Tenderiales > Tenderiaceae > Tenderia. Next base: position 19,657 of record CALZIQ010000003.1, on the reverse strand, counting down.
CTGTGCTTCTTCTGCCATAATTCTATCCCGTGTAGTTTGATCGTAGTTATTTGCGACTGACAGGCATATTGGCATCTACCCATGCCAACATACCGCCTTTGAGCTTGTGAGTGGATTTAAAACCCTGCCGCTGCAGCACTGCACCCGCCTTGGCCGCGCGCTGACCGGTACGGCAGTAGACGATAACTGGTTTTTCCTTGCTATCTTCAAGTTCTTTCAGGCGGCCTTCCAGCACACCCAGAGGGATATTGACAGAATTAACGATGTGTCCCTCACGAAACTCTTTGTCTTCGCGCACATCCAACACAATCGCATCTTCATGATTAATTAGACGCACTGCATCGTTAACACCCAGTTCACTAAACCCCAACAGCTTGCGCTGAAAACCACTCATCACCAACAAGGTGCTCACAAGAATCAGCGCGGTCATCAAAAACGGGTGATTACCCGCAAATTCTAAATACTGCCCCATGGCGTAGATTCTACCCTTACTTCTGGTTATTCCTGGAGATCGTCGCCAGCTAGGACGACGTTATTCAATGTCGCAAAACAGCTGTTTCATCATGCTTATTAGGCGCAGAGTCCTATGATCACCGACGCGATAATATACACGATTCGCATCTTTCCGTGATGACAGAATGCCTTTATCCCGCAAAATGGCCAAGTGCTGAGAGATGTTGCTTTGCGACGTGCCGACATTTTCAACAATGTCCTGCACGCTCACTTCTCCGTCACTCAAAGTACACAGTATTTTTAAACGTATCGGATGAGACATTGCCTTGAGCGCACGCGCTGCCAGATCAATATCTTCATCCTTCTCTAATAAGTCTTCGCTCTCTAACTGCATCATATGGTTCACCCCAAAATCAGTATGACTGCCCACTAGCCAATATCCACCCGCACCCAAACATCCTTAGGCCGTTGGAATTATACGGTTTTTGTTTCCAAAAAAACACTATACAATTTCATTTCTAACTAATTAATTAATAATCCGCCTTCAATTTTGAGAAGCAGACACTATCAAGAAGCCGCACTTGATGACATAATATGTGCCCCGCGGCCGGTGCACTTATTCAGTTACCAGGCCGAACATATATTTAAACCTCCTGACAATACTAGGAAACCATGCCGGAATTAGCAAAGCCCATGACCCTGATCATCCTTGATGGCTGGGGTTACAGTGAAGAATCGGACTCCAACGCCATCTACCATGCCAATACTCCGGTCTGGGATCGGGTATGGACAGAGTATCCTCACACCTTCTTGAGCTGTTCCGGCCCTGAGGTTGGCCTACCGGCCTCTCAAATGGGAAATTCGGAAGTCGGCCACCTGAACCTGGGCGCCGGCCGGGTAGTCTATCAGGAATTCACCCGCATTAGTCGCTCCATCAAAACTGGCTCATTTTTCAGCAACAACACCCTGACCCAGGCAGTTGATGCGGCCGTTGAAACCGGCAAGGCCATCCACATCCTGGGACTGCTTTCTCCCGGCGGTGTACACAGCCATGAAGAGCATATCCAGGCCTTTGCCAAATTGGCAGTTGAGCGCGGCGCCAAAGACGTATATCTACACGCCTTTCTCGATGGCCGCGATACACCGCCTAAAAGCGCTGCTGCTTCGCTTGAGGCGATGGAAAACGTCTTCAGCGAACTCGGCCATGGCTGCATCGCCTCGATTATCGGCCGTTATTACGCCATGGACCGCGACCACCGCTGGCCCCGCATTCAGGCAGCCTACGACCTAATGACCCTGGGCAAAGGCGAATTTAGCGCCCCCAGTGCCATAGCAGGACTCGAAATGGCCTACGAACGCAATGAAACCGACGAATTCATCAAGGCAACAGCCATCGTCCCCGAAGGCGGCCAGCCCGTCACTATCAACGATGGCGATGTGGTTGTGTTTATGAACTATCGCTCGGATCGCGCTCGCCAGATCACCCGCCCCTTCATTGAAGACAACTTTGATGGGTTTGAGCGCGCAGCAAAACCCAAACTGGCCAGATTTATCAGCCTGACCGAATACAACAAGGATTTCCACATTCCAGTGGCTTTTCCAGCAGAGCACATCGACAACAGCTTCGGCGAATACATCTCCAGCATCGGCCTGCATCAATTGCGCATCGCCGAAACCGAAAAATATGCCCACGTCACTTTCTTTTTTAATGGCGGTGATGAAACTGCATTTCCCGGCGAAGACCGCATCTTAGTGCCATCCCCTGATGTCGCCACCTACGATCTCAAGCCTGAGATGAGCGCCCAAGAGGTCGCCGATAAGTTATGCGAGGCCATTCGCAGCGATAAATACGACGCCATTATCTGCAACTTCGCCAACTCCGACATGGTCGGCCATACCGGCAACTTTAATGCCGCGGTTAAAGCAGTCGAAACGCTTGACCATTGCCTCGGCCAAGTGCTCGACACCCTTAAGGAAGTGGGGGGCGAGGCATTGATCACAGCCGATCACGGCAACGCCGAACAAATGTGCGACACACGCTCCGGCCAGGCCCACACCGCCCACACTAGCAATGTGGTGCCCTTTGTCTACGTCGGCCGCGAAGCCGATTCCGATGAAAATCAGGGCAGCTTGGCGGATGTCGCCCCCACCATGCTTTACCTGATGGGGCTAGAGATTCCCTCCAACATGAGAGGCCACCCTCTCATGCATCTCAAAGACGAATAATTCTTGTCGCTCAATCCGGGCCGATTCATAATCTGCGACAATATGAACAGATAGCGAATCACCCGGCTTGCACACACAAACCCTTCAAACAATCCAGACATGGCTATTGACGCTTGCCTTGGGACTGTTGTGCATATCAAACGTCTACGCCGCCAAACAACCCTCGGAACAGCAGCTTGAACAACTTCGCAAAGACATAAGCACACTTAAACATGAACTCGGCAGCGACAAACAGCAACAACACAGCCACCAAAAGGAACTCGGCAAAACCGAAAAACGGATCGCCGACTTAAGCCGCAAGCAACGCCAGACTCGAGCAGAACTTATCAAACAGCAAAAAGCCCAGCGGACACTTGTCAGCGAAACTCAGGCACTGCGTCAAAAACTCACAAAACAACAAGAAAGCCTAAGCCGGCAAATGCGTGCCGGCTATAGCGCTGGCCAGCAGCAAGCGCTGAAAATGCTACTTAACCAAACCGACCCAGGCGCAGCCGGACGCACCATGACCTATTACGGCTATTTCACCCGCGCTCAGCTCAACGCCGTCAAAGAAACCCAGCTCAGCATCAAGCAACTCAATAATGCTGAAACGCGACTGCAAGAGAGCAGCACCCGGCTGGAAAAACTGAACAGCAAACAACAACAACAGGCTCGCGAACTTCAGCAACAACAAGCGAATCGCAAAATCATTCTCAGCAAACTCAATACCGAGATCAACAGCAAAGAACAACAACTAAAAAAGCTGTCCGGCGATGAAAAGGCTCTCGGCTCGCTACTGAAAAGGCTTGCCCCACATATCTCACCTGCAATAAAAGATTTCAGCGACCTAGGCAAACTCAAAGGCAAGCTTAGCTGGCCAACCAAAGGGCGTTTAAAAAATCGCTATGGTCAGCCACGCAACCAAGGCGGCATGAAATGGCAAGGTATTACCATCAGCGGCAATGAAGGACAAGACATCCGCACCATCGCACCAGGCAGGGTGGTTTTTGCCGACTGGATTCGAGGGTATGGCCTGATGTTGATCATCGATCACGGCAATGGCTACATGAGCCTTTATGGCCACAATCAGAGTTTGTATAAGGATGTTGGTGATAGCGTAACAAGCAACGAGGTCATTTCCTCGCTAGGCAACAGCGGCGGCAACAACACCAGCAGTCTGTATTTTGAAATGCGTCACAAGGGAAAACCTATAAACCCCGAAACATGGTGCCGATAAAGCTGTCATACCCTTGTAAGTGCAGGTTATTAAAGAGTATCCTCCCTTAACATAAAGGGACCATACAACCGAATTCAAACGGAGTCATGAATGATTTTTTCCACGCGCAACATTCTGCTTGTCAGCCTCGGTCTCATCCTGGGCGTCTCACTGACCATTGGTCAGGGCGTATTGGCAGAACGCGACGACATCAGACAAACACCACTACCACTGGATGAACTTCGCACCTTCACAGAGGTGTTTGGCAAAATCAAATCCGACTATGTGGAACCCACGGAAGACTCCAACCTGCTCGAAAATGCCATACGCGGCATGCTAACCGGCCTGGATCCTCACTCGACATATCTAGACCCGGAGGCCTACAAGGAACTGCAGGTCGGCACCAGTGGTGAGTTTGGTGGCCTGGGTATCGAAGTCGGCATGGAAGATGGATTCGTCAAAGTCATCTCCCCTATCGACGACACTCCGGCACAACGTGCCGGCATGCAGGCTGGGGATCTGATCATCCGCATCGACGAGACACCCGTAAAAGGATTGACCCTGGGCGAGTCAGTAAAACTGATGCGCGGCAAACCCGGCAGCAAAATTCTGCTGACCGTAGTGCGTGAGGGCGCGGACAAACCACTTAAGATCAAAATCATCCGCGCAGTAATCAAGGTCAACAGCGTTAAATCCCGCATGCTTGAACCCGGTTTTGGCTACATTCGCATTACCCAGTTCCAATCCAATACCGGCGAAAACCTGATCAACAAAATTAGTGACCTTAAGCGTGAAAACGATGCCAATCTAAAAGGCCTGGTCCTCGACCTGCGTAATAACCCGGGTGGCGTGCTGAATGCCGCAGTTGCCGTATCAGACGCCTTTCTAGAGGACGGCCTGATTGTCTACACCGAAGGGCGGGTAAATGACTCCGAAATGAAATTTAAGGCCACGCCTACAGACATCGTAAAGGGCGCACCGATCGTAGTGCTGGTGAATGGCGGTTCTGCCTCGGCATCCGAGATTGTTGCCGGTGCCCTGCAGGATCACAAACGCGCCATCATCATGGGTAACACAACCTTTGGCAAAGGCTCAGTTCAAACCATCCTGCCTATGCACAACGGCGCCGCACTCAAACTTACTACCGCCCGCTATTACACACCGAACGGGCGATCTATTCAGGCCGAAGGCATCGTGCCTGATATTAAGCTGGAAAATGTAAAGCTGGCCGAACTCGAAGCATCAGCCTTTGAACCCATCAAGGAAGCCAATCTGTCACGGCACCTTGAGAATGGCAACGGTGAAACGGAAGACAGCGATCAGGAAAACGAAGAAACAGCCGATGAGACAACAGAAGAAGAACCCTTGGTCAAAAAAGACTACCAGCTCTACGAAGCATTGAACCTGCTCAAAGGGTTGGAGATATTAAAAAGATAAACATTGCCGTTAACGTCTGACATACAGCGCAGCCTTTTCACCCGTGCATTCGGGTGTGCTGCACTGTTTTTCTTTATCTTTACCGCACACGCGCAGAGCGAAACAGCGCCACGCATAAGCATCATCATTGATGACATGGGAGATCAACGCCAGGCAGGCTTGAACGCCATACAGCTTCCTGGCCCGGTTACATACGCCTTTTTGCCTCACACGCCTTACAGTCGCTTACTTGCTAACACCGCACATGCGCAGGGCAAGGAAGTGATGCTACACCTCCCCATGCAGGCCATGGGCGCCAACCAACTCGGCCCCGGCGCCCTGACACTGGACATGAGCCACAGCCAGTTTCGCAAAACACTGCACAGCAGCTTAGCCACCATCCCCCACGTCGCCGGCATCAATAACCACATGGGCAGCCTATTAACCCGCCACCCTGGCCACATGCAATGGCTAATGGAAGAGATTAAACAGCTCGACAGCAATCTCTATTTCATCGACAGTCGAACGACGCACCACACCGTCGCTGACCAGCTCGCCAAGGAACAAGAGATTCCCTCACGCCAACGCGATATCTTCCTAGATGACGATCCCAGCCCGGAAGCAATTGTCATGCAGTTCCAACGTCTAATTAAAAAAGCCAGCGAATATGGCAGCGCAATTGGTATCGGCCATCCCTATGACAGCACCCTGAAGATACTGACTGTCATGCTGCCCCAGCTTAATGACCTGGGTATCGAACTGGTTCCAGCTAGCCAGCTGGTACACCCTTCGGTCAAACTTCGAATGGCAGAGGATACTCCTCCAGCGGAGGTACCCGGCCCGCTGGTTTTCAACACCAACACAGCTGAAATCGACGCCGGCATTATCCACCAGCACCACACTCATTAGACCAAACCGCATAACCTGGCACACTATGTGCTAAAAAAATAACAGTGTCTTTCTTTAAGGCACTGTAGTCATCTCTTCCTACCCTCCTTCATAGGGCATTTGCAAAAATGCCCTATTTTTTTGACTCTGAACGCCATTTTATTGACTGTCGCGCCAATTGATTGGCGAAAAACGACAATTAATTGGCGGATTTTCCACCTTTTCTAGGGTTTGATAGCGCATGACGAAAGGCCTTAGAATTGTTTTTTTATCACCCGAATCGACAAACAAGGCACTCGCACACGTGGCCGAAACAAACACCCCAAACAACGAGGCAGGAACACTCTTCACCATTGGGCACAGCAACCGTAGCCTGGATAATTTTCTTGATGTGCTGCACAGCTACAACATCGAACAACTGATCGATGTACGCAGCCACCCAGGCTCACGCCGCGTTCCTGTTTTTAACCGCAACACTTTAAGCCCGGCCCTAGAAGAAGAAAAAATCGCCTATGCCTGGTTTGGACATGAGCTGGGCGGCCTACGCCGTGACAAGACTGATTCACCCCACACGGCCCTGGCAACAGACGGCTTTCGTGGCTATGCCGATCACATGGCCAGCCCGACATTTCTGCAAGGCATTCAACGCTTGACCAGCCTTGCCCGCAACAACAAGGTCGCAATCATGTGCGCCGAACGCGCGCCCTGCCAATGCCACCGCAGTATGATTGCCGACTACCTGCTATTGAATCACTGGCGTATCATTCATCTGATCGACATTAACAACTGCCAGGAACACCAGCTCAACCCATTAGCACGCAGCCAAAACCAACACCCAATCTACGATCAACTTGATCAGGAGCAGCTCGATTTGAGCTTTTAACAAGCACTTTAAGGAGAGCACAATGGCAAACGTACTCGTGCCACTGGCACAGGGATGCGAAGAACTGGAGGCCGTCACCATCATCGACCTGCTGCGTCGCGCCCAGATCAATGTCACCGTCGCCGGTCTTGAAGCGGAGCTGAGTCCAATCACAGCCAGCCGCGGTACCACTCTGCTGCCCGACACAACCCTGGACCAAGCACTCGCATCAGACTACGACATGCTTGTTCTGCCCGGCGGCCTGCCTGGTGCAGACCACCTCAACGATGACGAACGCATCATCAAACTCATTCAGCAAATGGCCGCTGTAGACAAATATATTTGCGCTATCTGCGCCGCCCCCAGGGCATTGGCCCGCGCTGGCGTGCTGGAAGGCAAGCGCGCCACCAGCTATCCCGGCACGCTCGATAAAATGGACATCCCTGGCATGAACTTCAGCGGCGAGCCTGTCACTATCGACGGCAAGATCATCACTAGCCGTGGACCTGGCACTGCACTGGATTTCGCACTAAGCCTGATTGAGGCCCTAGGCGGTAAAACCTTAAGGGACCAGGTTGAACAAGCGCTACTCAGATAAGCCCGCTCAGACCCAGGCCAACACACGGAAAACAATAATCAGGTAATAAAAAAGCCGCTCATTGAGCGGCTTAAGATACCTTCCCTGGCGGAATTACAATCCACCCCTTGTTATTAATTACTGCGCTTCCTGCAATCCTTTATCCATTGCGATTAGCCAATCTGTCAAACATTCTACAGCACCTTGCCAGCGGGTCAAATCCTGCTCCATGGCCTGTCTTTTGGCTGTAGAAATAAACTTGAACATGCCTCCACTGCCCTGCTTCAGGGCATCGCGCATCTGGAACAAAGAAAGAATTTCCTCATAGGCCTGACTGTGTTTATTCTTGAATATCGTTCCCATACAGGCCTTAACCTGGGCCGCCTCGTCCAGCCGCATACCCAGCGCGGTTTCACAAGCCATGGCCAGCTCTAGGCAGGCACGTCGATTACGTTTATGAGCAATTGAAATCGCCGCATCTTGCAGCAACCCCTGACTCAGTGAATTACTGAAATATTCACTCATGTAGTCGCGCATGTTTTGTTGCGCATAATCAGACACCAAGTCCAGCTGCGGCGGCATTAATTTAATTGAATCAATCTGATCACGATCAGCACCGTCGAGGCTGAAATAATGCTGGTATTTTTCAATCGCGCTGAAGAGCGAGTTCCAGAGCTTGAATTGCAGGAAGACCAGCAGACGCTCAACCAAGGCCTTGGCTGCCTCAGCATGAACCATCTCGTCACCCAGCTCACCATCGCGCACTACGGTGATCTCCAGCTGCGAAACAGGGTGATACCAGGCACCATCGCGAGGCTGCTTGATCCTGCCAAGACGGGTATTGGGAATCAACATCACTTCCGATTCCCAACCCTTGAGGTTAACCGACATCACAACGGGATCGCCCGACGCCGACTTCAACAGAACCGGCTTAGGCAATCTGACTTCATAGGTTGCGAATAGCCACATAACACTCAACGGAAACTCTCAATATGATCTGAATAAACATGACAATAGCAAAAATATTGCCAGCCCATCGACAGCTAATCGCGCCCAGAGCCTGAAGGCCAGTAAGCCATTAATAATACAAGGGCAAGACCACCCAGCATCCAAGTCACCAGCGGCGCATCGGCCAACATGCGCGGTGCATAACCGTCTAAACCCAGGATAACGGCGGCAGAAATCATCAGCCCTGCGGCAGTAATGGCGGCAAAGCTGCGCCGGTTGGCGCGCTTGACCTCATGCCTAAGCTTGGCAATTTCATCCGAGCGCCATTGCAACTCCAACTCACCTTGCTGGGCACGCTTGGCAACGTCGTGAAGCAACGTGGGTAATTGGGGCAGGGTCTCTGCCCACAGTGGCAGATGAGCCTTAAGATTTTTCAGCAAGGCACGCGGACCCAACTGCTCACTCGTCCAGCGTTCCAGAAAAGGTTTCGCGGTCTGCCACAGATCGAGATCAGGATAGAGCTGTCGGCCCAAACCCTCGATGTTTAGCAGGGTCTTTTGCAACAACACCAACTGCGGCTGAATCTCCATGTTAAAACGGCGTGCCGTCTGAAACAGGCGTAGCAACAAATGACCAAACGATATCTCACTCAAAGGCCGCTCGAAGATCGGTTCACACACAGTGCGTATGGCCGCCTCGAACTCATCGATGCGCGTATTGCTCGGCACCCATTCTGACTCCACATGCAACTCGGCCACACGGTGATAATCACGATTAAAAAAGGCGAGAAAATTCTCGGCCAGATAGCGCTGATCTTCCGGGCTGAGCGCCCCCATGATGCCGAAATCCACCGCCAGGTATTGCCCTTGAGGCGAAACAAAGATATTACCCGGGTGCATGTCGGCGTGAAAAAAGTTGTGTTTGAACACCTGGGTGAAAAAGATTTCCACCCCGCGCTCGGACAACTGCTTGAGGTCCACATTCTGTCGACGCAACTCATCCACATTACCAACGGGGATACCGGCGATACGTTCCATCACCATCACATTACGACGACAGTGGGGCCAGTGAACCTCGGGAATGTAGAGTAGTGGTGAACCAAGAAAATTACGCCTCAGCTGCGAGGCATTGGCCGCCTCGCGCATCAGGTCCAGTTCGTCGAGGATGGTCTTTTCATATTCGCTCACGACCTCGACTGGACGCAGACGCCGTCCTTCTCTCCAATAACGCTCGGCCAAACTGGCAACAATATAAAGTAGACTCACGTCACGTTCGATGATGCGCTTGATACCGGGCCGCACCACCTTGACCACTACCTCGGTGCCATCGAGCAGGCGGGCAGCATGAACCTGGGCGATGGAGGCCGAGGCCAATGGCGTTTCATCAAACTCGGCAAACACTTCGTGGATCGGCTGCTTGTAAGCCTGCTCGATCAGTTGGCGCGCCTGTGAGCCCGGAAAGGGCGGCACCCGATCCTGCAAGCGGGCCAGCTCATCAGCGATATCATCCGGCAACAGATCACGGCGAGTGGAGAGGATCTGGCCAAACTTAACGAACAGCGGACCCAGTTCTTCCAAGGCACCGCGGATTCGTTCGCTTCGGGTGGCCTCTGATTTACGAAACCAGTGTGGTGGCCAAAAATAAAGTAGAAAGCGGATTGGGCGAAACAGGTGGGTGGCAAAAATAACCTCGTCGAGGCCATGCTTCACCAAAACCCAGTTGATATGCCACAAGCGCAGTAGCTGGCCAAACCCGATCATACCGGGTCCGTCCCCGCCGGTTTGATGCGGGACTGCAGTCGCTGAACCCGCTGCGCCAGGCGATCCACATCCGAACGCAGGGTATCGACCCCATCGAGAAACGGTTTTAGCTCCGCCTTTACCACCAAATCGCGACTCTCTTCCTGAAAATATTCCGCCACATCACGACCAAAGGTATCCGCCGTCTTGTGCCCCCAGTCGAACAAACCACGCACTGAGTTACCGACCTGATGGGCCACTACATCCCCTGTGAAACGGGAGAGCTGCTCTTCCCAGTCCAGATCAAGACTATCGAGAATATGTTGAATCTTACGACCGAGACGGGCATCACCTTCCAACTCAACCCCATCACCGAAAACGCTTGTTGGATGCTCGTTCAGACCCAGGCGGGCCAAGCTGAAAGGACCCCCCTTGATGGTGACATCAGGCCCACCCTCAAACACGCTTTGCACACGCAGGCCTGTGGCGGTAGGCACCAGAAAGATTGTTTGCCCCAGACCCTGAATCTCGAGCGCAACGACATTACCCTCGAGCCGGATCACCTGGGCCAGAGTTTCCGGGTCCATTTTCAGACACTGGTTCAGCGCCTTCTCCAATGCCGCGGTGGCTAACAGGGGTATGACCATCTTCAGCTCGCTCAGAACTTGTATCCCCGATGCAGGGCGACGATGCCGCCGCTCATGTTGTGAAAATCGCAGCGCTCGAAGCCAGCCGCTTCCATCATTGCCTTGAGCTCTTCCTGACCGGGGTGCATGCGAATCGACTCGGCCAGATAACGATAACTCTCTTCGTCGTTGGCGATCACCTTGCCCATCAAGGGCAACAGTTTGAACGAATAGGTATCGTAGATCGGCTTCAGTCCCGGCACCACCGGCTTGGAGAATTCCAGCACCAGCAGCCGACCGCCCGGTTTCAGGCAACGAAATATTGAACGCAGGGCCAGATCCTTATCGGTGACATTACGCAGGCCAAAGGCCATAGTGACGCAATCGAAATAATTATCGGGAAAGGGCAGGTACTGGGCATCGGCTTGAATAAAACGAATATTGCCCACCACGCCCTTGTCGACGAGACGGTCACGACCATTGCCGAGCATGGCGCCGTTGATATCGGATGACACCACCTCGCCCTTACTGCCCACCTGCTCTGACAACTTGGCGGCCAAGTCGCCGGTGCCAGAGGCCAGATCCAGGGCCCGCTGACCCGGCTTAAGCCCGGTCAACTCCATGGTAAAACGCTTCCACAAGCGATGTACACCGAACGACATCACATCATTCATAACATCGTATTTATCCGCCACCGAATCGAAGACCTCACGCACCTTGCCGGCCTTCTCTTCCAACGGCACTTGTTGATAGCCGAAATGTGTTGTCTTTTGTTCGTCAGTCATTATTCTGATTCTTCAGTTTGGGCCGTGGCGATGCCGGGCTGCAGTCGCTCATGGCCAGCGGCCTTTAGACGTTCGAGATACGCCTGCCACATGCTCTCTTGATTCTGGCCATAGCGATAGAGCAGCCCCCAATCGTAGAGGCCCGTATTGTGGCCGTCATCAAAATAGAGCTTCACCGCATACTGGCCCACCGGCTCTATTGCGATGATATTGACCGCTTCCTTGCCCACCTGCAACACCTCCTGCCCCGGGCCGTGACCGCGCACCTCGGCCGAAGGTGAATGGACGCGCAGAAACTCGCATGACAGTTTGAAGGTCTGGCCGTCCTCGAAACTGACTTCCAGAAGATGAGACTTCTGGTGCAGACGAATATCTGTCGGAATAGGCATGGTCATGACAGCAACTCCATACTAGGGCCTGTTAACACTAAAGAATATAACGACTCAGATCTTCGTTTTGAGCCAGCTTATCCAACTGCAAATCCACGTAGGCGGAATCGATGGTCAGGCTGGTACCCGACTTGTCCGGCGCCTCGTAGGAGATTAATTCCAACAATCTTTCCATCACCGTGTGCAACCGTCGAGCACCGATGTTTTCGGTGCGTTCATTGACCTGCCAGGCCATCTCGGCCAGGCGCGCAATGCCATCCTCGGTGAATTCCAGTGTCACACCTTCGGTATGCAACAGGGCGGAATACTGCTGTGTAAGCGAGGCATCTGGTTCTGTCAGGATGCGGACAAAATCTTCCGTGCTCAGCGCATCTAGCTCTACGCGGATCGGGAGACGACCCTGCAATTCAGGCACCAGATCAGACGGCTTAGCCAGATGAAAGGCCCCCGAGGCGATGAATAGAATGTGGTCGGTCTTAAGCATGCCGTGCTTGGTCGAGACAGTGCAACCCTCCACCAAGGGCAACAGATCACGCTGCACCCCTTCGCGGCTGACATCAGTGCCCGAGGTCTCGCCACGCTTGGCGATCTTGTCCAATTCATCGAGAAAGACGATGCCGTTCTGCTCGGCGTTTTGCACCGCCTTAGCCTTGATCTCTTCTTCGTTGACCAGCTTGGCCGCCTCTTCATCAGCCAAGAGCTTGGAGGCCTCCTTAATCGACACCTTGCGACGCTGGGTCTTGCCCGGGCCCATGTTCTGGAAGATGCCTTGCAGCTGGCTGGTCATATCTTCCATGCCCGGCGGCCCCATGATCTCCACATTGGCGGCGGGCGCCGCCACCTCAATCTCGATCTCGCGCTCATCCAGCTCGCCTTCGCGCAGCTTTTTGCGAAACAGCTGACGAGTGGTGGAACTCTTGTCAGCCTCATCGTCAGAAGTACCACGCGCAGGGGGTAACAGAATATCGAGAATACGCTCTTCAGCCGCCTCTTCGGCGCGATAGCGCACCTCTTTTTTGGCCTGCTCGCGGGTGATCTTGATCGAGACATCAACTAAATCACGAATAATCGACTCCACATCACGACCGACATAGCCCACCTCGGTGAATTTGGTCGCCTCCACTTTTATAAATGGCGCATTGGCCAACTTGGCCAGACGACGGGCGATCTCGGTCTTACCTACGCCAGTGGGGCCGATCATCAAGATATTTTTCGGCGTGATCTCGTTGCGCAGCGCTTCATCCACCTGGCTACGACGCCAGCGGTTACGCAGGGCAATGGCCACGGCGCGTTTGGCGGCCGCCTGGCCGATGATGTGCTTGTCCAGCTCCTGGACGATTTCTCTCGGTGTCATCTCTGACATAGTCGTATAAACCTTTCGTTACTGCTCGGTGCTTAATTCTTCGATGGTGAGGTTACCGTTGGTATAGACACAGATATCAGCGGCGATATTGAGCCCCTTCTCAACGATAGTACGTGCATCCAACTCAGTATTGTCGAGCAGGGCATGAGCGGCAGCCTGGGCAAACGAACCACCTGAACCGATGGCCATTAGATCTTCTTCATGCTGCGGCTCGATTACATCACCGTTACCGGTGATAATGAGCGAAGCCTTAGCATCAGCCACCAATAGCAGCGCTTCGAGCCGACGCAGGGCACGGTCGGTACGCCAGTCCTTGGCCAACTCAACAGCGGCGCGCACCAAATGGCCGGAGTGTTTTTCCAGCTTGGCCTCAAAACGTTCAAACAAGGTAAACGCATCGGCAGTGCCACCGGCAAATCCAGCGATGACACGGTCATTATATAGACGACGCACCTTGCGGGCATTACCCTTCATCACGGTATTGCCCAACGACACCTGGCCGTCGCCACCAATCACCACCTTGTCGCCACGACGCACCGACAGGATGGTGGTGCCACGATATTGCTCCACGAGGCCACTCCTTAAAATAAGTTCTTGGAAATCAAAAGGAGGTTATTGTACACCAAGTGCTGGCCCGACTACCCTGGGCGCAACAACCGGATATTGAAAGAGCTATCCGGCCGAATTTGTAGATATGATCCGGTTACGACCTTCTCCTTTGGCACGGTATAGCATCTGGTCGGCGGCCTCACGCAGCGCACCGGGATGGTCGATGGGAGGATAGGTGGCAATGCCGCCACTGAGGGTGACAGTGAAGCACTGCTCGCCGGCATAATGCTCCAGCGCGGCGAAGTGGGCTCGCACCTCATCCACCACACTTATAGCTTCTTCTAAAGATGTTTGTGGCAGTATCATGGCAAACTCTTCACCGCCATAGCGACCGACAGCGTCGGTGTTGCGCAGTCGTTGTTTCAACAGCCGTGCCAGACTCTTTATCACCCGGTCGCCCGCCCCATGGCCATAGTTGTCATTAACCTGCTTAAAGTGATCGATATCAAGCATGACAAACGTGACATTGCCGCCGTGGCGTTTTGCCCGCGCCATTTCATTGTGAAGCCCTTCCATCAAACGACGATGGTTTAGCAAACCTGTCAGGCTGTCCTGAGACATGCTAGAACTAATCAGACGGTAACGCTCAGCCCGAATCGAAACTGAGGCGATCAATTCAGACGGTTTGATCGGCTTGGTGAGAAAGTCGTCCCCACCCAGCCGCATGGCCTCAAGCTGCACATTGCGGTTGGTTTCTGAAGAGAGAAACACAATCGGCAAGCCCAAATATGCTGGCTGCTGACGAATCACCGAGGCCAACTCGATACCACTGCAATACGGCATGTAGACATCCATCAACACCAGCTCAGGCGCATATTCATTGATCACATCCAGCACTTGCATAGGATCACTCACAGTCCTCGTTTCCATACCCGCCTGCATCAGCACATTGGCGTAGTAAGATGCTTGTGACTCCGAATCATCGACAATCAGACAACGAAAAGGCTGGGGCATTTCCATGGCGGTTAACTCATCTATCATGTCAATCAGAGACTCGATCGAGAGTGGTTTTTCGAAATAGGCACAACCGCCAGCCCGCACTGCCTCGAGCCGGGCCTCTAAATCAGTTCGTGACGAGGCAAAAATACTGGGAATTGGTTCACCCCGTCCGGCATTGATGGATTTCACCATATTAATGCCGGCCTGCCCTCCTTCGGGCAACATAATATCGGCGACAATCAATGACGGCTTTTTTTCTTGTACGGCATTTGAAAGCGCTTCAGCGGTGGTAAACCACTCGGCTTCGTAACCAAAATGATCAAGCTGAAGCGCCAGATTGCGGCTGGCCTCCTCCTCATCCTCGAGGATATAGACCAGCCTTCCTTTCACGGGAACCTGGATCCGCGCATAAGGCACCTCGGTCTCCATGGCGTCCCCCGGCTCTACATTCTGAATCGCATGGCGCACCTTTGCCAACAAGTCCTCCACCACATCCAGTTGTTTTGCCGACTCTGGACTAACCAGCTGCTGTTCCAGCTCGCGTGCCACATCACTCAATTCATCACAGCCAAAGGTCGCCCCTGCACCGGTCAGTGAATGCACCGCACGATGGAATTCAGACAGTTCCTGCTCACCCAAGGATTGACGCCATTTCGCCAAACCGGATTCCAGCCCTTCCAACCGTGTAGGCAGGTGGTCAATAAAATTTTGGCGCAAGACCTTTAATTGTGCTTGAAGCGACTCTTTATCCACCACCAAATGAGCTCCATCTATCTGTCGAAAATTTTTGATCTTCAAGACCTGTCGGCAGACAGGCCGTCTTTATTGAATACGCCCAACAATATCAAACTTTGCCCCTGAACCACAGCTATCCACCTAAGCATGGGAAGCGGGCTATATAGTGCCACAATACAATTCAGCTTCTGAAACCAATCACAGTCAGATGAAATAACTACCACTCGCCATGCCTCGAAGATGGTTTGAGTCGTTCCAGTGCTGTAACCACTGCATATATTGATCGGCAGGCAATGGCTTGCTGAACAAATAACCCTGCGCCATATCGCAGCCACCCGTATGCAGGAACCTGAGCTGGGCCTCGGTTTCGACCCCCTCTGCAATCACCTGCAATTTAAGATTATTCGCCATAGAAAGGATAGATGAAACGATTGCCGCATCATCCTGGTCAGTTTCCAGATCACGCACAAAGGAACGATCAACCTTGAGCGTGTCGATAGGAAACTTTTTCAGATAACTCAAAGAGGAATAACCTGTACCGAAATCATCGATCGCAATCGTTACCCCGACCTCTCTCAGCCGCAGCATCATTTCGATGGCCTCCTCCAGATCACTCATGATCATGCTCTCTGTAATCTCTAACTCGACCAGCCCTGCGGGCACTTTATATTGCTTCAACAAACGCACAAAATCACTCACAAAACACGCTTTGTGTCGAAACTGTTTACCCGATAAATTGATCGCCACAGGTGCCAGTGGCAGGCCTGCCTGAGACCAAACAGAAATCTGCTGCACAACCATCTCAGCCACCCGCTGCCCAATTGGCACAATCAAGCCGGTCTCTTCGGCCAACGGTATAAATTCCATCGGCGAGATAATTTCGCCTTGATGATGCCAGCGCAGCAACGCCTCTGCGCCCACCACTGCCAGGCTTTTAATATTCACCTTGGGCTGAAAATAGACTTCAAACTCATCCTGCTCAAGGGCGATGCGAATCTTTCGTTCCAACCCCAGCCTGAGGAAGTTTTCTGCATTCATTTCAGAGGTAAAAAATCTGTACACCCCTCGGCCGCTTTCCTTGGCACGGTACATGGCGGTATCCGCATTACGCACCAACTCATCAACCTCTTCACCGTCGTTGGGGTAAACCGACACACCAATACTGGCACCGACATTTACCTCGTGTTCATTAACAACAAATTCTTCCGATAGCGCCTGGATAATTTTTTCTGCCACTACACCAATGTAACCGTCATCTTCGAACTGGGTCAGCAGCACAGTGAACTCATCTCCACCAAGACGAACAACTGTGTCCGACTCTCTCAGGCACTGTTTCAATCTAACCGATACCTGCAGCAATAGCTCATCACCCACGTTGTGCCCAAGGGTGTCATTTACATCTTTGAATCGATCCAGATCAAGAAACAACAAAGCAAAGCGCTGATGATTACGTTGCGCTATAACAATTTCATGCCGCAGCCTGTCATAAAACAATGTTCGATTGGGCAGACCTGTCAACGGATCGTAATATGCCAACTGTTGCAACTTCTCTTCGGCGGATTTTTGATGACTAATATCACTAAAAATACCAACATAGTGACTCACATCACCCTGCTGATTTTTTATTGCATTCACAGTCAACCAACTGGGGAAAGATTCTCCCGACAGGCGCCTGTCCCAGACCTCCCCAGCCCAGGCGCCTGTAGACTCGACTGAACACCACATAGCCTGATAAAAATCCGCCCCGTGACGATGAGAGCTAAAAATGCTCGGGTTTTTACCCATGACTTCTTCTTTACTACAACCCATGATCCGTTCATAGGCCGGATTAACATCGACAATTTCGTTGTTCGCATTTGTTACCACAATAGCTTCACTGGCATTTTGAATCACCTTCTGTGCCAGGCGCAGCTTCTGCTCTGCCGCGTAACGCTCGGTAATATCATGCACAACCAGAATATGTATTTCACTATCTGCCAGCTGCATTTCGCTAATTGCAATTTCTGCTGGAAAGACATCACCATCCATCCTCACCAATTCAAATGGCGCAACATTTCCGGCTTGACGACTTAGATAATTTTTTTTAAGACCGATTAACGAAGCCACCTCTTCAGCCTCCGCAAAAAGACTGCCGACCTCACGCCCAATCATCTCGGCCTTGCTTGTTCGCATGACCCTTTCAACCGCGCCATTCAAATCAAGCACAATGCCAGATGGATCCAGCGTAATGATTCCATCAGGGACAGTCTCAAACAGCGCACGCATGCGCGCCTCATTTGCCTTCAGATCGGCCTCATCACTGACGATCTGATCTAGCATGGCATCCACGCCGCTGGCCATTTTCCCAAGTTCATCCATAGCCTCAAAGCCGATACGTGCGACTCGATTTCCTTCAGCAAAGTCATTCATTGTCGCCAACATTTTTTGAGCCCGGTGCGACACCAAAAGATGCACCAATAAAATCAGCGCCAAGGTCATCACAATAGTTCCCAAGCCAAAAAATTCGGCCTGACGCCACAACAGAAAAATCTCCCGCTCTATGGGCAAACGAATATTGGCCTCTAAAAATAGATAGCCGCACTGATTTGAGCGCAATACACCCACAGTTTTGCCACACAGGCTGCTATAACCAAAGACATCCGTCGTCTCCGGCATCAAGCGAACTTGCGTGCTGCGACTTAGGTTAATCTGTTCGATTATCTCCTGATCCAGGCTGATTTGCAGGGACTTCACTGGCTTGCCCACTTGAGCATAGCGTGTGGACGCCAGCACAACACCGTTTTCATCCGCCAGCAACATCAAATTGACTTCGGAGCGCTCAGCGAATGCGGACACCGTGCGCCGCACACCATCGAGATCATCCAGCTGCAGAAAGCGCTCAATGGTACGTTGCGCCTGCGCCAGGTCGTTATGAATATCCGAAACCAGGCGTTTTTCTTCTTCAGCAATGACAAGCGTGCGACTGTTGACATAAGAGATCAAATTGACCACCACGGCAAAAACCAGGATTAGCAGTGGCAATAAATATTTCAGCTTGATACTCAAGGCAACAACTCGGCTGTAAAGAGGTTTGTGGTATCGAGACTGTGTAACAGCAAGTCATTGGCTAGCATGGTCTGCTCTAGCCGCTGCCGAATTTCATTCAGGCTTGGCGTGGGGGATGACAGCATCTGACGGTTTTCTTTCAGGCCGGGCAATATCAAACCCTGGTAGCTCGCTTCCACTTCTTCAGGCTTTATCAGTAACCGTTTGGCAATGATCTGCATTGCCTTGTTCTTCTGCTGCTTCATAAAATCCAGCGCTTCAAACCAGGCTCGAACAACCCGCCTAATTCGTGCCGGATTAGTGCGCAGATATTCATCATGCACAACCAGAACATCGACAATCTCACCTGGAATTTCACGGCTGCTAAACACCTCATGCGCCCCCTGATTAAACAGATTTGTTCTTACCGGCTCGAAGGTGACAACTGCATCGACCTGGTTATTGGAATAGGCATCTTCATGAGCGCTTAATTCGATGTTTTTTAACACCACATCGCCAAGCGACATCTTGTTCAATTCTAGCGCTCGGCTGATAACATAGGCGCCCAGGGCATTGCCTTCTACCCCAATTCGCTTACCACGCAAATCTTCGAAGGATTTGATCTCAGGTCTTGCCATGATCACGTCACCACCTTCTGAAACATCCATAACAAGCACTACCTTGACAGGAATGTTGCTTTGCACCAGCAACAACACTTCATCCAAGGTAAGCGCTGCCGCATCCAGACTGCCGTTACGAAAACTGCGAATGACCTCACTGGCGGAAGGATACTCGACCAACTGCACTGCACCTGCATCCAGGCGTCCATTCGCACGCGCCAGATACAAAGGTTCATACCCCGGCCAGACATTGGTACCGATTT
>CALZIQ010000002.1 GCA_945787735.1 uncultured Chromatiaceae bacterium | reverse complement strand
ACTCGATCCAAAAGGCGTCAAACAACAAAGCAGTCCGAACGAAATAGACATTTCCGCCTGACACAAAAAAGGCCCGCTCAGCGGGCCTCATTAGCTCACATCATTTGCCTAGGGCACGCTATCCAAATCGGCGCCCTCTTTCTCAACCGGCATCAAATCGGCCTTGCTCACACCCAGCATGAGAATCGAGCTGCTGGCAACATAGATAGACGAGTAGGTTCCCACTAGCACACCGATAATCAACGCCTGGGAAAAACCGTGAATGATCTCACCACCAAAGCTAAACAACGCAGTCAAAACCAGTAAGGTAGTTAATGAGGTCACCAGAGTACGGGCCAAGGTCTGAGTAATAGAGCGGTTAATCACTTCAACCGCGGTGCCCTTGCGCACCTTGCGAAAATTCTCGCGAATCCGGTCATAGACGACGATGGTGTCGTTAAGTGAATAACCGATCACCGCCAAGATCGCCGCCAGCACAGACAAGTCAAAATCAAACTGGAAAATGGAAAAGATCCCCAAAGTGATAACAACGTCATGTACAAGCGCGATCACCGCCCCGAGCGAGAAACGAATCTCGAAACGAAAATAAACATAAATCAGAATACCGAATAAAGCTGCCAACATGGCTAAGCCACCATCCTCGGTCAATTCGTCGCCAACCTGTGGGCCGACAAACTCAATGCGGCGCATTTCAACATCCTGGCCACCGCTTTCCAGCGCACTTAACACCTCGCTGCTGATATCCGCTTTACCTTCACTCTGTCTTGGAGAGAGTCGAATCAGCACATCCTGCGAAGTACCAAAGTGCTGCACGGTGGCGCCTTCAAAACCAGCACCCTCCAACGCTGAACGAACCTGAGGCAAGTCAGCCGATTCGGTATACCCCACTTCAACCAGGGTGCCACCAGTAAAATCGATACCCAGATTCAGGCCACGGGTCGCCAGCGAAGCAATCGATATCAGCAATACAATGGCAGACAGGATCAGCGCCAACTTGCTCTTGCTCATGAAATCGATGGTCTGTTTTGTATTCAAGATTTGCATCTTTATATTTCCTAGTTCTTCGACACTACGGCCATTAAATAGAAAGCTTGGTCACCCGTTTGCCGCCGTAGATCAGATTGATCACGGCGCGGGTACCCATAATGGCGGTAAACATAGAGGTCAGAATGCCAATCGAGAGCGTCACAGCAAAGCCCTTGATCGGGCCGGTACCCAGGCCAAACAGCACAAACGCGGCGATCAGGGTCGTGATGTTGGCGTCAGCGATGGTCGAAAACGCCTTTTCATAACCGGAATGAATACTGGCCTGTGGCGTATTACCATTTCTAATTTCTTCGCGGATACGTTCGAAGATCAGCACATTTGCA
This sequence comes from uncultured Chromatiaceae bacterium, assembly GCA_945787735.1. GTDB lineage: Bacteria > Pseudomonadota > Gammaproteobacteria > Tenderiales > Tenderiaceae > Tenderia. Next base: position 77,868 of record CALZIQ010000002.1, on the reverse strand, counting down.
TCCACCGCCATACCGACAGTCAAGACAATACCGGCAATACCAGGCAGGGTCAGGGTGGCCTGAAACATGGAAAGCACCGCCACAATCATGACCAGATTGAAGGCCAAGGCCAGGTTTGCCACCAGACCAAACACCTTGTAGTAGATCGCCATGAAAATCAGCACCAACACAAAACCAATCGCTACTGAGTTAAAACCCATGTCGATATTGTCCTGTCCCAGGCTAGGACCTACGGTACGTTCTTCGATAATGTCTATCGGGGCAGACAACGCACCCGCACGGAGCAACAGTGACAGGGTGCGGGCCTCTTCGGTGCTATCCAGACCGGTAATCTGGAAGTTGTTGCCAAACGGCTCACGAATATTGGCGACGTTAATCACCTCCTCCACCTTGTAGCGCTTCCTGACCAGCTCACCATCAACCATTTGAGATTTTGACTTCGATTCGATGAACACCACGGCCATGCCTTTGCCGACATTATCCTTGGTGGTGTTGTGCATCTTCTTGCCACCCTTCTGGTCGAGGGAAATACGCACATTGGGGCTGCCATTTTGCGAATCGATACCGGAACGGGCATCGGTAATGGAATCACCTGTGACGATGATTTGTTTCTTCAACACGACATGGCCGCCTTCACGCGTCTTGTAGAGGCGTGAACCGGCTGGCACTCGCCCGGCGACAGCATCCTCAATATTAGCGGTTTCATTGGCCATACGGAATTCAAGCGTAGCCGTCGCACCCAGGATTTCTTTGGCGCGGGCGGTATCCTGCACGCCAGGCAATTGCACCACAATTCGGTTTTCACCCTGGCGCTGAATCAGGGGCTCGGCCACACCCAGTTCGTTGACACGATTGCGTAGCGTGGTGATGTTCTGTTGCACGGCGAATTTGCGTGTTTCGCGCATCTCGGTTTCAGATAGTTTCACCGAGACATAAAAGGCTTCACCACGTTGTTCGTCGTCCAGCAGCAGATCACGATACTCCTTGCGAATCACGCTGCGACCTGCCTGTTGCTCTTCAGCACTGCGGAACTTAACCTCAACCCCACCCTCTGATAGGCGAGAGACAGTCAGATAACGAATATCATTTTCACGCAACAACGCACGCAGATCACCGACATAACGCTCTTCGGCCATCTCGATCACTGCGTCGGTATCCACCTCCATCAGAAAGTGCACCCCGCCGCGCAGGTCAAGGCCGAGATACATGGGCAAGGCATTGAATGCACGCAGCCAGTCAGGAGTCGCAGGCGCCAGGTTCAAGGCGATGACGAAACCGTCCTCTTCCATGGCAGCATTAAGACGGTCTCGTGCCTTGAGCTGGTCCTCGGGATTATTGAAGCGCACCACTAAACCCTGGGGTTCGATATCCATTGCCAGCGGGCTAATACCAAGTCGCTGCAACTCGCCGCGTACATCACCGAGAGTTGCATCGTTAACATCGGCGCCGCGTGTCGATGAGATTTGCAGAGCGGGATCCTCACCATACAAATTCGGCAAGGCATAGAGTGCACCGACCGCAATCACAATGACGATCAGTAGGTTTTTCCACCACGGGTACTGGTTAATCATGATTGTTTAGCCCGAACATCCTGTACTTTATTGATCTAATTTAGACTTTGATGGTGCCCTTAGGCAACAGCGAACCAACGGCGTTTTTTTGAACCTGTACTTCGACACCCTCGGAGATCTTCAGGGTAATGAAGCTCTCGTCCACCTTGGTTACCTTGCCTGCGATACCACCGCTGGTGACTATTTCATCATTCTTGGCCAATGCTTCGGTCATTTTTTTGTGTTCTTTAGCGCGTTTGATCTGCGGACGCAGCAAAAGGAAATAAAAAATCAGGAACAGGACAATCAAAAAGACAAAATTGATCATGCCGGGCTCGCCACCTGCAGCCGCTTCCTGGGCCATGGCATCAGAAATGAAAAAGCTCATTTTAATTTCTCCAAACGCTTACAAATGAATTCTGGCCCACTAAGGGCGGATAAACAAAGGCGCACATTATGACACAGCCAGCCCGGATTTTCTCACCACAAATCGACCCTGACCAGCTAAGGCACTCAAGCTCACTGACCAGAAGTCTGAGCCTGATCACGCTTGGCGTAAAACTCGGCCACAAAGACCTCCAATTCGCCTGCCTCGATGGCCGTACGCAAACCGCGCATGAGCGCCTGGTAATAATAAAGGTTGTGGATAGTATTTAGACGCGAACCCAGGATTTCGCCGCATTTATCCAAGTGATGCAGATAGGCGCGGCTGTAATGCTGACAGGTATAACAGCCACAGCTTTCATCCAGCGGCTGGGTATCGTGTTTGTGTTTCGAATTACGGATGCGCACATCACCAAACTGAGTAAACAGATGACCATTACGGGCATTTCGGGTCGGCATCACGCAATCAAACATATCCACACCGCGGCGTACCGCTTCAACAATGTCTTCCGGCCTGCCCACGCCCATCAGATAGCGGGGCTTGTCTTTAGGCAATTCGGGCTGTAGATGATCGAGAACCGTAATACGCTCTGCTTCGGTCTCCCCCACCGATAAACCGCCAATGGCGTAACCGTCAAAGCCGATATCGGTCAGACCGTTCAACGACACACTGCGCAGCTCGGGATACATGCCCCCCTGAATAATGCCAAATAAAGCCGAAGCATTATCGCCATGGGCCACCTTGCTGCGCTGGGCCCAACGCAGTGACAACTCCATCGAGTCGCGCGCCTGTGTTTCAGTCGCCGGATACGGGGTGCACTCGTCAAAGATCATCACGATATCCGAACCTAGCTCGCGCTGCACCTGCATGGAGCGCTCAGGATCAAGAAACACCTTGTCGCCATTCACCGGCGAACGGAAGGCAACTCCCTCCTCCGTGATCTTTCGCATATCTCCAAGACTAAAGACCTGGAAACCACCCGAGTCGGTCAAAATAGGCCCCTCCCAATGCATAAAATCATGCAGATCTCCGTGCGCCTGAATAATCTCAGTACCAGGCCGAAGCATCAGGTGAAAAGTGTTGCCCAGAATAATTTCGGCACCGATGCCCTGCAACTCTTCAGGCGTCATCGCCTTTACCGTACCGTAGGTTCCCACCGGCATAAAGGCCGGCGTCTGCACCGTACCACGTGCAAAACTGAGTGTGCCGCGACGAGCAGCGCCATCATTATTGATCAGTTTAAATTTCATTGTTCACACTTTTACTTGGTCACCACACCGGTCTGAGGCAGCACCAGCATGGCATCGCCATAACTAAAAAAACGGTATTCCTGCTCAACGGCATGGCGGTAAGCCGCCATCACATGTTCGTATCCGCCCAGAGCTGAGACCAGCATCAACAGGGTCGATTCAGGCAGATGAAAATTGGTGATCAGCACATCGATCGCCTTAAATGTGTAGCCAGGCGTGATGAACAAACGCGTCTCACCGCTAAAGGGTTTTAATTTACCGGACTGTGCCGCTGATTCCAGGCTGCGCACTGATGTCGTACCCACCGCCACCACGCGGCTGCCCGCGGCACGCGCTTTGTTGATCACATCCACCGCCTGCTGATTTACCTCCACATACTCGGCGTGCATGCGATGGTCTTTCAGCTCATTCGCCCGCACCGGCTGAAAGGTGCCTGCCCCAACATGCAGTGTGACAAACACAGTCTTCACGCCCTTGGCACGCAACTGATCCAGCAACGTCTCGTCAAAGTGCAGGCCGGCAGTCGGTGCGGCCACCGCACCGGGGCGATTGGCGAAGACCGTTTGATAACGTTCATGGTCGGCTGACTCATCCGGCCGCTCTATATAAGGTGGCAACGGGATATGACCGACTTGCTCAAGAATCTCAAACACCGAGCGCGGATTATCAAAGCGCAATTCAAACAGGTCGTCTTGGCGGCTCACCACTTCAACATCAACATCGCCATCAAGCACTAAACGGCCACCTGGCTTGGGCGACTTGCTGGCACGCACATGGGCAAGCACGTTGTGATCGTCCAGCACGCGCTCCACCAACACCTCAACTTTTCCACCACTGGCCTTGCGCCCGAAGACACGCGCTGGAATCACGCGGGTATCATTGAAAACCAACACATCACCGGCTTGAAGATAATCGGCAATATCAGCAAATTGGCGGTCAGTCACAGCGCCAGTCTCACCGTCCAAAACCAGCAAACGACTGGCGCCGCGCTCAGGCAAGGGCCGCTGGGCAATCAAATGTTGTGGAAGTTGGTAGTCGAAATCAGAACGTCGCATGGCGGGCGATGGTACCAGTTTCTGCAATGCTAATCGACAATCCTTGCCCAAGCGCAAGCTTGCACTTATACTACGCCACTTGCTGCGGTCAGCGATTGTTTTCCTGAGTCCGCAGCCTCTGCCGGAGTGGTGAAATTGGTAGACACGTTGGATTCAAAATCCAATGCTGGCAACAGCGTGCCGGTTCAAGTCCGGCCTCCGGTACCATACACAAAAGCCCCGCTCTCAGCAGCGGGGCTTTTTTATTGGCATCCTTTATTTCTCGACAGACCAGATCTCAATCAACGACCGTAAATCTCCACCAAGCGTTTCACCCGCGGGGCCAGCTCTTCATTCACCTGTTGCCAATCGAAATGCCAACGCCAGTTTTCTTCGGTGGTGCCGGGCGTATTCATTCGATGCTTACCATTCAAGCTCAAGAGATCCTGCATCGGAATAATGGCCAAACAGGCCACAGATGATAGGGCTGAGCGGATTAAGGGCCAAGGCATAGTCTCGGTGGGATAACCAAGATATTCCGCCAAATGTGCCTGTGTTTCCACTGGCAGGGATTCATACCAGCCAACCGTGGTGTCATTGTCGTGTGTGCCTGTGTAGACAACGCTGTCGACAGTCTGGCTATGTGGCAAATAGGGGTTTTTTGCATCACCGCCAAAGGCAAATTGCAGAATTTTCATGCCGGGCAAACGGTGCTTTTTACGCAAGGCATCGACCTCATCAGTAATGATGCCCAGGTCTTCCGCCACCAGCGGTAAGGGATCAAAGGTTTTATGCAGCGATTCGAACAACTCATCTCCCGGCGCTTTTACCCAACGCCCATTCATGGCTGTTTCTTCACTCGCCTTAATTTCCCAGTAAGCCTCGAATCCGCGGAAGTGATCAATGCGCACCCAGTCAAACATCTCGAGCTGAGTGGCCATACGTGTTTTCCACCACTTGAAATCATCGGCCTGCATACGATCCCAACGATAATGGGGGTTGCCCCAGCGTTGACCCGTCTCGGAAAAATAATCTGGCGGCACACCGGCCACTACCTCGGCCTGTCCATGCTCGTCTAAGGTGAAATATTCTCGGTGCGCCCAAACCTCGGCACTGTCATGGGCAACAAAGATTGGCATATCACCGAAGAGGATGACATTTCGCTGGCGGGCATATTCATGCAGAAAACCCCATTGACGAAAAAAGATAAACTGTTCGAAACACACATAACCGATGGCGTCAGCCAATTTCATTTCTGCCGCGGCCAGCGATTTTACATCGCGATCCCTCAGATTCTCAGGCCAGTCGAGCCATTGGCGATTGCCATGCGACTGACGAATAGCCTGAAACAAGGCATAGTCCTGTAACCAGTGTTTGTTGCGCTCAGTAAAGGCCGCAAACTCAGCATGCGCACCTTCATCGGCATGGCTCAAAAAGGCCTGATAGGCCAACTTGAGCATGGCTAAACGATAATCAACAAAATCGTCCGGATCAGTTTCGATTGTTCCGGGCAACCAACCCCACTCATTCAAGAGCGAAAGGCTGATCAGCAGTGGATTACCGGCATGTACTGACAGCCCCTGGTAGGGCGAGAGATCACCATGGGTCGGCACCAAAGGCAGCATCTGCCAAACCGTGAGGCCAGTGCTTGCGAGAAAATCAACAAAGCGATAAGCATCTGGCCCCAAGTCGCCCAAACCAACGCCGCCAGGCAGCGAGGTGGGATGTAATAATACGCCGGCACGACGACGAGCGAGGGGCGTATCAACTGATTTCACTTAGCCTCCTGCCCTTGGCGCATGACACCACCGGCAGCCGGATCGCCCCCACCATGCGTGAATGATTGGGATAAATATTCCGGCGGTTCCTGACCCAGCATTTGATACAGTGTGGCAAGCTGCAGGCGATAAAGCCGCTCGAAGTCACGCACCGCATCTGAAGGATTGTAATCGCCAAACCACCAGAACCAGTCCGACCCTTCACAAATAGAAAGTTGGTGTTCGGCATTTTGCAGCTGTTCTGGCGTTAAACGGCCAGAGGCAACAATTTTGTCGAACATACGCTTGGCCTCGACCAACATATCCCAGCCACGGTTTTTATCTTGCTCGCCGATCCAGGTAGAAAACGTGCCGTACACCCAGCTGCCGGCAACGATATGCGGCAGTTCATCCTTGACCGTTTGCTGTTTTAGGCACTCAGCAAAGGTAGTCAACTGCAACTTTGGATTAGCCGACAGCTGTTGATAAAGAGCACTGAGAAAGTAATAGCCGTTTTCAGGAAAATATTCCCAGGCGTTTTCGCCATCCAGAATGATGGATACCACGGTTTCCGGCTTACCGGCACTTGCCTTGGCGATATTTTCAAGATGATGCATAAAATCGCCCACGGCATCGTCAGCATGCCAGTTGGAATATTTAAAACCGATAGAATCCGAAAGCCCGTCATCACGAAAGAAACAGGCAATCTGCTGGCCTTCGGGTCGGTAAGCCTGATGGATGGACTGGACCTCACGCAAAGCGGCTGGCGTCTGTTTTAGACTAAGGCTGTTGCGCAGTACACTCTCACCACTGGCCGCCCATTTAATGCCGTGATCGTCAAATAGTTTGAGGGTCTCCATGCTCATAGCCCCCTCTGACGGCCAACACCCCTGCGGACGAAAACCGAAGTAATGCTCAAAGGTCTGCAGGCCTTTTTCAATATGCCATACTGCTCGCTGCTCTCCACCTGGATAACTCTCTGCCAGGGGCAAGGGGGCATCGGGCATCGCCTCATGAGTGCTCTTAATATCAAGCAACAAAGGTACGATGGGATGCGCATACGGCGTGAAGGACAATTCAACCTGTCCCTTTTCGGCCAAACGCCGGTAACGACCAATCACTCCGTTGAGCAATTCGCTGATTACCACCAACAATTCATGCCTGTCATGCAGACTGAAACCACTGCCCTTGTCCATCAGTGCTTTGATGCGTGTATCACGGCGGCGCACAGTTTCACCCATCCAGCCAAGGTGATACCAAGTCACGATATCGGCCATGTACTGGCTATTGAGATACATCCACTCATCGGGTTTATCCATTAAACGCTTAGCCATGTCAGCCAGTCGCTGATAACAGGGGAAACGTTTAATGATGGTTGTTTCGTTGGCACGCAAACAGGCCTTTACCAGAATGATGCGCTGCTCAGGCTCTTCCGGCAGCGTCGGATTCACCAAAGATGCAAGCAGGTGATCCTGTATCGCCTTGCCTTCGCGTAAAAAGGCACTCACTTGCTCCGCATAGGCGTCCAGCTGCTCCAGCAGAATCGGGGCAAAGTTGATGACTGCCTTGGCTTCGGGCACCTCTTCAAGATGCGCCGCCATATCGACATAATCCTTCATGGCGTGAAGATAAGTCCACGGTAGGATATATTCATTGGTCGATGGATCGAAATAATTCGGTTGGTGCATGTGCCAACACAGCACCACCTTCAAACGTGTATCAACGGACATAATGCAATTCTTGACCTAACATCTCTGGTACAACTAACACAACGCCTTCCTCACTGACATAAAAACGCTCGGCATCGGCCTTGGGATCTTCACCAATCACCGTGCCAGAAGGAATCTTGCAACCCTTGTCGATAATGGCCTTGGTGATACGACAGTTTTCACCAACATCCACATCCGGCAGGATGACTGACTCATTGACCTCAGTATACGAGTGCACATGCACATTGGAGAACAACAGCGAACGGCGCACCGTTGCACCGGATATCAGGCAGCCTCCGGAGACCATGGAATCGATCGCCTGACCGCGGCGGCCATCGTCATCGAAAACAAACTTGGCCGGTGGCAACTGTTCTTGATAGGTCCAAATTGGCCAACGACGGTCATACAGATTCAGCTCCGGGGTGACATCGATCAGTTCCATATTGGCCAACCAGAAGGCATCGACTGTTCCCACGTCACGCCAATAGCCTTGATTGTCGGACTGCACATCGCGGAATGAATAGGAAAATACACGGTAATTATCGATCACCGATGGGATGATGTCCTTGCCGAAATCGTGGCTGGAACCAGGATCATCCGCATCGCGAATCAGTTGTTCATAGAGAAAACGTGTGTTGAAAATATAGATGCCCATCGAGGCCAGCGCCACATCGTCCTGACCGGGGACCGGCTGAGGATTGGCGGGCTTTTCATTGAAGTCTATGATGCGCCCCTCAGTATCCACACTCATCACACCAAAGGCCTTGGCTTCTTCTAAAGGAACCTCGAGACAACCGATGGTCATGTCTGCATCATTTTCGGCGTGATAGGCCAGCATGGGGCCATAGTCCATCTTGTAGATATGATCGCCAGCAAGCAGCAAGACATACTCCGGGTTGTGAGCACGAATAATGTCGATGTTCTGATATATCGCATCGGCCGTGCCTGAATACCAGGATTCCTGAATACGCTGTTGTGCTGGCAAGATCTCGATGAACTCACCAAACTCACCACGAAAGTAACCCCAGCCCTGTTGGATGTGGCGTATCAATGAATGCGATTTATATTGGGTGAGCACACCAATTCGGCGAATGCCCGAATTAATGCAATTTGACAAAGGAAAGTCGATGATTCGAAATTTTCCACCAAACGGAACCGACGGTTTTACCCGCCAAGTAGTTAACTGTTTTAGTCGAGATCCTCGCCCGCCTGCCAAAATGAGGGCGAGGGTGTCGCGAGTTAATCGGCTGACAAAACGCGCATCGTCCTTAGACATTTCTCCACCCCTTTTATTTATTGCCATCTGACACATACTCGATGCCGGATTCTTACAAACTGATGACAAACCCTTAACAATCCGCAGCATCGATATGCAATTAAGTTATGTTATCATCTTTTCTAAATACTATAGCGGCGATACTCGAGAATGGCTACCAAGAAAACAAAGGATGTTTCCCCTGAGTTGCAACGTATCCTCGATGCAAACCACCATGATCCATTTTCGGTTTTAGGTCGTCATCCGCTTGGCAAGGAAGTAGCGATTCGCGCTTTTATTCCGCGGGCAAAAGCAGTCCGCGTTGTCGAAACAGAGATGCAGCTCGACCGCATCGGTAAAACTGATTTATTTCAATGGCAAGGTAACGCTGCCGATCTACCCAGACACTATCAGTTAGCCTGGCAAGACGAGCAAGATCACACGCATATCAAATACGATCCTTACAGCTTTGAACCGGTGTTGTCTGAATTTGATCTGCATTTGTTTGGCGAAGGTAAGCACTGGCACGCTTATCACATTCTCGGCGCGCGACCGATGGAGATCGACGGCATCAGTGGCGTCTTATTTGCGACCTGGGCGCCGAATGCCGAGCGCATCAGCGTGACGGGGGATTTCAACAACTGGGACGGCCGCTGCCACCCAATGCGAGTCCGTGGCGGTTCAGGTATCTGGGAACTGTTCATACCCGGTCTGTCGGCAAACACCTTATATAAGTTCGAGATTCGTTCGCGTATCGGCGGCCAGATCCTGCTAAAAACAGACCCGTATGGTAAACAGTTTGAACTTCGCCCGGGCACGGCATCCATTGTTACCGCAGAAACCGAGTATCAATGGAACGATGAAGCCTGGGTTGATTATCGCGAAAAACGCGATTGGCTGCATGAGCCGATGTCCATCTATGAGGTTCATCTGGGTTCCTGGCAAATGGATGAACAGGGCAACTTCCTCAACTACCGCGATATCGCCGTTCGCCTGGTTGATTACGTCAAAGAATTGGGCTTCACACACATTGAGCTGTTGCCAATCACTGAGCATCCATTCGATGGCTCCTGGGGCTATCAGACCACTGGTTATTACGCTCCGACCAGCCGTTTTGGCACGCCCGATGATTTCAGATATTTTGTCGACTACTGCCATGCAAACGGCATCGGCGTGATGCTCGACTGGGCGCCCGGCCACTTCCCCAAAGACGCCTTCGCCCTGGCTCAGTTTGACGGCAGCGCCCTCTATGAACATGAAGACCCCCGCATGGGTGAACACAAGGATTGGGGTACTTTAATCTTCAACTATGGACGCAACGAGGTGCGCAATTTTCTTTTTTCAAGCGCACTCTATTGGCTGGAAGAGTTCCATATCGACGGACTGCGTGTCGATGCTGTCGCCTCAATGCTTTACCTCGACTACTCACGCAACGAAGGCGAGTGGGTGCCTAACAAATACGGCGGCAACGAAAACCTGGATGCGATCCTGTTCATTCGTCAGCTCAACGAAGTCACGCATGAAAAACACCCAGGCAGCCTGATCATGGCCGAGGAGTCTACCTCTTGGCCAATGGTATCGCGCCCAATCTATCTCGGTGGCCTGGGCTATAGCATGAAATGGAACATGGGCTGGATGAATGACACGCTTGAATATTTCAGCAAGGATCCAATCTACCGCCACTATCACCATGACAAACTGACCTTCAGCCTGCTGTATGCCTTTACCGAAAACTTCATTCTACCATTCTCGCATGATGAAGTCGTACACGGAAAAGGGTCAATGCTTTACAAAATGCCTGGCGATGAGTGGCAACGCTTTGCCAACCTACGTCTGTTGTACACCTACATGTTTACCCACCCCGGCAAGAAATTGTTGTTTATGGGGTGTGAATTTGGCCAAGGTAATGAGTGGGACTGCAAAACCGAGCTAGACTGGTATGTGCTCGACTACCCCTTACATCAGGGCATAAAAAAATTGGTGGGCGACCTGAACCACCTTTATCAGGACACACCCGCACTGCACCGCTTCGATTTCGAAGGTCAGGGTTTTGAATGGGTCGATTGTAATGATGCTTCACAGTCTGTATTGAGCTACATGCGCCGTGATGGTGATGAGATAGTGTTAGTTATACTCAATTTCACCCCTCAGCCACGCGAAGGCTATCGTATAGGGGTGCCATACGAAGGCGTTTACCAGGAAATTATGAATAGCGATTCTGAATTTTATGGCGGCAGCAATCTTGGCAACGGCCACCATATCCCTAGCCAGGCAAAAGCCTGGATGAATCAGTCGCACTCGATTGAATTGACCTTGCCACCGCTTGCAGCCCTGGTACTGCGCAAAACCGCTTAAGCCGATAGCAATCCGCCGGCAAGCAACATAGTGGCCGTCAGAAGCAGCGGCAATGTCCATTGCCAGACGGGCGGCCTGTTAGCTACATCGATCTCAATCTGCTGGCATAGGCTTTGCTCAGCCAGAACAATCACCTCTTCAGTCAATGCCGCCGTCACGGCAGCATAGGCTTTTATATCCCCCTTATTTACGCCTGCCTGTTGCACCTTTTGTCCGACCAGTTCCTGTACCTCGACAACCCGACTAAGAATCAGCGCAACCCTTACAGCAAAACGTTGGCGAGAGAATCCAAATAACTGGATCGGCGCCGCCAACCAATATAGCGCCGACACCAACTGGTCTCGCTTAGTGACAGAAAGTAGCCAATGCACGGCAGCAATAATCAAGACCAATGCCAGCAATCGCCTCAGCCCCTCGAGCACACCAGCGTTAGTCGGCAACCATCGCGCGTTATCGACACCGAACAGTAACGACTCACCCGGCGTAAGCCAAGCGTAAACAATGAAAATGGAGAGAAAAAACCAGCGCATGCGACGCAACATGGGCCAGAGACCAATACAAGCTTGCCGCCCTGTCGTAATGAACAGCATGACGACAAAACAGGCCGCCACACTCAGTTGACCTACGTTTCCAAGCGCGACAAAAAGACTAAAAATTATAAAGCAGATAATGCGCAAAACCGGATGCACATTGCTGTACCATCCGGCTTCCACGTTCATATGATCAATTAGAGTTTATGAGATTTGTTGCATCAGCTGCTCGGCTTCTTCGCGCTGATCATCATCACCTTCTTGCACAACCTCACCAAGAATCGAGCGAGCACCATCCTGGTCACCCATGTCAATATAGGCCTTAGCTAGATCAAGCTTAGTGCCCACCATATCATCCGCGTTATCGAAAATGTCGTCATTACCTTCATCAGACATTTGACTGAAATCCATTTCGCCCAAGTTTGCAATATCCACCAGTGGATCTATTTTGTCCAGCTCAGTAGAACCGCTATCGACAATAGACTCAAGACCTTCTGCGACATCCGTCTGCCCTGTTGTATCAGACACACCAAGGTCTAAATCTAGCGGCAGATCGAGATCAATCTCGTCACTCGACTCTTCTCTATTTGTAATATCAAGCAAATTATCCATTTCACTTTCGACATCACTAGCGTGAAATTCAGACTGAGGCACTTCTATTTCCAATTCATCCTGGGCGGACTCGTCTTTTGTTGTTGTCTCAACATCCTCAAGCCCACTGACAATATTGTTCAGATCTCCCAAGTCCGAGCCATCCAAACTCTCATCGTCTGCAGGCGCGTTTTGAGCCAACTCATCAGCGCTAATTGCTTCAAGCTCGGCATCAAGATCAAGCTCATTACCTTCAAGTGATGCGGCCAATTCAGTATCGAGATCAAAGGCTTCATCAACTGAATCGCTCCCAGCTTCAAATCCGGCCAATTCATCAGCCAACGATTCTGCACTGGTATCCCCGCCAAGATCAAGCTCATCCGCCGAACCTAAGTCCAGATCAAGATCGAGATCACCCAGGTCATCTAGTGATAAGTCAACACTATCATCGGTCGTGGCGGCGGTGACACCAGCATCGCCTGCCGAAGCCTCTTCAAGCCCTGAAAACCCGAGACTGCTGGCAAGATCGTTATCGCTCAGATCAGCTGCATCCTCAGATAGGGGTTGCTCATCATCAAAGTTAAACTCTTCTCCGCCAGCAAGATCAACATCCTCTCCAAGATCTGACAAAGCATCGACGGCTGCACCACCTTCACCAAACAGCGGATGATTAGGCAACAATTCGCGCCCCATCTCAACAGCCTGATTCCACAATGGATCATCCTGACCAGCAAGTGCGGCATAGAGTGATTCCGCCTGGGCCTCAAAAGACTCAACATCCTTGGTGGCATGATAAATCTCAAGCAGTTTCAGCTTCAGCTCGTTGCGACCCGCATCTGCACTGATGGCTTCTTTAAGCAAGGCCTCTGCCTGCTCGTAACGACGATAGGCCAGATATACATCCGCCTCGGCGATAGGATCTATTTCACTCTCTTCAGCCTGAATGGCCCCTAAGCCAGCACCAAAATCATCGGAGATTGCCTCCTCTTCTGCCTCGGCCGCCTGAGTTGCAACAGCGGCAGTTGCCGCAGCAGTCGCTGTGGTCGCAGCTGCATTGTCGAAACTCTTTTGGCTTTTCTCGGCGGGAGGTGTGGCGCTGGTCACCGGCGCAATCAGAGTATAATCATCTTCGTCGTCAGAATGACTGCGGCGACGCATGATCATTGCAACCAGCAACAATAGAACCACCAAGCCGCCACCGGCGTACAAGTAGTTCTTGTTACCCATTACCTCATCCAGCAGAGAAGTCTCAACTGGCTCTGGCTGAATCACAGGCGTGGCAGGCTTCTCTGCAACTGCCGAAGCTTGCTCACCCTGTTCACTGGCTGTATCCACTGCCTCTTCAGCGGGGATTACAGCCTCAACTTGATCTTTTTGCTGCGCATCCGCTTGCAGCGTACCCAACGTGTCGTCCTTGAGAGTCAACAGTTTTTGTACTGACAGCAATTGCTTTTCCAGCTCTTCGAGACGCATGCGCAAATCAGAATTTTCCTGGCGACCAGCTTCTGCAGATTCCAATGCCACCGACAGCTGCCGCTGCAGCACTTCGATGGACTCGTCTGAACTGCCCGAGCCAACGCCAGTGCGAATTTTGGCCTCCTCGTCAGGCGTCAAGAGCTGCAACCGAGCCCCAGTCGAGGTTTTTTCAGCCACCGCAGGGGCTGCAGCAGGCTTGCTGCTTGTCGTTTCGGCAGCAGATGGCGCAGCCGCAACACGCTGTTGTTGGCCCGCCGCTGACGGTGCCGCCTTACCTTTGTTCGCTAACCAGTCCTGATACTGGCGATTAGACTCAGCAGCTGCCTGCTGCTTGCTTAATTCTGTAATAACCTCCATTTCCGGCGAACGCAGAATGTATCCCGCTTTGAGATTATTAATGTTGTTATTATCAAATGCTTCTGGATTTTTTTTCAGCAAACCGATCATCATCTGCGGCACACTCACCGACCTGTCAGGACGCATATCCTGTGCCACAGTCCAGAGAGTATCTTTCCGGCTAGTAGGACCATAACTTCCAGGTGATGCTACGCGCGGCCGTGCGGTTGAAACAGCGGGCTGCTCCCTTACCACTTTTGCCGGCTGGGTTGTGGCTGCACTAATGCGGCCAACTTGTTGATCTTTTTCAAAAACAGGGGGATCAAGCAATAATGTGTACTCACGCATCATCTGGCCGCTGGCCCAGTTGATGGTAAGAATAAAATCTAGAAAGGGTTCCTTGATGGCTCTGGATGATATGACTTGTATATAAGGTGAGCCTGCCCCAGAACTGACTAGCTCGAACTCAAGATCGCGCAACACAGGTAAACGCTCGATCCCCATGCGATTAAAAGCATCCTGAGAGGCCATTTTGACAGCCAAGCTGCTTAATTCTTCCGAAGATGCAGAAAAAAGTTTGATTTTCGCGTTAAGAGGCTCATTGAGGGAAGTACTAACCTCAATCTCTCCCATACCAAGGGCATGAACAAGGCTTGATGCTGCCATCATCCAAGTGCTTAATGCTATTGCTAATCGACGTTTTTTGAATCCCTTACTCAATTTCCCGATCCTGGTTTTCATCCTATCTCAACATCCAGCCATACTGTATAACGGCTATCGTTCGGTTATTTTGAATATTTAGTTAATTTTTTTTGAACACGACCAGACATCCGGCTTTTGTTCACAAAACAACCAATAATCACTTCCCTGATACTCGGTTCAAATATTGTTTTATCAGAATTTCTGCTATCTGGACACTATTAAGAGCGGCCCCCTTTCGTACATTATCGGCGACAAGCCATAAATCTAAACCCTTGACATGCGACGAGTCTTGGCGCAATCGGCCAACAAAAACTACATCTTCACCAGCCACGTCGGTCACAGGGGTGGGAATATCATCTAACATCAATCTGACAGCGGCTGCATTCTCGAGCAACTCCCTGGCCCGCTCCACAGTTATGGGCTGCTCTGTTTCAAGATTCACCACCATCGCGTGGCCATGAAAAACAGGCACACGAATGCATGTGGCGCTGACAGGCAGCTCTTTCCGGGCAAAGATTTTGGCCGCTTCCCACGTTAGCTTGACCTCTTCCCGACTATAACCGTCATCTAGGATAGCACCAATCTGGGGCAAGATATTAAATGCGATCTGCTTCTCAAAAACTTCACTCTCAATGGGCTTTAAATTAAAGATAGCCGAAGATTGCTTAGCCAACTCTTCCACACCAGCTTTGTCTTTGCCCGAGACCGCCTGCAGTGTCACAACATTGATGTGTGCAATACCGGCAACATCATGCAATGGTTTAAGCACGGTAGTAAGCAGCGTGGCGTTGGTACCGGGATTGGCGATGATGTTCTGTTTTGCGTAATCGGCAATCGTCTCAGGATTGACTTCGGCTACCACCAGCGGCACATCCTCCTCCAGACGAAAACAGGGGCTATCATCAATCACCACACAGCCCGCCTCTGCCGCCTTCGGGGCAAACTCTTCCGCCAGCGCCTCATCAACACAAAAGAAGGCCAGCTCAACCTGTGAAAAATCAAACTTCGCCAGCGGTTCGACTTTCAAATGGCGCTCTTTAAAAGCGACCCGTCCACCGGCGTTGTCTGATACCGCATGAATAGATTCAAGCGGAAATTCACGTTCTTCCAGCAGCGTCAGGATGGCTTCACCGACCAGTGTGTCGCAGCCTACCACAGCGACCTTATACATCTTGCTCATTCAGCATCAATCCTCGAGCAGAATGCGCAACATACGGCGCAGCGGCTCCGCCGCACCCCACAGCAACTGATCCCCCACTGTGAAGGCCGACAGGTAGTCATTACCCATGCTCAGCTTACGCATCCGTCCAACTGGAACCGTCAAGGTGCCGGTCACAGCAGCCGGAGTAAGATCTGTCATCGTAACCTGCTGCTCGTTCGGCACGACCTTGACCCAGTCGTTATGGCTGGCAATGATGTCGCTGATTTCATCCAGCGGCGCGTCCTGGGTCAGCTTGATGGTCAAGGCCTGAGAGTGACAACGCATGGCACCAATGCGCACACAAAGCCCATCAATCGGCACTGGGTTATCACTGCGACCGAGGATCTTGTTGGTCTCAACCTGGGCCTTCCACTCTTCCTTGCTCTGACCGGACTCAAGCGGTACATCGATCCATGGAATCAGTGAACCAGCCAGGGGCACCGGCCAAGACTCAGTCGGATAATCAGCAGAACGAATGAATTCAGCTGTGTTTTTATCGATTTCCAGGATGGCAGAAGCAGGATCATTCAACAGTGACTCGACATTAGCATTGACGGCACCCATCTGCTGAATCAACTCACGCATGTTGCGCGCTCCGGCACCGGATGCAGCCTGATAAGTCATCGGCGTAATCCACTCCACCAGACCTTTTTCAAACAGTCCACCGATAGCCATCAACATCAGGCTGACGGTGCAGTTACCACCCACGTAGGTTTTAACGCCGTTCGCCAAACCATCCTTGATCACGTCCTTGTTGACCGGATCAAGCACGATAATCGAATCATCTTTCATGCGCAGGGCCGAAGCAGCATCGATCCAGTAGCCATTCCAGCCAGCGGCACGTAACGGCGCATAGATCTCTTTGGTGTAGTCACCGCCCTGACAAGAGATGATGACATCCATCGTCTTTAGCTCGTCGATGCTTTTTGCATCTTTCAGCGCCGGCACATCCTTGCCTACATCGGGGCCAGGCTGACCGGCCTGTGAGGTGGTGAAAAACACCGGCTCGATATCGGCAAAATCGTTGTTTTCGCGCATGCGTTGCATCAGCACTGAACCGACCATGCCGCGCCATCCGATCAATCCTACTCGTTTCATTTGTTTATCCCTCAAAACTATTAAGACAATGCAGCGACGACTGCATCACCCATCTCAGAGCAGGACACCTTCTTCGTCCCTTCCGAGTAGATGTCCACAGTGCGATAACCATCCGCCAAAACCTTAGCCACAGCATCATCGACACGCTGCGCTTGCGCCTCATCTGCAAAAGTGTAACGCAACATCATCGAGACAGACAGGATTGTCGCCAACGGATTGGCGATATCTTTTCCGGCAATGTCCGGTGCAGAACCGTGAATCGGCTCGTACATACCCTTATTCTTTTCATCCAGCGAGGCTGATGGCAGCATGCCAATAGAACCCGTCAGCATTGAGGCCGCGTCGGACAAAATGTCGCCGAAGATATTACCGGTCACGATCACATCAAACTGCTTTGGTGCCCGCACCAACTGCATGGCGGCGTTGTCCACATACATGTGACTCAACTCTACCTCTGGGTAGTCCTTGCTGACCTCGATAACGATTTCTTTCCACAGCTCGCTGCACTCGAGCACATTGGCCTTTTCCACCGAACAGAGTTTTTTATCGCGCTTCATCGCGATCTGGAAGGCCATGTCGGCCACACGACGGATTTCAGATTCTGAATACACCATGGTATTGAATCCAACGCGCTCTCCGTTGCGCTCTTCGATGCCGCGCGGCTGACCGAAGTAGATATCACCTGTCAATTCACGCACGATCATGATATCTAAACCTGAAACCACTTCAGGTTTCAGCGTAGAGGCCTCTGCCAGTTCTGGATAGAGCAGCGCAGGACGCAGATTACCGAACAAGTTAAGCTCTTTACGAATGCGCAACAGGCCACGCTCAGGACGCAAAGGACGATCCAGGCTGTCGTACTGTGGGCCACCGACAGCGCCCAGTAGTACGGCATCAGAGGCCTTGGCCAGTTCAAGCGTTTCTGCTGGCAAAGGATCACCCGCCGCATCATAACCAGCGCCACCGATGGTGCCTTCAGTCATTTCGATATCCAGACCATGATTGGCCTTTAGCGCTTCTAACACCTTGACCGCTTCACGAACGATCTCTGGACCAATGCCATCACCAGGCAGAACTGCAATTTTCTTTGTCATCTTTTTTCTCTCAAACTCATGTGTAAATGTAGGGTGAGTTAGACACGTTTTTTCGTCATCACCCACCACAGCGTTGCACAGCAACAAAATCATTGTTGAGTGCCTATCGGCACAGCTCGGTGTGTTACGCTGCGCTAACCCACCCTACATATATTTTTAAAACAACCAGGGCGCTTCGGCTTTGCGTTTTTCTTCGTAAGCCTTAATGTCATCCACATGCTGCAGGGTAAGACCGATATCATCGAGGCCATTCAGCAAACAATATTTGCGAAATTCATCCACCTCAAATGCAAACGATTCACCTGATGGTGTGGTTACTTTTTGCTCAGGCAAATCCACACTCAGCTGATAATCCTCGCTCGCCTCAGTTTCCTTAAACAATTGATCCACGATGCTTGCATCCAACACTATGGGCAGAATGCCGTTCTTGAAACAATTGTTGTAGAAGATGTCGGCAAAGCTAGGCGCGATGATGCAACGAAAGCCATAATCTTCCAGCGCCCAAGGCGCATGCTCACGCGATGAACCGCAACCGAAATTGTCACGCCCGAGCAACACCTGTGCACCCTCATAACGCGCCTGATTCAAAACAAACTCAGGATTCAGCGGCCGCGTGCTGTTGTCCATACCCGGCTCACCATGATCGAGATAACGCCACTCATCAAACAGATTAGGACCAAAACCAGAACGTTTGATCGACTTCAAAAACTGTTTAGGAATGATGGCGTCGGTATCGACATTAGGCCTATCCAAGGGCACAACCATACCGTTTAATGTGACAAACTTTTCCATAACTCGCTCCCCCTATCCTAACTCACGCACATCGGTAAAGTGACCGGCAATCGCCGCCGCTGCTGCCATCGCTGGACTAACCAAATGGGTACGGCCACCTTGCCCCTGACGCCCTTCGAAATTACGATTCGAGGTCGAAGCGCAACGCTCGCCCGGCTCCAGGCGGTCGGCGTTCATGGCCAGACACATGGAGCAGCCCGGCTCGCGCCATTCAAAACCGGCTTCAGTAAAAATCTTGTCCAAGCCTTCTGCTTCTGCCTGTTTTTTCACCAACCCAGAACCCGGCACCACCATGGCTAATTTAACGCTGCCGGCCACTTTACGGCCTTTAGCCACTTCCGCCGCGGCACGCATGTCTTCAATGCGCGAATTGGTGCACGAACCGATGAAGACCTTGTCCACGGCAATCTCATCGATAGGTGTATTCGCTTCAAGCCCCATATAGGCCAATGCCTTTTGCATGCCGGTGCGTTTGACCGCATCCGCTTCGTTAGCAGGGTTAGGCACTTTGTCACCCACTGGCACAACCATCTCGGGTGAAGTACCCCAGGTGACTTGCGGCTGAATGTCGGCAGCGTTCAATTCCACTAGTGCATCGAACTTAGCACCGGCATCACTGTGTAAATCACGCCAAGCGGCCACTGCTGTTTCCCATTGATCTTCAGACGGCGCATAAGGACGGCCCTTGACGTATTCAATCGTCTTGTCATCCACCGCCACCATGCCGGCGCGAGCACCGCCTTCGATGGCCATATTACAAACAGTCATGCGGCCTTCTATTGACAATGCCTGAATCGCCTCACCGGCAAACTCAATGGCATAACCGGTACCGCCAGCAGTGCCAATCTTGCCGATGATTGCCAGCACAATGTCCTTGGCGGTTACACCCGCACCGACATGGCCATTTACCTTAATCAGCATGTTCTTCGATTTCTTCTGGATCAGGCACTGGGTCGCCAGTACGTGCTCCACCTCAGAGGTGCCAATACCGTGCGCCAAGGCACCCAAAGCACCATGAGTTGAGGTATGGGAATCACCACAGACTACCGTCATGCCCGGCAATGTCGCACCCTGCTCCGGCCCGACCACATGCACTATGCCCTGACGTGGGTCGTTCATCTTGAATTCGGTGATACCAAATTCGGTGCAATTGGCATCCAAGGTCTGCACCTGCAGCTTAGAGATCGGATCAGCAATGCCTTCAACCCCGGCCGCCTGACCCGTAGTGGGCACGTTATGATCCGGTGTCGCCAGATTCGCATCTGTGCGCCATGGCTTACGCTGTGCCAGGCGCAGGCCTTCGAAGGCCTGGGGCGAAGTGACTTCGTGCACCAACTGCCTATCGATATAGATTAAACAACTACCATCATCACTCTGACGCACCACGTGGGCGTCCCATAATTTGTCGTATAAGGTCTTGCCGGCCACGGCGATTCTCCTTCTTTATTTCACTACAATGTGTAGCATCTTAGACCCGGCGGAAAAATAACTCCAATTCATAATTTTCATGTAATTCATTCCAATTTGGAATAGAATTCAGAAATGAACACGGAAGACTTGCACGCCTTTCTGACCGTTGCCCAGCACGCCTCCTTTTCGCGTGCGGCAGAAGCACTGCACCTGACCCAGCCGGCGGTGAGCAAACGCATCGCCGCCCTGGAAAACCAGCTCGACACCCGCCTGTTCGATCGTATCGGCCGCCAGATCAGCCTCACCGAAGCCGGCCGCACCTTGCAGGGCCACGCCCGACGCATCATTACCGAACTGGAAGACAGCCGCCGCGCAATCCACAACCTCAGCGGCGAGATTAGCGGCCCGCTCAAAATGGCCACCAGCCACCACATCAGTCTGCACCGCTTGCCGTCGGTACTGCACACATTCATCCGGCAGCATGCCAAAGTGCAATTGGATCTGAGTTTTATGGATTCGGAAATGGCCTGCCGCGCTGTGGAACAAGGTGAGCTAGAACTCGCTATCGTCACCCTGCCACCACCAAACAGCACAGCGCTAACGTTGATTGAAGTCTGGACCGATCGCCTGGTACTGGCCGCCAGCCCTGAACATGCCCTAAGTAAGCAAACCAAAATTACGCCCAAAATCATGGCGCGTTACCCCGCCATCTTGCCCGGTCGAGGTACCTACACGCGCGAGCTGATTGACAAAAAATTGGCCGTCGGTCAGCTGGAAACAAAACTGGAAACCCATTACCTCGAGACTATCAAGATGCTGGTCTCAGTCGGCCTGGGCTGGAGCCTGCTGCCCGACAACATGCTCGAAGAAGAATTACGCCCTGAACAGGGCCGACATATCGTGGTCGAACGAAGACTGGGTATTGTGCATCACCCACAGCGCACACTCTCAAATGCGGCGCTGGCGTTTATAAAAGCATGTCAATAACGCATTGAACATATTGAGCAACAGCCACGCATAGTTCATCATCAAACAAAAATCACAGCGCAGAATAATTCATGCCCAACCCCAAACAAGATACCGGCGAGATCCAACAGATCATGGCCCAGGAGCGCCCCCGCCGTCGCGGCAAGCTCATCGCAATACTAATCATAGGCGCAGTGATCATCACCTGGCTGATGCTACCAGGCAACAATGACAAACAAACCCTGCAATTCATCACTGCCGAAGTGAGTCGCGGCGATCTAACTGTCACCGTTACCGCTACCGGCAGCCTGGAACCGCTTAACCAGGTTGAAGTGGGCAGCGAAATATCAGGCACCATCGACAGGGTGCTGGTAGATTTCAACGACCGCGTCAAAATAGGCCAAGTATTGGCACGCCTCAACACCGACGAACAACAGGCCCGTGTAGTGCAGGCCCGTGCCGCCCTCGAGGTGGCTAAAGCAGGAGTGGAACAGGCGGCCGCCACAGTGCTCGAGACCCAACTGAAACTGAAGCGTTGCCAAACCCTGTCAAAACAGGGGCTCTGCCCACCTCAGGATCTGGACGCCGCCCAGGCCGGTTTCGCCCGCGCCAATGCCGATCAGGCCAGCGCCAAGGCTCAAGTATCCCAGGCCAAGGCCACGCTGGATGTGGAACAGACGCGGCTTGCCAAGGCCGTGATTCGTTCGCCGATTAACGGCATTGTGCTCAAACGCCAGATCGAACCTGGCCAGACAGTGGCCGCCTCACTGCAAGCACCCGTGCTGTTCATCCTAGCCGAGAACCTGACTCAGATGGAACTCAGTGTAGCGGTGGACGAAGCCGACATCGGCAAGGTGCGTAAAGGCCAGTCGGCCAGCTTTAGTGTTGATGCTTATAGCGATCAAATCTTTCCGGCTGAGATCACACAGGTACGGTTGGCACCGATGACTGAAGGCGGCGTGGTCAGCTATGAAACCGTTTTGTCGCTGGATAATGAAGCGATGTTATTGCGCCCCGGCATGACTGCCACCGCCGAGATCATCGTGCAGCAGATCGACAATGCATTGTTAGTCCCCAATGCCGCCCTGCGTTTTGTGCCACCGCAATCTCAGAGCAATGAACAAACCGGATTCATGGACCAGCTCTTCCCCCGCTGGGGCTCACGTCAACGCAACCAAGGTACGCGAAACGGCAAGATCAAACAGGTCTGGGTCGAACGCGACGGACAACCCGCTGTCATCGAAGTCAGCACCGGTGCCAGCGATGGCCGCATGACGCAACTCCTCTCCGATGAACTAGAACCCGGCGTGGCTGTGCTGGTGGATGTGGCAGGCGGGCCTCGATGATTGAGCTACACCAACTGAACAAAATTTACGGTAAGGGCACGGCAAGTGTACAGGCGCTTCACAACGTTGACTTGACCATAAACGAAGGTGAGTTCGTCGCCATGATGGGCCCGAGCGGTTCGGGCAAATCCACCTGCATGAACATCCTTGGCTGCCTCGACAGCCCCAGCCAGGGTGAATATCTGTTTCAGGGCACGGCCGTCGCAGACTTAAGCCGCAACCAACGCGCCCTGCTACGTCGTCATTTCATCGGTTTTGTCTTTCAGGGCTTTAACCTGCTGGCACGCACCACGGCACTGGAAAACGTAGAACTCCCTTTGGTCTACCGCAAAACAGCCAAACGCGAGCGTCATGAACAAGCCCGTGCCGCGCTGGCGGCCGTGGGTCTGGAAGGTCGCGAACACCACACCCCGGCGGAACTCTCCGGCGGCCAGCAACAACGCGTTGCCATCGCCCGCGCCCTGATCACTAACCCGGCAGTACTGCTGGCAGATGAGCCCACCGGCAACCTGGACAGCGCCCGCGGTCACGAAATCATGGAGCTGCTCACCTCACTCAACCGCGAGCGGGGCCTGACGGTGATCATGGTCACTCACGAAGCCGATATCGCAAACTACGCCCGACGCGTTGTACACTTTCTCGACGGCACCATTCAACAGGATCTAAGTTGATGTGGTGGAGCACGCTTACGTTAGCCTTACGCGAGATCCGGCGTAACTTATTACGCTCGTCCCTGACCATGCTCGGCATCATCATCGGCGTCGCCTCGGTCATTACCATGGTGACCATCGGCAACGGCACCACTGCCAAGATCAGCGCCCAGATAGAAAGCCTGGGCAGTAACATGTTGATTCTGCGTCCCGGCCAGCGTTTTGTACGCGGCTCGCGCGGCGCCGCCAAACCGCTGGAGCTGGCAGATGCCCAAGCACTGCGACAAGAGCTGCCCGCCATCGCCGCCGCCTCGGGTTACAACAACAAGGCACTCACCGTGGTTTATGGTAATAACAACTGGACCACTAGCGTCAGCGGTATAGAAAACGACTACCTCACTGTGCGTAACTGGAGCCTGGCTGCCGGGCGCACAATGAGTGAAAGCGAGCAGCGTGCCGGTGCGCCTGTCTGTCTGATGGGTGAAACCCTGCGGCGTGAGTTATTCGGCTATCAGAACCCGTTGGGGGAAACCATCCGTCTGGGTAAAATTGCTTGCCAGGTCATCGGCGTGCTCGCTAGCAAAGGTCAGTCGGCCATGGGGTCGGATCAAGATGATGTTGTGCTCATGCCGCTACGCGCCCACTGGCGCCTGATCTCCGGCTCACAGGCAATCAGTCACATCTATCTCTCTGCCCATGAAGCGGCCGGCACTGCCAAGGCAAAACGAGATATGCAGCTGTTGATGCGCGAGCGACGTCACATCAGCCCCAGTGATGAGGACGATTTCAGCATTATCGATATGAAAGAGATTGCCCGCACCATGACCGGCACAACCGAGGTCATGACCTCACTGCTGGGCGCGGTGGCAGCAGTGAGCTTGGTGGTGGGCGGCATTGGCATCATGAATATCATGCTGGTGTCGGTAACCGAACGCACGCGCGAGATTGGCATCCGTCTGGCTATCGGCGCACTGGAGCGTGATGTACAACGTCAGTTTTTGGTGGAGGCGGTGGTGCTGTCTTCGGTAGGTGGCGTCATCGGCATTCTCTTAGCACTCACCACCTCATCATTCCTGGCGGGGCTGCTCAAGGTACCGTTGATTCTAGATGGCGGCATTATCTTACTCGCCTTTTTGTTCTCAGCCCTGGTGGGGGTAGTGTTTGGTTATTTCCCAGCACGCAAAGCGGCAAGGCTCGATCCCATCGAAGCCTTGCGTCACGAATAATCAGCCCTTATCCCACAATTCAGCCAAGCGCTGATCGCGGCCACAATTCCATCGATAGTACTTGTAGCGAATCGGGTTTTTATTGTGGTAGTCCTGGTGGTACTCCTCGGCTGGATAGAACTCACTCGCCTGAGTGATCTCGGTGACGATAGGCTGTTTAAACGATTTGCTCTTTTCGACGGCCGCTTTAGACGCCAGAACAGCGTTGTGCTGCGCCTCATCCAGATAAAAGATACCGGTACGATACTGGTCGCCGTGATCGCAGAACTGACGGTTTTTCACCGTCGGATCGATGGTGCGCCAAAAATGATCCACCAATTCACGATAGCTGACCTGCTCCGGATTGAAATCAATTTTTACTGCTTCGGTGTGACCGGTGCCACCTCTCGAAACTTGCTTGTAACTAGGATTTTTCAACTGGCCACCAATGTAGCCCGAGGTGGTGCCAAGCACACCTTCGACCTTGTCGAAATCACTTTCCACACACCAAAAACAACCGCCGGCGAAAATTGCACTCTCTACTTCGGCCCGAGCCGGCAGCGAAATCAGCAGCGTAATAGCTGCCCACAGGAAAATTCCATTCTTTGAAAATTGCATTGAACTTCTCCGACTTGTTTGACACGCCTTCATGTTAAGACCCAAATATCACAAAAATATCCCGAACATCTTGCAAAACTTCATATCACTTCTCGCCTACAAGGCCCATAGACCTGATACCGGCGGGGTTACCCGTTCAGCCAGCGCGCCATATCTGGTATCCTTGGCCGCTTTTCCAGCATGGGAATTTGGACCCGACCATGACAGCCAAGATCATTGATGGCAAGGCCATCGCCGCCGAAGTCCGCCAAAACGTCAAACAGCGCGTCGATCACCGTCTTGCCAAGGGCGAACGAGCCCCGGGGCTGGCTGTGGTACTGGTGGGTTCAGATGCCGCCTCACAGGTCTACGTCAAAAACAAGCGCAAGTCCTGCGCCGAGGTGGGCTTTGTCTCCAAATCCTTCGACCTTCCGGCAGAGACCTCTCAAGAGGAACTCCTGGGTATTATCGACCAACTCAACAATGATGATGAGATTGACGGCATTCTGGTGCAACTGCCCTTGCCGCAGCATATCGATTCTGAAGTGGTGGTTGATCGCATTCACCCGGACAAGGACGTGGACGGCTTTCACCCCTACAACGTCGGCCGCCTGGTCCAGCGCATTCCACAACTGCGCCCCTGCACGCCCTATGGCGTGATGACCCTGCTGGAACACACTGGTGAAGATATTCGCGGTATGGAAGCGGTGATCGTGGGTGCCTCCAACATCGTCGGCCGCCCGATGGGGCTAGAGTTATTATTGGCTGGCTGCACCGTCACTACTTGCCACCGCTTTACCAAAAATCTGGAAGGCCATGTGCGCCGTGCTGATCTGGTGGTGGTGGCCGTGGGTAAACCCAACTTCATTCCAGGCGACTGGATTAAACCCGGCGCCATTGTCATCGATGTTGGCATCAACCGCCTCGACAACGGTAAATTGGTGGGTGATGTGGAATTCGAATCCGCTGTGCAAAACGCCAGCTGGATTACCCCCGTGCCTGGCGGTGTTGGCCCGATGACCATTGCCACCCTGTTACAAAACACCCTCTACGTAGCTGAGAGTTTGCACAACAGCTAATCCACGCTGATCGATTAAAAATTCATGAGCATTGCACTGCGTTATTGCAGCTTTGCGACTGCGTCATCTCCCTGTTTAAAAAAAATATTGCTTAGTGTGGCTTTCGCTCGGCACGGAAATAATGTAATTTAAATCCATGTTCTAAGGGCAAGCGATTAAAGCGGGGTTTAGAACACAAGCATGCAACTTACAAAATTTACCGATTATGCCTTGCGGGTACTGATTTATCTCGGCCAGCATAATGATAAACGCGTCACCATTGATGATATCAGCCGCCACTACCACATCTCTCGCAACCATTTAATGAAGATTGTGCATACGCTGTCCGTTGCTGGCTTTATTCACTCTACGCGGGGCAGAAGCGGTGGACTCATGCTCGGTGTTCCAGCCAATAAAATTTTCATCGCCGATGTGGTGAGAGAGACCGAGAAAAACATGGCGTTGGTGGAATGCTTTGATACAGGCAGCACCTGCATGCTGGAATCAGACTGTGTGCTTGAACATTTGCTGCACCGCGCTCACGACAGCTTTATGGAAGTGTTGTCTGTGTTTACGCTTGCCGACATTCTGGAGCGACAAACCTTGCTTGCGAAAAACTCTACAGTCACACATGAAAAACCCATTTCGTTAATGTGATCAGCTTTGTCATGGCTCCTGCTGTAAATTTTTCTCCCTGCTACCTTCTTGTGCAGTCCGAAACAGGTAACCCGCAATAGCCCCCAAGATTCCGATGGCAGCAGTAAGCTGTTCTGAGGTATCAACGATCAACACTAAAATAATCGTGCCAAAAATTATCATCGACAATCCTGCCGCACTGACAAAGTCCCTCGGGGCTGCATCCTGCCTGAGCTTTAAATAGTGAAGCACAATCAATAACGAAATAACGCTCAGACAAGCCAACACGATGACATACCAGAACTCATTTTCAATCCGTTCAAGCGTTTGCTTCGACTTGTCAATCATGCTTTGTGAGTCTGCGATATCATTGATTAAATTATCGAAATCAAGATCTGCAAATTCTTCTGGGTCATCGGGCAAAGCAAGCTGATGCTCCTTGTTGGCATCAGCAATTTCATCAGCGATGGCATAACAAGGGACCAACACCATTAGAAGAATCAACATCAGCTTTTTCATCACACCTCCCTACTCCACACCAACCCCAGCTAGAATGCCGCTGTAGTAGCCGGATTCCAGATAGTTACCCTTTTTTTGTGCCGCCTGCATTTTCAACACATAATAGTGAATCCATTTTTTTCTTTCCTCTGACGGCATAGCATTCAGACGCTCGATAGCCTCCTCCATTTTTTGATTTAGACGTTGCTTAACCTGCCCGGGTTGAACATATCGCTCCGGACTTGCAGGTACAGGGGGGTCAGAATATTTACCCAATGAAGCGGAATGCACCACCAGAGGTGAAAAGACAACTGCGAGAATCAGCATTAAAGCAAGGCGCTTCACTTTTCCTCCTTAGCATACGAGTTGCTAGCATCAAAAACGTAGCCTATTTCAAAATCAGACCAAGCCTCTGTTATTTATTTGTCCATCAGGGACAAGGTCTTATTGTAACTATAGTCACATCATGAGAATTAATCACGCAAGCCTCATTCCAGCGCCATTTCTCGAGCGAGCCAAACATTTCAATGAAGTATGCAGAGTATATCTGCTATGCCGTTTTGCAGTATTTTTTACCCGACGACCAGCTAATGTTTCGCAGGCTTAGCAAAGAGCACAACAAGTATCACCAAGGGACCAAAGAGAAACCCCAGCACACCCCAAAATACGGGTTTCAAACCACGCTTACCGGCCAGGTGATGGCAAACAAACGCACTTACACCAAACACCAGCAAGGCCAATAGCATGCCCATCACTGAGCTCCGCGTTTCTCGGTCACTACATGCAGGTAACGCCCCAGATGCAGGTATGGCTCCTGGCAGGCATATTCCATTTCGACTCGCACAGTTTCTTCTAGCGGCCGGCTGTCACGCAGTCGCTTTTCCATATAATCATAAATCACCCGCACACCGGCATGACTCAGCACGGGCATGCGCCACTCTTGCAGCCAGCCTTCAACCTCTTGCAAGCTTAGCGGGTGGTAAGGAGTGAGACCACCTTCCTCACCCTGCAGCACACCACTCTCCACCTTGCGCCAGTTTCCACGAATCAGGTTACGAAAGACCAAGGCATCGCGGTTATAAAACATGAGTGACAGATGTCCACCGGGCTTGATCAGACCAAGCAATTTTTTCAGTGTCTGTTTTGGCTGTGCCAGCCATTCCAACACAGCATGAAACAATACCAGGTCGAACTGCCCCAACTCATCGACTGATAATGCCTGTACAGGCAGATGCAGGAAATCCACATTTGCCTGGGGCTGTTGTTGTGAAAATTGTTCACGTGCCACAGACAACATATTTTCAGAAAGATCATTCAGCACTAAGGTGTGTCCAAGATCGGCAAGACGTAAGCCCATCTGACCAAAACCACAACCTGCATCCAAAATGCGTAAATGACGATCAGCGTTTATCTGGGGTAAGGCTTTCAGAAGATGTTGCCACACAATAGCCAGACGGATTTCACCCTTGGCACTACCATAGATATTGCGGGCAAAACGCTGACTTAGATCATCGAAATTGCGGTCTTGTGATACCAAGGGCTATTCCTCTTGTAACTAACAACAAGCAAGAGGGATAGTAATCGAATTGGAATGATAACGCACTTGAGCGCCATCATGAAAAGGCAGACCGACAGCAACCCGCTGCTGCCGGTACAATTAGTTAGACGGCAACACGCTGATTTTGGGAATAATCATCCTGATCACCGGAGAGATATCCTGCGGCAATATCACGTAACTCGGGATGTTCATGCATGGCCTTGAATATATCCTTCGCTTGAATAACCGCAGGCACCCTCATGCCATGATAGTCAACTGGCATAGACAGGGCCTGAAAGTTGATACCAAAACGCTTTAACAACCTTAGCAGTGTTGGCTCCATTGCCGCGTAGCAATACTCAAGACCATGCTCGGCAGCCATGCTAAACACGGCAGAAATTAAACCAAGGGTAATCATCGGTAAATGTCGCCGGTCATATCCTGGGAAAAAATTTGAATTGTAACTTTCGCCATCCTGGCATACACCCCAGATAAGCCCTTCTTCTGCGATGCGACGGCGAAATACTTTTGAGACAGAAAAACGGGAAATCTCACCAACCGAATACCTAGACAATTTGGCTAAACGCGGATGGGATTCTGCCAGGTTTAATCCACAATGCTCTTCTGTCGGCAGCATACAATCGACACCGGAAAGTTGCGGCAACACCAATCTAACCACCCCCACATAAATACCACTATGGCGATGCCTTACCAGGCTGTGAACGGCACGATTGTCATATTCATCAATCTCACGCCCGTCTGGGTAGCGGGTTGCATCTTCATAACCCTTTTCTTCACAGTAAACCTGGTATCTCAGTTTGTAGGCTTCGTCAATCAAACTAGGGCTCACTGCCTTGACGATCTCAAAATTCTGCTGAAACAAGTTCGAAAATGTATCCAATTTGATCAATCCTTTGTCATATGAATAAAAAAATCACTTGATACCTGCCAACCAAAATCGTTTAGCAGGAAGTAGCAGCCATTTCCCCAACCGATTGATAACAGAAGCCCAAAGCAGCCTGACACCATCAACCGTGCTCAATAGCACGAGCAATAGTCATGCCACCGAATGGCCAGTGCTTATTAAACAGGGAGTTAAAAGTACTTTAGAGAAAAGACTCATAAAGACAGCATGGAAACCAGGGCTAATCTGTTGCCCTCTGACGACAGGAAACCCCTGATTTACACATAACCAATTGATAAGAAGATGATTTTCCGTGTCGCCAATCAGCGACAGCATTTATTCCTTAAACAGCGCAGGTGCGAGATGGTATTTGTTCAACAATTTATAAAACTCTGTACGATTGCGTTGCGCAAGTCGTGCTGCCTGGGTCACATTGCCATTGGTGCTGCGTAGTAGCTTGGTCAGGTAGTCACGTTCAAAGTTTTGTCTCGCCTCGGCGAAAGGAATGATTTCCATACGTTTGCTGCGCAAGGCACGTTGCACCAAGGGAGCCGGGATGATAGACGTAGTTGCCAATACAAACGCTTGTTCAACCACGTTGTAAAGCTGACGCACATTGCCGGGCCAGGGGGCCTGCAACAACATCTCGATCGCCTCCGAGGCAAAACCCTTCACATTTTTCTTATTCTTGTCGCGCAGTTTTTGCAGAAAATGGTTAGCCAATAGAGAAATATCTTCGCGCCGCTCGCCCAGAGACGGCATTTCCAGCGCCACCACATTGAGTCGATAATAGAGGTCTTCACGAAACTCACCGCTCTCAATCGCCCGCTCAAGATCACGATGCGTAGCCGAGATCATGCGCACATCTATCTCAACGGATTCAACCGCTCCCACCGGACGCACATGGTGTTCCTGCAAGGCTCTGAGTAGTTTGGCCTGGAAGGCAGGTGGCATGTCGCCAATCTCATCCAGAAACAAGGTGCCGCCATGGGCCGCCTGAAACAGCCCCTTGTGATCATGCGTCGCGCCGGTAAAGGCACCTTTGCGATGACCGAACAGCTCAGACTCAAGCAGCTGTTCCGGAATGGCGCTGCAATTAACGGCAATAAAGGGCTTGTCTGCGCGCGGACTGGCATTGTGAATGGCGCGAGCCAAAAGCTCCTTGCCGCTGCCACTTTCACCATGGATATAGACACTGACATCAGAGGCTGCGATCATGCGTGATTGGCTTAGCAGCTCTTCCATCACCGGGCTGCGCGTCACAATCTCTCGACACCAGGCGCTGGTTTCATCCTGTTCATGATTCTGGGAAGGCTCTCCGCTCAGCGCGACGGCCTGCTTGACCAGCTCCAACAGATATTTACTATCAAGTGGCTTGGTCAAAAATCCAAACACCCCTTGGCTGGTGGCGCTAACTGCATCCGGAATAGTGCCGTGGGCCGTCATCATAATCACCGGCAAAGATGGGTTACGTTCATGAATCGCACTAAATAGAGCCATGCCATCCATGCCTTCCATGCGCAAATCTGTAATCACTACCTGCGGCCGCAGCACCGGTAATTGCGCCAGCGCCTGCTCACCACTGGACGCGGGCAACGGCTTATAACCCGCCGCCTCGAGACGCATGGACATCAAACGCAGTAACCCTTGATCATCATCAACCACCATTACCCTGGCTGTATTCATACAAACCCTCTTAATGCGCTGATTATTCGCGCTGATGCAAACTTTCTTCAATCAAGGTTAAGGCATTCAGTTTCTGCTGCAGTTCCTTAACTATTTGTTGTTCCTTGACCAGCTGCTTATTTGTGGCAGCGATGCTAGACCTGGCTTCGAGCAGATCAATACAAAGATCCGCCAGCACCACAGATGCCCCATCATCCGCCGTATCGCGGACTTCCTTGAACAAGTTCATCGCCCGAGCTGGCTTACATTCTGCGCAACGCCCAAAACCGAGCACAATAGCCAAGCGCAGGCGCAAAGCCTCGTCTGGCTGTGTAGCATACGCCTTTTCCAATTCCGATAAGTGAGAATTTACATCCTCGAGCTGCCAGTGTTGAATGCCATAAAAATAATCTAGAATTCCCTCAGATTCAGGAATAAATACTAACACCGGCTCAGGCGCTACAACCACGGGGGGCGGTGGCAACTCAGTATACAGTTTGGTACAGCCGCCAGTGATCAGCGCGATCAGCACCAACCCAATTGACAATCCCTGTCGTCGACTCATCATTCTGATTCCAACTCCTGTTGCAATGGCAGTCGCACGCGCAGATGCGCTCCCTCTCCACCATCGTTGACAACCTCAATCGTGCCGTCATGCACATGCAGGTATTCGCGAACTATCGACAACCCCAGTCCTGTACCGCTAACATGGCCAGTATAGGGTGCAGAACCCTGGTAGAAGGCATCGAAAATTTTCTCTCGCTGCTCAAATGATATCCCCGGCCCCTGGTCCTGAACATCAAGCACGGCATCCATTTCATCACGACACAACTTAATTTTAATTCTTCCTTGATTGGGTGAAAACTTGACGGCGTTTGACAGTAAATTATCCATAATAATCCGCAACTTTTCGGCATCAGCTACCAGAGTAACCTCGGCCAGATCAACCTCAAACCACAACCGCTTTGCCATCACCGCAACCTTATATTCATCAATCACTGCATCGACCAGCTTATCCAGGCGCAGGCGCTGTAGGTTCAGTCCCGGGTTTCGTGTGGCGGCATTGTAATCGAGTAGATCCTCTATCAGTTTTTGCAATTGCACACCGTTATGGTGCAACAACTCAACAATCTCACGTTGCTGTTTGGTCAACATGCCGGGAATCTCTTCAACCAACAATTCCGAACCTTCACGAATCGTAGTCAGGGGTGTTTTCAGTTCGTGAGAGATATGGCGCAAAAAACGTTTTTTATCCTCTTCAACTTCCATCATGCGTATGCGCATCCAGTCAAGACGTTCACCCAGCTGTTCGAGATCGCGCGGCCCTTCAAGTTTCAACGCAACCGAAAAGTCACCTCCGCCCAGACGACGAATGGCCTCATCTAGACGCCGCAAGGGCTGCCTGATCAAAATTACGACAAACGCCAGTAACAACAACACCACCGGGACTAATGTCGAGGCCTGCCAGAAAAGATTGCGTCTAGCTTGTTGGGCCGATTCCAGACTCTTTTCCACTTCTTCATCTATCAGACGTTGACTCAATACCACGATCTGACGCGCCTGGTTGGCGAGTTGCTCGAAGGACGCGGAAACCTTGATCTTTTTCAGCGCGGCCTGGTCATCAGGAAGGCCGGCATAAAACCCCGCCTCTTCCTCAGTCAGATGATTAGAAAGATGACGCAATGAATCAGGCAGTGGCAACAGACTCAAACTTGTCAGCGTTTCGCTAAACACAGCACGATTATCCTCATAGACATGTAGCAGTTTCTCATCACCCAACACCTGATACTGGCGCAGATTACGCTCCATTTCCGTGATCTGGTCAACAAGCACGCGCCCCCCCTCCGTGGCCCTGACGGCATCTGAGATCAATTGCTGGCTCTGCGCCGCCAACCTATCCACCGATACCGCGGCATAAATTAATGCAACAATCAGAGGCAAAGCCACTACGGCAAAACCAATCAGGATTAACTGAAGGATGGATTTTGGTCGGAAAATTTTCATGCTTCCCTGCACGGCACGCTTCTCAGTAAAGCTTAGTGCCATCACTGCAATTTAAAAAGCCACCCAAAGGCGGCTTTATCTATTTTTTTGTTACCTGTCAGCCTCGCCGCCACGTGGTGCCGCCAGCGCCGTCCTCCAGAGTAATGCCTTGTGCCTGTAACTCGTCGCGAATGCGATCAGCCTCGGCCCAATTTTTGTCTTTTTTCGCCGTGTTGCGCTGTTCAATTAGGCCATCAATTTCCATATCAGTTAGACCGCCAGCAACACCACTGCCTTTCAGGAATGCTTCGGCATCGTCCTGCAGTAGGCCGAGAACACCAGCGAGATATTGCAATTGCCCGGCAAGTTGGCCAGCTAGTTCGGCATTGCCATCTGCCTTGGCTCTATTCAGGACATTGGCAAGATCAAATAACACAGCAAGTGCCTCGGCGGTGTTGAAATCATCGTCCATCGCCTTGCGGAAACGCGCCTCATATTCACCACCATCAGCGACCTCAGTCACTTCCGTACCACGCAGGGCAGTGTAAAAACGTTCCAATGCCGCTTTGGCACTGTCGAGGTTTTGATCAGAGTAATTCAGCGGGCTGCGATAGTGGCTCGCCAGGATGAAATAGCGCATCACTTCGGGGGCATATTGCTTCAAGACTTCGCGCAAGGTAAAAAAGTTACCCAGCGACTTGGACATCTTTTCTTCCTTTATCTGGACAAAACCGTTGTGAATCCAATAATTGACGAACTGACAGCCGGTCGCCCCTTCACTCTGGGCGATCTCGTTTTCGTGATGGGGAAACTGCAGATCCAGACCGCCACCATGGATGTCGAAGTGATCACCAAGACAGTGTGTCGACATGGCTGAGCACTCGATATGCCAGCCAGGACGCCCAGCCCCCCAGGGCGATTCCCAACTCGGCTCATCTGGCTTAGCTGCTTTCCATAATACAAAATCGAGCGGGTCATCTTTGCCCTCACCCACTGCAACACGCTCACCGGCACGCAGATCTTCGATCTTTTTACCTGACAGCTTGCCGTAACCGTCAAATTTGCTGACATCGTAATAAACATCGCCGTTGTCGGCGGCGTAGGCAAGTCCCTTGTCCACCAAAGCGATAATCATAGCGATGATCTGATCCATGGAGGTGGTGGCCTTGGGTTCCTGATCTGGCGGCAGAACACCCAGCGCCGCGGCATCCTCGTGCATGGCTTCTATAAAGCGACCCGTCAGGTTGTCGATGCTCTCACCGTTTTCGTTGGCACGATTGATGATCTTGTCATCGATATCGGTAATATTGCGCACATAAGTGACCTCATAGCCGGAATAACGCAAATAACGGGCGATCATGTCGAACACAACCAACACGCGGGCATGGCCGACGTGACAGTAGTCATATACGGTCATCCCGCAGACATACATACCCACTTTGCCCGGCTTGATGGGCTTAAATACTTCCTTTTTATTGCTTAGGTTATTGAATACTTGCAACATCGCCTGGCGCCTTTACCTGCATCCGAATTCAGTCAGGCGGCCATTTTAGCGGAACTAGTGCAAAAATTCCGGTTTGTTAAGTTTCGCCACAAACAGCAACTGATAATTGAAGCTTATCCTTTTTCTCAGCCTCCCAAACCGATATCATTGGGCCTTTGTTTTGAGTTACGGGGAATCAGCATGAAAAAGTTTGTCACCACCATTTTGATCTTTAGCGCCAGCTTGATGGTGCAGATCGCCTCCGCATCCGATGCGCCCATCGTTAAAGTGGAAACCAGTCACGGCAATATCGTGCTGCAGCTCGATGCCAAGGCCGCTCCCAACACAGTGGCTAATTTCATTAAATATGTCGAAGACGGCTTTTATAACGGCACTATTTTTCACCGTGTGATCAGTGACTTCATGATCCAGGGCGGTGGTTTTGATGCACAGCTGAAAAAGAAAGATACCCGCGCTCCGATCAAAAATGAAGCCGATAACGGACTGAAAAACGTGCGTGGCAGCATCGCCATGGCACGTACCCAGGATCCTAATTCCGCCACAGCGCAGTTTTTCATCAACACTGTCGACAATGATTTTCTTAATTACAGCGCGCCCAATCTGCGCGGCTGGGGCTATGCCGTGTTTGGCAAGGTGATCGAGGGCATGGAGACTGTCGATAAGATCCGTGTAGTGGCTACCGATAACAGGGGCATGTTCCGCGATGTGCCAGTTGAGCCTGTCACCATCCATACCACTACACTCGTCGTAAAAAACCAAAACGAGCCCGCTGAAGAAACCAACGGGCAATAAATTGGCCACACTGTTTATTTCCGACATTCATCTAGGTGATGAATACCCGCAGATTTGCCAGCGATTTGTAGAGTTTCTGGCAACAGAGGCTCCTGGTAACGAGGCACTATATATTCTGGGCGACCTGTTTGAAGTCTGGATCGGCGATGACGCAGTGCAAACTGAACATCGCACAGTGCTGGAAGCCCTGCGACGACTCTGCGATAGCGGTCTGCCGGTGTATGTGATGCACGGCAACCGCGACTTTCTGTTGGGCAAGGAGTTCGAAGCGATGACCGGCTGCCAACTGATCGATGACCCTGTGGTCATCGACCTGCATGGCACACCGACGCTATTAATGCACGGCGACAGTCTTTGCACAGATGACGAAGAATACATTCAGTTTCGCACTCAACTGCGCAGTCCGGCATGGCAACAACAATTTTTGGCCGCGAGTGTGGAGCAACGCATCCAAATTGCACGTCAGTACCGAACCGAAAGCATGAGCCGAAACCAAAATAAATCGGTCGAGATTATGGATGTAAACGCGCAAGCAGTGATTGAGGCAATGCAAAAACACAGTGTGACCCAGCTAATTCACGGTCACACTCATCGTCCAGCGGTGCATGTGCTGGAGATTGATGGCAAACCCGCCCAACGTATTGTGTTGGGCGACTGGTATTCACAAAACAGCAGTCTTCGCTGCGATGAAGCCGGATGCCGTCTCAGCAACCTGAAAAGAAATTAAAACTTAGCACCTTTGGCCCTGGCCAGCTCGAGACGTTCCTCAGCTTCACGGCTGGCCTGTGATGCATTCCACTCTAAATCCAGCTCCGGCCAACCCTGCATATGACGCAGCGCCAATTCAGTCAGGGCCTCGATATGATCCTGACGATCGTTCAGGGCAGGGATATAACCGAAGGATTCCCCCCCCGCTTTAAGAAAGATTTCCCTGTTCTCGACCTCGATTTCCTCGAGCGTTTCAAGACAGTCGGCTGAAAAGGCCGGACACACTATCGCTACCTTTTTTACGCCGTCTTTTGGCAGTTGCTCAAGCGTTTTGTCAGTGTAGGGCTTGAGCCACTCGAGCTTGCCAAAACGCGACTGAAAAGTAACCATCCACTGCCCATCAGTCAAACCCAGCTGTATAGCCGCCAGTCGAGCCGTTTTATGACACTCGCAGAAATAGGGGTCGCCGTTGAGCAGATTGCGTTTGGGCATACCGTGAAAGGAAAAGATCAGCTTTTGTGGTTTGCCCTCGCGCTTGAAGTGATCAAGAATACTGTGAGCCAAGGAGCGGATAAAAAGTTTATCATCGTGATAGTGATTGACATAGCGCATCTCGGGCAACCAGCGCCAGGTTTGAATTTCATCCATCACTGCATCGAAAATCGAGGCCGTGGTAGTGGCGGAATATTGCGGATAGAGCGGTAACACCAGAATACGACGGGCATTGGCCTGTTGCAGCCGCTTAAGGGCGCTGGCAATAGAAGGCTTGCCGTAACGCATCGCCATTTCGACGTGCACTGGCCCGGCAATGCGTGTCTCCAAGCTACGCCGCAGTGCTTCGGTCTGCCGTTTGGAGATCACAAGAAGAGGCGCCCCTTCGTCAGTCCAAACAGATTTATACGCACGTGCCGATTTTTTCGGCCGAGTACGGAGAATGATGCCGTGCAGGATCAACCACCACAATGGCCGTGACATTTCGATGATGCGCGGATCCCATAAAAACTCGCCCAGGTAACGGCGCACCGCCGCTGGCGTGGGTGCATCGGGCGAACCCAAATTGCATACCAGCACGCCCGTGCATTCTGTGGTTTTGTGTTGGTAATCCATAATCCCCTGGTAACCGCTCATCTCTAACCCCGTAACTTTAAAGGATTTATTTTTAGTAAAGAAAGTATACCGAACTCATATTCAAATTGCCCAAATATAAAACAGCGCAGGCAACTAATGAATCTATCCGGCCTTGATTCATTCTGTAGAAGTTTTTTGGAATAAATTTTATGAAGGAAAAGTTAGAGCGGTGTGACGGAACAAGAACGAACTACTACATAAGTTAACCGACATGCCCCCCGGCAACTGCCATCGTTTCTTCTGCAACCACTTGCTCAAGCCCCATCACATCCAGCAAAACACTTTTATCAAAGGGCTTGGCCAGGCAAGCCTCAGCACCTGCCTCAAGAATTCGGGTTTCGTTATCAGGAGTGTAATAACCGGTCATAGCAATAATACGGATATGTTTGGTGACGTCGTCTTGTTTTAACTGCTCACAGACCGAAAACCCATCCATCCCCGGCATTTTTAAATCTAGCAGCACTATATCCGGCGCAAACTGCAAAACCTTGCGGCCAGCATCAAAACCGTCATGCGCCGTTTCTGTATCCACAGGGTTGGGTTGGTTGGCCAAGAGATCAGCTAGATAACGTGCAAAAGAACGATTATCGTCAACGACTAGCACACGTGGTGGTCCATCGGAGACCAGCTCCATGCCACGTTCACGAGCAAACTGTTCTACATTATGTCGAAGAAAGCGGCGATGGCCGCCTGCGGTGCTGATTGCGTGGATCCATTTTTTCTGAGCCCACTGTCTAACAGTAACGGGAGAGACCATGAGCAGCTCAGCCACCTCGTTGGGGGTCATGTAGGCACGATCATGACTGTTCCGATTCATAGCGCTCTCCCGTGAAAACATAGTAGTACATCGATTTAATCGATTCAAGCGGTTTAATCGTTTTTCAGAAAACTTTTTGAGATGGACTAATTTGTACGCTAACAAACTGATTTTTGTATCAACCATAGAACACAAGCCATGCCATATGAAGATCAAGTGTAAGCATACGCCGGACTAATGGTGTATCTGGCATCTATATTTTAGTACAGGGTATCTGTGTCCGGAGTGCGACAGAGCAAGTAGGATTAGCCGCGCCTAAAACGGATGATATGACGCCGGTCGCGCTTGCTCGGCCGCTTGTCCGGCCTTGGTCCTGCATCGGCCATCAGGCTTCGCTGCTGTTTCTGGTTTTCGCGTTGCGCCAGGCTGGTTTCGGTTTCTTCATACAGCGTCTGTGCCACAGGCGCGGGGCCTCGTTTATCGGACAAGCCTCTTACATGAATAATAAACTCGACACTGCTCTTTCTGATGCGCACCTCATCATCCAGTTTGATAGTGCGTGAGGGTTTGACTCGTGAGCCATTCAGGTGGACATGACCGCCGTTAATAGCTTGGGTAGCGAGTCCGCGGGTCTTGAAAAAGCGTGCTGCCCAGAGCCATTTGTCGAGGCGGATCGTGTCGGTTTCGGAATCTTGTCTGGACATAATAAAACAGGGCCAGATTATCCGGCCCCAGTTTAGTTTATTTAGCAGATAGATTGAGCATCAGCTCATTCAGTCGACTGACAAAGCTGGCCGGGTCCTCCAGCTGACCACCTTCACTGAGCATGGCCTGGTCCAATAGCACATGGGCCCAGTCGCTGAAACGTTGTTCATCCTGCTCACTGCTGACTTGCTGCACCAGCGGGTGATCAGAATTAATTTCCAGAATCGGCTGCATGCTCGGCACATCATGACCGGCCTGCTTGAGGATCTTTTGCATGCTCAGGTTCATATCATGCTCCTCCACTACCAAACAAGAAGGTGAGCGGGTTAGGCGGTGGCTGACACGTACCTCCTTAACCTTATCTCCCAAGGCCGTCTGCATACGCTCGAGCAGATCTTTATGCGCCTCCTGCGACTTCTTGGCTTCTTCTTTCTCCTGCTCATCTTCCAGCTTGCCCAGATCCAGATCACCCTTGGCGATGGACTGGAAGGACTTGCCGTCGAACTCGGTCAGGAAGGACATCATCCATTCATCCACCCGGTCGCCCATGAGCAGCACTTCGATATCTTTCTTGCGGAACACCTCAAGGTGAGGGCTGTTGTTGGCGGCGGCAAAATTGTCGGCAGTGATGTAGTAGATCTTGTCCTGCCCTTCTTTCATTCGGCCGATGTAGTCTTCCAGCGATACAGTCTGCTTGTCGCCGTCACCCTGGGTGGAGGCAAAACGCAACAGCTTGGCGATGCGCTCTTTGTTGGCATTGTCTTCGGCCGGACCTTCTTTGATGACGTTACCAAACTCATCCCAGAAGCCCTGGTATTTTTCCGCTTCGTTCTTGGCCATGCCTTCCAGCAAGCCCAAGACCTTTTTCACTGAGGCAGCACGGATGGTATCGATCTGCTTGTTGCGCTGCAGAATTTCACGCGAAACATTCAAGGGTAGATCATCAGAATCGACCACACCACGGATAAAACGCAGATAAGTCGGCATCAGCTGTTCGGCATCATCCATGATGAATACACGACGCACATAGAGTTTTACACCGTGGCGTTTGTCTCGATCCCACAGATCAAACGGTGCGCGTTTGGGCAGGTAAAACAGCGTGGTGTAACAGTTGTTGCCTTCCACCTTGGTGTGGATGTGGGCCAGAGGCTCTTCAAAGTCATGGGCGACGTGTTTGTAGAATCCGTTGTATTCCTCGTCCTCGATTTCAGTCTTTGGCCGCGCCCACAGCGCCGAGGCCTTGTTGACCACTTCGAACTCAGGCTCAGCCTGTGGCTGTTCTTCACCTTCGGCCACAGGCGGCTGTTCGGCCTTCATCTCGATGGGCAGATTGATGTGATCTGAATACTTGCTAATGATGTGGCGCAGGCGGTAAGCATCGGCAAATTCCTCTTCGCCATCACGCAGGTGCAACACCACCTCCGTGCCGCGACTGGCCTTCTCAACGGTCTCAAGAGAGTATTCTCCCTCACCCGCCGATTCCCAACGAACGCCATGCTCTGCACCCACACCCGCACGACGTGTTGTCAGAGTGACCTCGTCGGCAATGATAAAGGCGGAATAAAAACCGACGCCGAATTGCCCAATCAGCTGCGCATCCTTGGCCTGATCACCGGTGAGCGACTCGAAAAACTGCTTGGTACCAGACTTGGCGATGGTGCCTATGTTATCCATCACCTCTTCACGGCTCATACCAATACCGTTGTCACGGATAGTGACGGTCTTTGCCTCCTTATCGAACTCCACTTGAATCTTCAGCTCAGCGCCATCTTCCATCAGGGCGTCGTCGGTCAGCGCCTCAAAACGCAATTTATCGCTGGCATC
This sequence comes from uncultured Chromatiaceae bacterium, assembly GCA_945787735.1. Classification (GTDB taxonomy): domain Bacteria; phylum Pseudomonadota; class Gammaproteobacteria; order Tenderiales; family Tenderiaceae; genus Tenderia. The sequence goes on along the minus strand of CALZIQ010000002.1, from coordinate 36,880 downwards.
CGAGGCATTGGAGATCAATTCCCTCAGGAATATCTCTTTATTGGAATAAAGCGAATGGATCATCAACTTAAGTAGCTGACGTACTTCAGTTTGAAAACCCAGTGTCTCTCTATGCGCGTCTACTGACATGGTCATTAATTCTCCCTCTACATAATTTGCGGTATCGCAGGCATAATGGGGATCTGGCTTTTGCTTTTCAACCCCAACCACAGCGGACAAAAAAAATGGATATCAAAACCGTTGCCACTACCCCTTTCGACGACCAACGCCCCGGTACATCTGGCCTACGCAAAAAAACACGTGTATTTCTGGAAAAGACCAACTACCTGGAGAACTTCGTCCAGGCCACCTTCGACAGCCTGGAAGGCTTTAAAGGCAAAACCCTGGTGGTGGGCGGTGACGGCCGCTACGGCAACAAGGAGGCGATCCAGACAATCACTCGGATGGCAGCAGCCAACGGATTCGGCCGCGTGTTGATCGGTAAATACGGCCTACTGTCTACACCCGCAGCCTCTTGCGTAATCCGCAAATACAAGGCCTTCGGTGGCTTTATCCTCTCCGCTAGCCACAATCCGGCCGGTATCGACGAAGACTTTGGCATCAAATACAACGGCGACAACGGCGGCCCGGCAGTGGAAAAAATTACCGAGGCCATCTATCGTCACACACTAGAGATCGAACAATACCTCACCTGTGAGGCGCCAGACATCCATTTGGAAAAGGTCGGCAGCACCCAAATAGGCGATACGGAAGTTGTTGTCATCAACCCAATTAGCGACTACGCACTGTTGATGCAGGAAATATTTGATTTTGATGCCATCCGCGAGTTGTTCAAGTCAGATTTTCGCATGTGCTTTGACGGCATGAGTGCTATCACCGGCCCCTATGCCCGCGCCATTCTAGAAAACGAACTGGGTGCACCCAAAGGCACGGTAATCAATCACATTCCTCGCCCCGATTTTGGCGGTGGCCACCCGGACCCCAACCTGACCTACGCCAAGAAACTGGTCAGCATCATGTTCGGCCCCACCCCGCCTGAGTTCGGTGCCGCCTCAGATGGCGACGGCGACCGAAACATGATCCTGGGACGGAATTTTTTCGTCACCCCCAGCGACAGTCTGGCGATTTTGGCCGCCAATGCCACCCTGGTGCCCGGCTACAAAGACGGCCTAGCCGGTGTGGCCCGTTCTATGCCTACCAGCGCCGCGGTCGATCAGGTGGCCAGGGCATTGCAGATCCCCTGTTTTGAAACGCCCACCGGCTGGAAATTTTTCGGCAACCTGATGGACGCCGGCAAGATTACGCTCTGCGGTGAAGAAAGCTTTGGCACCGGCTCAGACCATGTGCGCGAGAAAGACGGGCTCTGGGCTGTGCTGTTCTGGCTCAACATCCTGGCAGTACGCAAATGTTCCGTGGAAGATATTGTGCGCCAACATTGGCAAAAATACGGCCGTAACTTTTATACCCGCCATGACTATGAAGGCGTAGCCAAAGACCGTGCCGAAGACATGATGCAGAACCTGCGCAACCGCCTGCACAGCTTGCCTGACCGAGTCGTGGGATCAATGCGCATTTCCTATAGCGACGACTTCAGTTACACCGACCCGGTGGATGGCTCAAAGTCAGCCGGCCAGGGCATTCGCATCCAATTTAACGACGGCAGCCGCATTGTCTATCGTTTATCCGGTACTGGCACCGAGGGTGCTACCCTGCGTGTTTATATTGAACGGTTCGAAGAGAATCCAGCTGCTCACCGGATTGAGACACAAGCGGCATTAAGTGATTTGATTGCCTTCGCTAACAACATCGCCGAGATCCAGAAATTTACCAGCCGCAGCAAACCAACGGTGATTACCTAAGGAGCCTCTGATTAACTATGGGTGGAATGATGTGTGAGTCAAAATTTTCAGATTCAAGGCGCAAATCGCAGGTAATAGCCAGACTATTGCCAAGATTTGCAACGCAGGAGCTGGAGATTTTGGCCGCATAGCAACCGTTCATAATTAATCAGAGGCTCCCTAAGCATTTAATGAAGAATGCTCAGAAAAAGTGACTAATACCTAACATCACCTCACTACTGTCATAAACCTCGGCACTGATGTTTGATCGATTATTGGTATGACGCCAACCGATTTCCAACTCGCTATCGCGACTGAGTCGGTAGATTCCGGTCAAGCCATAGCGGCTACGTTTATCGTGCTGCACACCGAGATTCGTACCAGCACTGATATTGGCATCTTCATAATCACTATCGCGATATTCAGCCGACAACTGCCCGCCCCACTTCTCACTAAACATGTAATCGTATGAACCATATAAACTCTGGCGTGTGGGTGAATAGCTGAAAAAGCTGGACGCAGACACAAGATTGTCTCGCTGATTTGTCTCCAACCTGTAACCAAGACGTAAGCTATGCCTGTTGAGATAACTTCGATTCTCGATTGTAAAGCGCTGCCGTGTACCATTCAGATAGGCATAACGCACATCCAGATCATCATAAAGGCTTAACTCGTACTTTAACCTCAGTCGTTGTCCTTTCGAATAGTATTTATCCGCACGCAACTGTAAAGCAGTACGCTGTTGAAATGAGTCACCATCAAGACTGTCATGAAAGTAGACCAAGCCGAGACGCGTTTTCCAATCCGCCAGCGGCTGTGTTAGAAAAATTCCGAGATTGAACATATTCTCATTGTAGCGGGTGAGATCATCATAGCGTGTCAGCACCAGCCCTGCCTTCAAGTAGACGCCGTCACGCCGGCTACCACTGAGCTGATAATTGACAATACCGAACAGATCCAAGTAAGTGTCTGACTTATTGCTGACTGTCGTCACATCGTCGCTGACATTGGCCACATTATCGTCATGGCCAAGACCAAAACTCACAAAACCAGAAACAGCATCAGGCGCTGATTTTTCCTTGTTCTCTGCCATCAACTCATCAAGATGTTTTGCCGCCAGAAACTTGAGCCTATCATTCTGCGCAGTTTCAAAACTTCTGCGAAAGGCCTGATAGGCAGCCTGTTTGTCATTGACACTCAAGGCAATCAGGCCAAGATTGTAATAACTCAGCGCAGCTAAATTTTTATTATTGGATGATTTGATGTAATAGCGTTTAGCCTCGGGCAAGCGCCCCAGTTTGTAGTAACTCGAAGCAAGATTAAAATCCAAAATCGCTGAAGCATTGCCTTCCCTGCGTGACTGTTTGAACCATTCCAGCGCTGACTGATAGTTCTGCACTTTAAAAGCGCTCACACCGCGCTCGAAGGGCGTGTCAGCCGAGACCACGAGCGACGCAGTCGCCATCAGCATCGAGAGGCAAAGATTGCAAAATGTCAGCCCAAATTCCATTCAGCTTTTTTCCATTGACATAAACAACTGACCACTTGCAGATAAATCAATTGCAGTCATCGACGATCATCATCCTCAGACGTTTCATTGTCTCTCTCATCCTCGGACTCTTCATGATCATCCCACTCATCTCGATCATCTCGTTCTTCTTCGGATTCTTCTGCGTGATCGTCTTCGCTTACATCGTCACGCAGCTCCTGGCTTTCGCTATGACTGTCTTCAAGCAATTCATCACGCACCTCATCACCCAGGTCGTCATTGATCTCATCTCGCTCATCAACTAGATCGTCGGCAATATCGTCGCGGGACTCCTGATACTCGTCACGGTCGTTTTCATCACGCGAATCTTCCAGGTCATCACGTTCATCATCGCTGTGCTCATCCTTAAGCTCATCGCGGTCATGCTCTTCCAGATGTTCATCCTGCTCATTACGCTCATGCTCGCGTTCTAATTCCCATTCACGCTCTTGTAGGCGCTCTTGCACACGTTCCATCGCCTCATGCGCTTCCTGAGACCTGATGTCAGGTAGCTCAATAAATCTGACATCCTCCCCGTTGCGTTCATCTTCAAAGGCTTCAATAACCTGAATCGTGATGTCATCATCAAAATCACGCGCATGCACGGGTACAGTCAGGCTCAACATTGCAACGACAACGGCTGTCAATTTGAACTTTTTCACCAAACAACTCCTGTTCATGCCGCAATCTATACCAATTTAAGCGTGGCTAGATCAGCTTTAGGCGTCAGCTGTTCATCAACCCGCACATTGATTCGAATGCTCTTGGTCTTGCCATCATGCTCAACCGTGGCGACCAATTCACCGTTTGTCTGCGCAACCCCTTTTAATGGCAAAGGCAAGACATTGCGCCCCCGGGTCAGATTTGTTTGCCAAGACAAGCGTCTGAGTCCGGGAAACCCAACCACTTCGATATGCTCTGGCAAATCGATACTGAGAGTGGCATTTTGAATTGCATTCGCAAGATCAAAGGCAAGATTGACTGTTTGTGGTGTTTCAACTGAAATTGCCACCTGCGGTAGCATTTCTGTGCTGATATCGCTGTGATCTGGCAACAAACCGGCAATGACAAACACCAAGGCCAACCCCGCCACCAAAGCAGAACTGAATCCCGCCACAAAAGCTGTGCGGTGTGAACGTGGTTTGATCTGATTGGCTGCCTGGCGAACGGCCTGATGAGCGAAGCCCGGCGTCATCTCCGGAACCTTCACTACCTTCAGACCGGTCAGGACCTCTTCCGCCTGCCGCACCCGCACTCGACATGTCTTGCACTGATCGAGATGAGCGTGCAGCTCGGCCTCTTCCCTGAGGTTGAGGTCTCCATCCAGGTAATCGTCCAATCGTTGTTGCGTTTGTTCACAATTCATTTTGTTATCCTCTCAAGTATTAACACGCTGTTGAGAGGGATTTGGTTCCTTCATCGGTTAGAATCTGGCGCAATTTTGCCCGCGCCCGGTGCAGGCGGGATTTGAGCGTGCCGATAGGGGTATCGAGAATCGATTCCAGCTCGGCTAGCGTATAATTCTCCACATCATGCATGACCACCAGCATGCGTTGTTCATGATTGAGTTGGCGCAGCGCTCGGGCAATATTGTCTATCAAAACAAGCCGTTCACTGCTCTCACCTGAAACTGACCCTTCTTGCAGGATTTCCAGCTGCTCTGGCTGCATCGCGTCAATTGGGCTGCGCTGCTGGCTTCGAAGCCGATCGATAAACAGGTGATAAAGCGCTTTGGCCAACCAAGGACGCAACCGTTCTACCTTTTGCATGTCCTCAATGCGATGAATCAGCTTGAGCAACAGTTCTTGCACCAGATCCTCCGCATCCGATTGCTGACCACAATAGTGGTACGCCAATCGGTAAAGACCGTTGACATGCGGCATCACCAACGCTTCAAATGCACTTTGGTTATTCCGCCAGCGTGAGAAAAGAGTTGTCATGATATTCCGCTCTATGGCTTTACTGATTCCATGCTAGAAAGCGAAACTTAAACAAAGCTTAAATCGGATTACGCAACTAGGGGACAGACAGGGAGATATCCTTGCTTACACGCTACCTGCTCACAAAAGGTTCCCCGCAAACGACAAATTACTTCATTCGAGCAACAGGAAGGCTATTATTGGAGGAAACAGGAAACGAAAAGAAGGCAGGTAGGCCATGCGCTATATTCGACGTTTTGATCAACTGGGCATCAATGACATCCCCTTGGTAGGTGGAAAGAACGCCTCCCTGGGTGAGATGTACAGCTCTCTGACCAACAAGGGAGTGAAGGTTCCTAACGGCTTTGCCACCACAGCCGAGGCCTATCGACACTACATAGACCACAATCATCTGCATGAACGCATCAAACAACTATTGGAAGAATTAGACAGCAACGATATCACCGCGCTGACTACCACCGGTTCACGCATTCGCAGCTGGATCAACCATGCCGACATGCCACAAGACCTGGCCGATGAGATCGATGCGGCCTATCAACAACTCGAAGCGGAATATGGTGAACATACCGACGTGGCCGTACGCAGCTCAGCCACGGCCGAAGACCTGCCCAACGCCTCTTTCGCTGGCCAACAAGAGACCTATCTCAACATTCGCGGCAGCCACAATCTGATCGCGACTTGCAAGCATGTGTTTGCCTCGCTGTTTACCGATCGGGCTATCTCTTATCGTATCCATCAAGGTTTTGATCACATGGACGTGGCGCTATCCATCGGTGTGCAAAAGATGGTGCGTGCCGACTGTGGCGCCTCTGGGGTTATGTTCACCATTGACACCGAAACTGGTTTCCGCGATGTCGTCTTTATCACCGCCGCCTACGGCCTGGGGGAAAACGTGGTGCAAGGCACGGTTAACCCGGATGAGTTTTATGTCTACAAACCCAAACTTGCTGAAGGCAAGCGACCGATCCTAAAACGGCAGCTAGGCGAGAAGGCGATCAAGATGATCTACACTCGAGACCCGATGGCAGGCCACTCGACCCGCAACGTGCGTGTCAAACAGGAAGACCGCAATCGCTTCGCCCTCAACGATGAAGAAGTGCTGAGCCTGGCGCGACAGGCTGTGATCATCGAAGAACATTATTCAAAAGAGGCAGGCCAACCACGCCCCATGGATATTGAATGGGCGCGCGATGGCGAGACCGGCGAGCTGTTCATCCTCCAAGCCCGACCGGAAACCGTGCAGTCCAGCGCCGACAGCCGTTACGCCCAGGTCTACCAACTAAAATCACGTGGGCCGGTGCTGACGCGCGGCAAGAGTGTGGGTCAGAAGATCGCCGCCGGTAGCACCCGTGTGATTATCGAAGCGGCGGACATGCATAACCTCAAACCCGGCGAGGTGTTGGTCACCGACATCACCGACCCAGACTGGGAGCCGGTAATGAAGATCGCCGCCGCCATTGTCACTAATCGTGGCGGCCGTACCTGTCACGCAGCGATTGTGGCACGTGAGTTGGGCATCCCCGCCATCGTCGGCTGCGGTAATGCCACCCAGGCCATCAGTCATGATCAGCAGGTCACGGTCAGCTGCGCCGAAGGCGATGACGGCATTGTCTATGAAGGGCTACAGCAGTTTGATAGCCAACAGCTCGACCTTGATGCCCTGACCCGCCCCAAGACCCACATCATGATGAATCTAGCCAATCCCTCGCAGGCCTTCGAAGCTTGTCGGCTGCCCAACGAGGGTGTTGGTCTGGCGCGGCTGGAGTTCATCATCAACAGCATCCGCATTCATCCCCATGCCCTGCTCGACTATGCCGGCATGGATGAACAGATCAAAGCGAAAATCGACCCCATCATCGCCGGTTACGCCGGACCAAAGGAATTTTATGTGCAGCGCCTTGCCGAAGGCGTGGGCACTATCGCCGCCGCCTTTTATCCTAAACCGGTGATCGTGCGCATGAGCGATTTCAAATCCAATGAATATGCCTCGCTGATCGGTGGTGAACAGTTCGAACCGAAAGAAGAGAATCCCATGATCGGTTTTCGTGGTGCTTCCCGTTATCCCTCAGAAGCATTTGCAAAATCCTTTGCGCTTGAATGCGAGGCAATGAAATATGCACGTGAAACGATGGGGCTAGACAACATTTCATTAATGATTCCATTTGTTCGCAGTGTGAACGAAGCACAAAAGGTGCTGGCAGTCATGCAGCAACAAGGCCTGGCGCGCGGTGAAAGTGGTTTAAAGATTTACATGATGTGTGAGATCCCCGCCAACGCCCTACTCGCCGATGATTTTCTAGAACTGTTTGACGGCTTTTCCATCGGCTCGAATGACTTGACCCAACTAACCCTTGGGGTAGATCGCGACTCAGGCATTGTTAGCGGCTTTGATGAACGCAACCCGGCGGTCTTGAAATTGATCGAGATGGCGATAAACGCCTGTAAAGCCAAAAACAAATATGTGGGCATCTGCGGCCAGGCGCCATCAGACTATCCGGAAATCACCGAATGGCTAGTCGAACAGGGTATTGAGTCTATTTCGCTCAATCCCGACAGCGTGATCCGGATGACGCAGGTGGTGTTGGATATTGAGAACGAGGGAGCTGAAAAATAAAAAAAGCGTTTAGTTCTGCTTGAAGTGTGGACTGGAGTCAACCAGCAGTTGCTGTGCCGGATTTTTTTCGACTGATTCTTCATGACTTGCCTGGGCAATACTGATCACAGCCAAAAACCCTGCCACTATCCAAATTTTCGTCATTGTCACTTTCATAAAGCACCTACAAAAAATATAATTACCGTCTCCGCAATAACACTATCGACATTAATTTTAAAAAACTGTAATAAGGTCAAGCAGAAACAGCTAATACGTCACGCTTTTGCTCAAAATGCACTCGCAAATGTGACTAATTTCACTTTCCTAAAGACACGGCCAGCGCCGAAATAGTTACATTCCAGTCGATTTTTGTGTGCTAGGCATCGCCGCCAACCGATACACTGACAATCTCCAAGTTTTTAGATAGCTGGCCCAGAGTGTTGGCCAGGCTAAGCGCCTCTTGCACCCCAAAGCCATGACTGGAATTGAGCCGCCCAGCACGCTGAACCTCATCATGGAATAACACCTAGCTTCACCCAGAGGGCAATCATCACCCAGCACCGCATCCAACAGCAGCACATACTGCGCCTGATCAAAATAATGCAGCAAATTGACACCCGGCCAGTCAACGGCTTCCAACATGAGCTGTTTATTTAGATAAGGCATGAGGCGTGTCGACTGTTGCAGGACTTCAAGCAAACGCCAGCCAATCTGATCCAGACCAAAGGGAGAGCCAACCCCCAACACCCGCGCTGGAGGCAGTGCATCAGTCGCGTTTAACACGCAGATCGAGGAAGTGGGTTGAACAGGAGATACAGGGATCGTAATTGCGAATCACCGTCTCGGCACGCAGCCGCAGGGCATCGTCCGAATTGTTCAAACCAAACGTTAGAAGATCGTCATGCAGATCCTGTTCTATCCTGGCCTGGTTCTGGCTGGTAGGCGGCACGATGATGGAATGCATAATCTCGCCAACATCATTCAGCTCATAGCGATGCCACAACATGCCGCGTGGCGCCTCGGTGCAGCCATAACCAACCCCAGCCTTAGGCGTGACCTCTGTATATGGGCTGTCTGGTATTGAATAATTTTCAAGAATGCTACATGCCTCAAGCAAGGCATAATAAATCTCTACTGCCCGCGCGATGAGGCTATGAAACATGTTAGCGCTGGGCCATAGAATACCACACTCCCGCATCAACGCTTTTAGTGAATCAGGTAGCTGTTGCCAGTGTAGGTTCAATCGCGCCAATGGACCGACCATATAAGGTTTGCCATCGAGGTGACAATGGAAGGCAGTAGAATGCGGCGCCTGATGCTCCTTGAAGTGTTGATCGAATGCATCAATCGCCAGATCATGCCCTACATCGGTGACGATACGGCCTTCGTTCATCGGGTATTCCGCTGCATGTTTGATTGAGCAACTGACAAACTGCTGAGGCGCATCAGGCAGGTCAAGTGTTGCACTCCAGCGCAACAGCGCTTCGGCATTAGGCAGTTGCGCCTGCACGTTTTGTAACAACGCCTTGGCATCATTGGCAGACGGCGCCTTGTAAAAGCCCCCCACACGCACCCCGACCGGATGGACTGAACGCCCACCCAGAAAACGGACCAGGGCATTACCGATCTCCTGTAGAGCCAGACCACGTTTCACTTCATCGGGATACTGCTTTGCCATCGCGGTGACATCGCTAAAACCGAGAAAATCAGGCAGCGCCAACAAATGGATGTGCAGACTATGGCTCTCTAACCACTCACCACAATAAAGCAGCCTGCGCATAGCTCGAACCCAAGGTCCGGGATCACACTCAAACACCTGTTCGATAGCATGCACGGCACTCATTTGATAAGCCACCGGACAGATGCCACAGATGCGTGCAACAATGTCCGGCACTTCGTCATAGCCCCGGCCTTCAAGAAACTTTTCAAACAAGCGCGGCGGTTCAAAGATGCGCAATTTTAATGCTTCGATCTTGCCCTTACGGATCTCAAGATCAAGCGCACCTTCGCCCTCAACCCGGGCCAACACCGGCACTCGAATGGAGGTATCACGCAGCTCAGTCATGCTCGGCTTCTATCGCTTTTTGGCCCGCCTCGGCAAACGCCGGGGCATGATTGTTGATGAGCAGAAACCTGCGTGCGATCTCTTTTGGCATTAGACCAAAGCCCTGAAAACGCTGCGACAGGGAATCGGCATTAGCATTTTCCTTGGGGCCATAGCAACCATAGCAATCGCGCCCGAAGCTGGGACACAGGGCACCACAGCCGGTCTGGGTCACCGGCCCCATGCAAGCTTGCTGTTGCGTCACCAGCACGCAGACATTGCCTTGGCGTTTGCACTCCATGCAGAGGCTGTCATTTTCTTTCACAGGCGTCACACCAAACAGCAGGGCTCGCACCACCGCCACAATTTGTTGACTGTTAATAGGACAACCCCACAATTCGAAATCAACCCGCACGTGTTCAGCAATAGCAGTTGAAGTGCTTAGCGTGTCGATGAATTCAGGCGAAGGATAGACCGCCGCCATCCAATCGCTGGCATTGGCATTATTGCGCAGCGCCTGCAAACCACCGGCAGTGGCGCAGGCTCCAATCGTGATCAGATAACGACTATTGGCGCGCACACGCTGGATGCGTTCTTTTTCATCCGGTGTGGTAATGCTGCCTTCGACAAAGGCGATATCAATCTCGGCATCAGGCTCAACCGGACCCGCCTCAGCAAAGTGAATAATCTCGACCAGCTCGGCCAGGGTTAATAGCGGCTCTCCCAGATTAAGCAAGGCAAGCTGGCAGCCATCGCACGAGCTGAACTTGTGCACGGCGATTCTTGGCTTGTTAGGCGTCTTGATAACTGACACTCACACTGTCCGCGTTAATAAAATCCTGGTTGATCGAGGTCATCAAGCCGCTGATCATGCAACCGAGTGACTCCAGCGTCGTTTCTAGGCGCGCCAGGGTGGTGCTATTAATAAAACCCTTTTCTTGCACTTTCATCAATTGTTGTTGCAACTCACCGATCGCATCTTTGGCCCTGGATAGGTAATGGACGAATTCCAATGTACCTCCACGCTCTACCCCTTCAGCCACATTGGCCATAATGGCAAAGCTGGCAGCGCGCACGCTGTTGCGCACTCGGTGGTCAGTTTCAAAGGCGCCACGGCTGGTGATGCCATACACATCCCAGGCCAGTTCGCGCGCCAGCTTCCAGGTTTCCTCTTCTTCAAACTTGTACTCTTTCATACCTACCCCCGATTTCCGAAAAAATCAAAATCCCTTCTTACCAAATATATCTTTAATCTCATTGTAGGCGAACACTGGGCCATCCTTGCAGACAAACTGCCCGCCATACTGGCAATGGCCGCAATGGCCGACGGCGCATTGCATGTTGCGCTCCATACTCATGAACAACATTTCGTCCGTCATACCCAGCTCCAGTAGACGTTTTATGGCGGCATGCATCATGCCTTCCGGCCCGCACATCATGGCAATAGTTGCAGCCGGCACAAGCTCCAGCTCATCGAACATGGCAATCACAGGCCCAACACGCCAGGGCCACTGTTTACCACCTGTGTCTGCCGCGACGATTACATTCGTATCCGGCATTTGACTCCACAGTTTGTATCGCTCACGCCAGAGCAAATCATCCGCATGCTTAACACCCTGCATGATAGTCAAGCGACCAAAGCGGTCACGTCGGCTAATGATGTAATTGATCACCGACACCACCGGCGCACAGCCCAGGCCGCCGGTAACGATCAACACATCGCGCCCTTCGGCCTTGTCCAGCGGCCAACCTCTACCAAAGGGTCCGCGAATGCCGACCCGCTGCCCCTGTTTTACTTCCGCCAGGCCTCGTGTTACCCGACCGACGACACGGATGGTATGGTCATAGCAATGTTCATCCCCTGGGTCCGACACAATCGAGATTGGCACCTCCCCCACGCCATACAGATAAACCATATTGAACTGGCCCGGGGCAAAACTATAACGTTGATGTTGTTCATCATCGGTAAACTTCAGCCGTAGAGTGAAGATGGTGGACGACTCTTGAATCCGTTCCACCACTTCTGCTTCATAGGGTAGATAGGGATTAATCATCACGAGTCTCCGCAATGGCATTGGCCTCTTCGGTCAGATCAATCGCCGCCGGACACCAGGCGATGCAACGGCCACAGCCTACACACCCACTGTTCCCGAATTGTTGCACCCAGGTGGCCAGTTTATGCGTCAGCCATTGGCGATAGCGTTTTTCTGTTTCCTGTCGAATGACAAATCCATGGATGTAACTGTGGCCTTGGGTGAAACAGGAATCCCACTCGCGCAAGTGCTCAGTGGTTTCACCATTTAACTCTGGCTGCTCAACTTCCTTGTGACAAAAACAGGTGGGACAGACCATGGTGCAATTAGCACAAGAAAGACAGCGCTCGGCGACTTCCTGCCAGTGTGCGTGATCCAAATTATCGAGCAATACTTCATTCACTTTTGCTGGCAGTTTGCGTGTTTGCACTTCTGCCGCATGTATGGCCTGTTCAGCAGCAGCGAAATATTGTTGATCCGAAACCTGATCAAGCTGCATTTGCTTCAAGGCATCTTCTCCGGCGACGGAACCGGCATTGATCAGAAAGCCTTCATCCAGCTCAGTCAGCACCAAGTCATAGCCTGATTTCGCCGTAGGACCATCCCCGGTAGAAGCACAGAAACAGGTCTCGGCTGGATGACTGCAATTTACCGCCACGGTGAATAGCGCTTCGCGCCGCGCCTGATAGCTATCGTCTTTATATTCCTGCTCAAGAAAAACCTGATCCTGAATGCGCATGGCTGCCAGGTCACAACTGCGCACACCGATCACGGCAGTTTTCTCAGTCTTGGGGCTGGCTATCACAAATGAAAGTTTGCCCTCTGCATCACGCTCGGCGCGCCAGAGAGTCTCGCGCGGTGAAAACAGTAAGGGTTTGAGGGCCTGCGGGCCGTTGGCCCAGGCAAAATAACGTTGAGATTCTGAGCGTGTTAATAGATAGGCGCCGGGCGTTTGCTGGTCATGCACGCCAACGGGAAGCTGAGAGACATTATCGAGATCATCAAAGACAATGGCACCGTCACGCGCTTGAGGAGCAAGGCAACGATATCCTTGAGAACCCAATACATCGATGAGCGTCTGAAAACTTTCTCTGGCCAAGAAGTACGCGTGATTCACGGATCTCCATCTCCATTAACGGCCTTTTGATTTGAGTCTACGCCCCTGTATCCATTGCTTCAAGCGCCCGCAGTTCGGCCTCGCTAAACCCCGCCTTGATGCGAGCCTCATCATTAAACGGACCACGCAATTGACCGGCGAAATACTGGCTGATGAGTTCACGAAAGGTCTGCTCCATGTTTAAGCCACGCTGGTCACAAAAATATTTAAACCAGCGCGAGCCAATTTCCACATGGCCAACTTCATCACGCAGAATAATCTCCAACGCCGACACTGATTCTATATCGCCGACATGACGTAAACGTTTCATCATGCCTGGCGTTACATCCAAACCACGCGCCTCTAACACTCGCGGCACCAAGGCCATGCGCACCATGGGGTCGAAAGCCGTCTTTTGCGCCGTATCCCACAGGCCGTTGTGCGCAGCAAAATCACCATAGTCATATCCCATGTCGTTGAGACGTTGGCGCAACAGTTGAAAGTGATAGGCCTCCTCGTCCGCCACCCTCACCCAATCTGAATAGAACTGAGACGGCATATCGCGAAAACGATAGACCGCATCCCAAGCCAGATTGATGGCGTTAAATTCAATGTGGGTGACGGCATGAAGTAAAGCGGCGCGGCCTTCGGCTGTGCCGAGACCCCGTTTGGGTACATCGCCCGGAGGCACCAGTTCTGGTTTTAGCGGACGACCGGGTTCACTAATGGGTTGAGGTGGCGCGCCTGCATCAAGAGAAAGTATTTCATCACGCCAGGCCTGGGCATAGTGTTGAGTCAGGTGAAGCTTTTCTTCCGGCTCGCTAGCATCAAGGCAAATCTGCGCTGCAGTAAACAGGTCTTGCGCCTGTTGGCTGTTACTTGCCATTATCTGGCGATCGCCGTTAGGCGTCGTTTACGGTTTCTTTGAGGGCGGTGGCAATGGATTCAACCACTGTGGACCACTCTTCTCCGGGGGGCTGACGGAATAAACGCAGCGTCGAATACCAGGGGCTGTCCTCGCGCTTTAGCTGCCAGCGCCAGTCCGGACCGTTAAATAACATCACCCAGGCTGGAACACCCAAAGCTCCGGCCAGATGGGCAACAGACGTATCGACACTGATCACCAGATCAAGATTGGCGATGATGGCGGCTGTATCTGAAAAATCGTTTATTTGTGCTGATAGATTGGTGATTTCCAACACTGAATCTTCATCCGCCAACTGCTGTTCAGCCGCGCCTTTTTGCAGACTGTACCAGGCAATATTGTTTAACTCCGACAACGGTGCCAACTCAGACAGATTGAGGGAACGGCGTTTGTCTTTGAGATGCCCACCAGAACCGGCCCAGACCACTCCAACCTTGAAACTGCCTTGCGCCAGGCGTTGCTGCCAATATGATTTTCGTTCGCTGTCGGCCTGCAAATAGGGTGTATCTGCAGGAATATTATCGGCATTTGTATCCAACAGATAGGGCAGGCTCATGATGGGAACGTAATAATCAAATCCACTTGGATCGACCTTGTTAAAATCTCGGGTCTCGAGTTGTGCCACACCGGCAAGACTCGACAACAAGCCGTATAACTCGGGCTGACAATGAAAGTGCACCGTCGCGCCCATCTCAGCAAGTTTGGGCAGATAACGGCAAAACTGGAGCGTATCGCCAAAACCCTGCTCGACATAGACCAACATCTTCTCACCCTGCAGGGGCTCTCCCTGCCACAAGGGCTGTAAGGTGGAATAACCTCTGTCGCCATTGCGCCATTCGGCAGAGGCGCGGCGCCATTCATATTCGCGCAAGCCTTCTTCAAACCGACCCAACACCAAAAGCTGCATGGCACGGGCAAGATGGGCATCCGCAGATTGAGGAAACTCTTTAACAAGTTGGTCGTAGCAGCTTAGCGCCTCTTCGGTACGTTCCAGCTCAGCCAATACACCACCACAATTGGATAAAAAGCTCAGTCGTTCTTGTGGGGCAAGCCTTCCAAACTGTTGATAGGCCTCAAGCGCCGCCTCATATTTTTTCTCCCGACGCAGTAGATGTGCCTTTTCAAGGTGTCCGAGGGCCATATCAGGCGAAATTTGTAAGGCTCGCTGAATTAACGGTTTTGCCTCGGCAAACTGGCCTTGCTCTCGCAACACCCGTCCCAAGGCAACATGCAGCTCTGCACGGCTATCATCCATGGATAGGGCCTGACGATAGATTGACTCTGCCTCGTCCTGCTTGCCCTGTCCTTCGAGAGTCACACCCAACTCGAGGTAGGTCCTCAGATTGTTGGGTTGCAGGTCTAAAAGGGCTCGCTGATGCTCTTCAGCGACCGGCCACTGGCCGCGCCTAGCCGCCAGGCGGCCGAGATTAAGATGTGCCTGAGGCAGGTCACGATTAAATGATAGGGCTTGCTGATAGGCCTTTTCCGCCCCCTGCACGTCACGCATCATGCCGCTGACTTCTCCCAGCGCCAGCCAGGCATTGGCGTCATTCGGCGCCAGTTCACAGACCTTTTGATACGCCGCGCGAGCAGCGTGAATATCTTTTCTGCTCAGCAACTTAGCAGCTTTTTGCTTTGCTCTGGTCGCGGCCAGTCCACCCTGCTTTGCCATGAGTTCCGATACCCCTCTGCTCTGAACACACTTTTATTATGCTCTGCATTATATCCTCAACATTCGTTCCTGTCGGCCCTGTTTGATACAGACAACCAGTTTAAATCATGGGTCAGACCTTCGCCCTCCTGTGATTTTCTCTTTAAAATCAGCAAGTAAAACTCATGTTCAGGCTTGCTCTGACACCCTACTTCCTGATTTTCTGCAGACACAAATTCCAGTCTGTAAGGCACTGGCAAATGCTGGCCCTGCAAACATGCCAAAAAAACCACGTTAAGGACACATTAGTTTTACATTTCATTAAACTTCAACCTCGCACATGCATAGCTGATGTGAATATAATAAAATGATGAAGCATATCCAAACATGGATATTCACATATTCGGTTTCTAATTCATGCAACCGTCTACAGAATTAAACCGTTCACGAATTAACCTGATGGACCCTAACACTATGAAAAAATCAATTATTGCTATCAGTCTTGCCAGCGTAATGATGGTCAGCGGCTGTACAACCTTCGACGCTTACACCGGCGAAAAAAAAACCACTAACACCGCCAAAGGTGCAGGCATTGGGGCAGGTACCACACTCATCCTGTCTTATTTGGCAAACAAAGATAAAAGCAGCAGCGAACGCAAAAAACGAATGCTACGTGACGCTGGCATAGGCGCCATTATCGGCGGCGGCGTCGGCTATTACATGGATACGCAAGAAGCAAAACTGAGAAAACAATTACGCAGCACTGGCGTTAGCGTCGAACGCGATGGCGACAACATTAATCTCATCATGCCAGGCAATATCACTTTTCCCACCAATGGCCGTGATCTGAGATCTGATTTTTATGAGATTCTGGATTCAGTCGCGCTAGTACTAGAAGAGTTTAATCAAACCATAATCGCCATTGCTGGCTACACCGACAGCCGAGGCACAGACGCATATAATCAAACACTTTCGGAGGACCGCGCCAGGGCTGTTGCCGACTATTTGGCCACTAAAAAGATCACACCCGCACGTATTGAAACAGTCGGTTTTGGCGAAAAGAGCCCTATCGCAGACAACAATACAGAAGAAGGCCGCGCACTCAATCGCCGCGTAGAGCTAACGCTGATCCCCATTACTGAATAACCCATCAACATGGCTGCCTGGTGAAACTTGATGCTTCTCTGGGCAGCCTCCACCTAATCCCATCACTGTTTTGTTACGCTGAACGATCGCTCGAGCAAGCCCGCCGGCTTTTCGACAAAATTGTCTAGCGATGATCAGACTTTCAGGCCAAGCATCAGGTCCATCACATTCGTGCCAGTCGGGCCTGTCTGGATCAGGTCGCCACTGGCGGCAAGGAAGGCACCGGCGTCGGCATGGTTCAGCGCTGTTTCCGCATCAAGCCCCTGCGCTTCAGCACGCGCCAGCGTCTGCCCATCCACCAGCGCACCGGCATCATCGGTAGGACCGTCCGTGCCGTCAGTACCGGCAGCGAGCAAGGCCAGCTTCTCCTCACCCTCAAGCTCAATCGCCGCGGCCAGGGCCAGCTGCTGATTACGCCCGCCTCGTCCCGGCTGTTTTGGCAAGCGCACCGTGGTTTCCCCGCCCCAGACATGCAGAACGTCTGGACCTGCCAGCAGTTCGGAGGCCAATTGCCGCCCCAACATGACCGCATCGCCACCCAATGTCGCAGCATGCTCATAGACCTCATAACCGAGGGCGCGACCTTTTTCCGCCGCCGCATGCTTGGCGTCACGCAGACTGGCAATGATCTCGATGCTGATTGAATCAAAACAGTCATCATGCGCTTGCGGCGCTGGCTTACCCGCTTGCATCAAGGTTTCGATCCAGCCAGGCAAATCCAAGCGGGCTTCCGTCTGTTCCAGAATCTCCGCCACCAACAAACCAGAACCGATGGTGCTTGGATCATCACCGGGCACATCCGAGATCAACAGGGCCAATGCCGGACGACCATCAAGCTGTTGCGCCAACCGTCCCCCTTTAATGCATGAGATCGCTTTGCGCACATGGTTCATAGCGTGGATATCTAAACCACTGCCTAATAACCAGTCGTTGACCTTGTGAAGCTCATCCAGCGAGATGTCATCAGACAAGACTTCGACGAGGCTGGAGGCTCCGCCTGAGATCAAAAACAGCAGCTGACTATCGGCAGGCCTGGCTTTGATGAAATCGAGCAAGGCTTTGCCCGCGGAAAGGCTGGCTTGGTCGGGCCAGGGGTGGCCGGCCTCAATTAGTTTTATATTTTTTGGAAAAGCGTCAAGCTCAGCATGGCCGTGCTTGGTGATTAGCAGTCCTTGATTGATCTTATAGGAGAGTTCATCAAGCGCACCCTGCAACATTGCCGGGGCGGCTTTACCGATGGCAATTACATTATGCGCTGAGGAATACTCATGTTGCCGCAGAGCATTGCGCACACAGGCGCGCCCATCCACGCTCGCCAGCGCGGCAGCGAAAATTTCTTGCAAATGTTTACGAATCTGACTCTGCTCAGCCATGAATATTTATTAATTTGATTGTTCTGGAAAATCATTTTGTTAGCACAAAGTACTGCGTCCAGAGCAACCAGTCCATCCGACCGCCATTGATTTTCTGTTCCAGCAGTTGCTCAAGCTTTAAACCACTTTTGCCGAGAAACTCTGCCACCAGCGGAATATAAAACCCGCTTTTATGGCTCTCAGCAACCGTGAAGCCGGCGGCATCAATTTGCTGTCTGAGTTCAACCTCGGTAAGCAAATTGATATGACCGGTTTCCATCACCGGCTCATTGTAGATCATCCTGACCAATTGAATCATGCCGGGCAGAAAAGCGATCTTTGCTGTCTGCTCAAGCGGACTGTAACGCTGTGGCGTCGACAGCAGCAATACACCGCCGGGCCGGAGCAGACGCCACATCTGTGCCAAAGCACGCTGCGAATCCTCGATATGCTCGATGACTTCGGTGCAGAGAATAAAATCGAAGCTCCCTGCCGGCAACTGACTATCTGTTATATCATCGGTCCTGATATTTAGATTGGATATGTGCTTCAGACGTTGGCAGGCATTCTCAAGATAGGCCATTTCAATATCGGATGCATACACCTGCTGATACAAACGCGCCAGCTCCGGCAGATAGACACCTGAACCCGGCCCAATCTCCAATGCCTGCCTTGCCTCAGCTGCTTGATAGCGCTGCATGGCCGAAATTATCCAGTCGCGCCGCATACAATGCAGCCAACGGCGGGTGGGATTGGCGGAGCTGTAAAGTGTCTCCTGCAAATCAACCAAATCGTAAGCGCTTTCCAAACTGTGGACCTCTGTAGATTTTATGAACAAAAACAACGACCGACATACATATATCGGCCTCTACACAGAATCATGAAATGGTTATAATCTCTGCCTTCATGGCAACCCACACACCTCAGAGCAGACGTCTTTCCCTATATGGATAAGCAGATCTATCAAAAGATGCGTGAGGTGGAGAATGAGCACTGGTGGTTTGTTGGCCGCCGTCGGATTGTCGAATCGGTGATTCAATCAATGTCACTACCCAAAGCAGCTCACATCCTGGACGCCGGTTGCGGCACAGGCGGCAACTTGGCAATGCTGAACCAATATGGCGAAGTCAAAGGCATGGAGATGAATGATGATGCCAGAGAATATGCCAGCAGCCTCCAGCTCGGCGAAATCCTGCCTGGCCATCTACCGGATACAATTCCCCATCCCGCCAATAGTTTCGATCTAATCGTCTTGCTTGATGTGCTGGAACACATCGATGATGACCGCGCCAGTCTGGAAGCTCTAAATGCACGTCTGGCAGAAGGCGGCCGTATCTTGCTCACTGTGCCGGCATTTCAGCTATTGTGGGGACCTCATGACGAAGCACATCACCATAAGCGGCGTTACACGGCAACCCAGCTAAAGCAAACCGCCAAAGCGGCCGACCTGGAGCTTGAATACATCAGCTATTTTAATACCTGGCTGTTCCCGCTGATCGCCATGACAAGATTCATCCAGCGCTGGAAGAGTGAAAGTGAGGCTGAAATTAACTTGCCATCCCGGCCCATCAATCATGTTCTAACCCGGCTGTTCGCGAGTGAAAGAATCTTCATTCCGGGGTCGCGGTTACCGTTCGGGGTTTCCCTGTTGGCTGTGCTAAAGTCGCCAACATAAAAACATTACAAGGTCCTCAATGCAGTTGAACCCACGCTCAGGCGAATTCATACTAGTCACTGCCAGCGGTGCCATTCTGCTACTGTGCTACCACTGGATCTTCTCTGCTTATTTTCCAACCGAAAATGGCACTGCAGGCCATGACTATGCCTATTTCCTGCCCGCCCTGTTGGATGGTTATTACTGGCAGCTTAACAACGGTCCGTTGACACCCGAGTGGTTCACCCCTGCCTTTTGCGGCGGCCTACCGGCATTCGCCAGCCCAATCAACCTGTACTACTCCTTGCCACAGTGGCTAACATATTTTATCGATCCACTCACGGCTTCATACCTTACCCTGCTGGTCTTCGCTGCCCTGGGATTTACCGGTTTTTATCTGCTGTTACGCATCGGCTTTAAAACCGCTATCGCCACGGCCTTGCTTGGTGGTGCTCTGTTTATGTTTAACGGATTTTTTTCTCACCGCATTGTTATTGGCCATCTCACTTACCACGCCTTTATGCTGACACCCTTGATCGCTTTTCTGTTGTTACCCAAGGGCGACCAGACAAAATATTTTGATCTGAAGACACTAATGCGTCTTTCCATTGCCACCCTCTTACTCGGTTACATGATCTACTCGGGCATGATCCACCTGATCCTGCCTGTCATCCTGATATTGATTTTCATTGGCACACTGCATGGCCTCATGTACGGAAACGTTCATCGTTTCTGGTTGAATATGGTTATTGCAGGCGGACTGAGCATCATCCTGGCACTGCCAAAACTGGCTCCATCAATCATGTATGTCAGCAACTTTGAGCGCACGGACTATCTACTGCCTGGGGCTGGCTCTCTCTGGGATCTGCTCAGGCTTGTTTTTGACATACTGTTTTTTCAACCCTCGCCCAGCACAACCGAGTTGCTGACCAATGTTCAATGGCCGCCGGCAAGACACGAGTTTGAATACGGCATCACCTTTATTCCTTTGCTGGTGATGATTGTCAGCACTGCACTGTTGATAAAAAACTTCAGCGGTATCAAAACCTGTATCAAGGCTCAAAACACAAGTACCTGGCTGCAATTAGGCGTACTGGCATTTGTTCTAAGCATACCGATGGCACTCAACATCTACACCCCTGACTGGAATGCCTTGCTAAAAGAGACACCAATCCTTAAAGACAGCAGCTCCCTAGTACGTTGGTTTTCCGCCTTCATCCCTATATTCATCTTGATTGCAATGATCCTGCTGGAAAAAACATCACATGTAAAACGTTTCTTGCCTTACATCAGCGCAATTGCCATTATTTCTGTTGTGATGATCAACTTCAATGTTGAACGGAGCTACTACACAAATCAGTCTTACAAAACGGACACCATCGTCGATGGATATGCTGAAGCAAAGAAAACTAATCACGCTCAAGTCATTAACAAACTCACCATGTTTCGGGATCAGCATGGCAAGCCAGCCATTCCACCTTATCGTAATAACACCCTTGTGCAGGGTGCCTCTCAATTACTTTGCTATGAGCCCTTGTTCGGTTACCGGCTTGAACACTTCCCCAGGGGCACACTTATTCCGGGCGAAGCATCTTGGGTAAAAGATGGTTACTTCAATCTCAAGAACCCTGCCTGCTATGTTTTTGGTGATGCAAACAACTGCAAACCCGGCGACCATTTCTCAGTGCAACAAGTGGAACAAGCAAAAGCCTTTGTCAGCTACCAACCCTTCGTCTTTTCAATACCCGGCTGGTTGAGCGTTGCCAATTGGACAGCCATCTGTTTGCTATTGGCGATTCTGTTACTCTGGATGGCATACCCAATTATGGTTTACATTGAAAGAAAAACACTTAATCAAGCAAACATCAAAGATTGATGAACGACAACAACACCGACAAGAACAAGACCAAACTGATATCCATCATAGCCCCTGTCTTTAACGAAGAGGTTGTGCTGAACGAGTTTTATTACACCTTGTGCGAAACGCTGGATCTCTTGCCCCATCGTTTCGAAATCATCTTCATCGATGATGGTAGTCATGACAATTCATTACAAATTATTAATGAATTTCAGAAACTGGACCCACGTATTTCAATCATTGAACTCAGTCGCAACTTCGGCAAGGAGATTGCTCTCACCGCCGGCCTGGATCACTGTCGTGGCGATGCCGCCATCATTATTGATACCGATCTGCAAGACCCGCCCGAACTGATTGCCGACATGCTACGTGAATGGCAGAACGGATATGACGTGGTCTACGCCCAGCGCATGTCTCGCGAAGGCGAGACATGGCTCAAAAAATTCAGCTCTCACCTGTTTTACCGGACAATACAACGGGTCGCTAAAATCAAAATCCCAGAAGATACCGGTGACTACCGTCTATTGAGCAGAACAGCCATTGATGCAGTAATTCAGCTGCGCGAACAGCATCGCTTTATGAAAGGCCTGTTCTCGTGGGTTGGTTTTCGCCAAAAAGCCATCTACTTCCATCGCAAACCCCGTCATGCCGGCACAAGCAAATGGAATTACTGGCGGTTATGGAATTTCGCCCTTGAAGGCATCACCTCTTTCAGTACTGCGCCACTTCGCCTTGCCAGCTACCTTGGTTTGCTTACCGCCTTGAGCGCCTTCCTGTTCGGCCTTTACATCATCTATGACACCCTGATCTGGGGAAATCCTATTCCGGGTTATCCATCATTGATGGTTGTGGTGCTGTTTCTGGGAGGAATACAACTGATCAGCATCGGAATACTCGGCGAATACCTGGGCCGACTCTTTGACGAGACCAAACAGCGGCCACTCTACCTGATTAAAAACTATCGAAGTGCCGAAAACGATGCTGAAAAACAATCAAACACAGGCAACCCGAAATAAACAACATCTACGGTCTTGACAGTCCCCGATCAAGATCGGCTTTCAGGTCTTCGATATCTTCCAAGCCAACTGCAACTCTTACTAAACTGTCACGAATACCGGCATCGGCTCGTTGTTCCGGTGTCAAACGACCGTGTGTAGTGGTGGCCGGATGAGTGATGGTCGATTTTGTATCGCCCAGATTGGCGGTAATAGAAATCATGCGTGTAGCATCGATCACCTTCCATGCAGCGTCTTTGACACCCTCCACTTCAAACGAGAGCACGCCACCAAAGCCTTTTTGTTGTTCGGCCGCCAACGCATGCTGAGGATGTGAGGCCAGGCCCGGGTAATAAACATGTTTGATCTTGGGATGTGCATCGAGCCATTCAGCCAATAGCTGGGCATTACGGCAATGGGCTTCCATGCGCAGACGCAGGGTCTCCAGTCCCTTGAGGAAAACCCAGGCATTGAATGGACTCATGGTTGGCCCGGCGGTACGCAAAAATCCATAAACATCGTTACCAACCACATCTTCGTTGCCAACCACTGCGCCACCGATACAACGCCCCTGGCCGTCAAGATATTTAGTCGCGGAATGAATTACGATATCCGCGCCCAGCTCTAGTGGACGTTGCAATGCAGGGGTACAGAAACAGTTGTCCACCACCAACAAACAACCGTGCTGATGAGCCAAGTCGGCCAGCGCCTGAATATCTGCGACTTCGGTCAAAGGGTTCGAAGGCGTTTCCAAAAACAATAACTTGGTATTGGTATTGATCGCTTTGGCCCAGCCATCCAGATTGGTCAAATCCACAAATGTCGTTTTAACGCCGAATTTGGCCATGTAATTCGTTAACAACACCGAGGTAGTACCAAAGATGGCGCGGGATGAAACGACGTGATCCCCAGTTTTCAAAAGCGCCATGAAAGTTGAAAGAATGGCTGACATGCCGGAACTTGTGGCTATGCAGCGCTCGCCACCTTCAAGTGCCGCCAACCGTTTTTCAAAAGTACGCACAGTAGGATTGGTAAAGCGTGAATAGATGTTCCCCGGCTGCTCACCGGAAAACCGCGCCGCGGCCTCGGCGGCACTGCCAAACACATAGCTCGAGGTGGGAAAGATCGGCTCAGACTGCTCTGATTCACCTGTGCGCACCTGCCCTGCCCTGACCGCCAGTGTGTCAAAATTAAATTCTTCGAATTCGTTATTCATTATTTTACTCCAGGGCCTGTTATCTTTCAGGCACAAAAAAACCCGCTCAGCATTCACTAAAGCAGGCTTGCCTCTCTTTAGCAGTATTTGTTACGCGCCCGCAAGCTGAGCTCAAATCGGCGCTACTAAACTGAATCTTAGTGAAAGGTGAAGAACCTGTCAAATCACGGATTATTATGCAAGTCAATGATGTCTGAATTTCGCCCGTTGCGCTTTTCCTTGGCGGAGTCACTGCGAATCTCCTGCAGACGGGCAAAGTAAGCCTCATTCACGTCGCCGGTCACATAACGGCCATCAAATACCGAGGTATCAAAATCCACCAACTCAGGGTTGCGCTTGCGTACTGACTCCATCAGATCCTCAAGATCCTGATAGATGACTTTATCTGCACCGATTTTCTGCGCTACTTCGTCATCAGTTCGGCCATAGGCAATCAGCTCTTCCGGGGCTGGCATATCGATGCCATAGACATTGGCATGACGAATTGCTGGAGAGGCCGAGGCAAAATAGACTTTCTTCGCACCTGCTTCACGCGCCATCTGAATAATCTGCTGTGATGTCGTACCACGCACGATGGAATCATCCACTAGCAGCACATTTTTATCTCTGAATTCGAGGTCAATGGCATTCAATTTCTGACGCACAGATTTTTTTCGTTGCTTTTGTCCCGGCATGATAAAGGTACGGCCGATGTAACGATTTTTGATAAATCCTTCGCGATACAGCACACCCAGTTCATTGGCCAACTGCAGCGCTGAGGTGCGACTGGTATCGGGGATTGGGATCACCACATTGATATCCTGATCGGTCCACTCACGCTTGATTTTCTGCGCCAGAGATTCCCCCATACGCAGACGTGCTTTATAGACCAACACATCATCGATAATAGAATCAGGCCGGGCCAGGTAGACGTATTCAAAGATACAAGTTGAATACTTGGTGTTCTCGGCACACTGCTTCTTGTGCAAATTTCCATCCAAACTAATAAACACTGCTTCGCCGGGTTCAAGATCAGCAATTAATTCAAAGCCCTGCGCATCAAGCGCTACACTCTCGGACGCGATCATGTATTCAGTACCCTTATCGGTTTCTCGCTTGCCGTACACAATTGGACGAATCCCGTTAGGATCGCGAAAGCCGACAATACCGTAACCTGTGATCATGGCGACCACGGCATAGGCACCACGGCTGCGCCGATGCACTGCACTCACAGCCTCGAACACATCGTTGTGATCAATCTTGAGCTTGCCCAGGACCTGCAACTCATGGGCTAAAACATTCAACAACACTTCTGAATCCGAGTCGGTATTCATATGGCGCAGGTCTTCATTATAGAGATCGCGCTTCAATTCTTCGGCATTGGTCAGATTACCGTTGTGGGCCAGCGTGATGCCGTAAGGGGAATTGACATAGAAGGGTTGAGCCTCGGCTGACGAGGAGCAACCGGCGGTGGGATAACGCACGTGCCCCACCCCCATATTACCGCGCAGATTCAACATATGCTCGGTGGCAAAGACATCACGCACCAGACCGTTGTCTTTTCTCAGATAGAGTTTACCGCCGTCGCAGGTAACAATACCCGCAGCATCCTGGCCACGATGCTGCAGCACAGTCAGGCCATCATAAAGCGCCTGATTGACATTACTCTTACCGACTATTCCGATAACACCACACATCGATTCGACCTCTCAACACAACTCAATCTGTTGCCGCGGCAAACGCACTGCCAAGACTGTCCAATGGGTATTGCAGCTGTGCCCACTGCATTGCGTCCTTAAACATAGGCACAATAAAAGACTGCTGCCACATCGCCTCTTGCGTCAACGGCGTCATCTCGACCAGCAACACCAGTGCAGCCACCGCAACAAACCCACGTACAAAACCAAAACCAGCGCCCGCTACACGGTCAACTCCTTTCAAGCCGATTGACTTGATCAGACTCGATAATAGCCGCGAAATAACAAAACCAACGATATGCACCAGCAAAAACAGCACGATAAAACAAACGATCACTCTCACCGCTTGGTCGGCAAGCAGATCGACCAGCATAACCTCCAGCGAAGACGCCCAAGTGTAGGCCAACCAAAACGCCGCTACCCAAACAATCAATGACAAAGCCTCGCGCACGAAACCTCGCCAAATACCAATCGTCGCAGAAACCGCAATTACGCCCAGAATTAAATAATCGATGCCGCTCATCAAAAACGAATCAGTCCATCTGAATTAGAAAAACCGCACAGAACTCAAAAAGACCAAGATACACACCCAAATCGGAAAGGGGCGATTTTATCAGACCTTGTGCCATTCCTGAACTAAACAATCGTCAACGGTATTTCATCACCAAGCCATCAAGCCGGGTCTCTTTATCCACTTGTTTTTTCAAGCGCTCTGCCTCACTGCGTTGCAATACCGGCCCCACCTTTACCCGATATATCACGCCATCACTACGTCCGCGCTCGATAAAGGCGGGATGCCCGGCTTTCCTTAGGCGATCACGCAAGGCAAAGGCCTTGGGTTCATCCGAAAAACTGGCCACCTGAACCACCCAGGCACTGGCGCCCTCTGATACGCTTGGTTTTTTCGCTGATTCTAGTTTGGGTGCTCGCTCAACCTTAGTCACCTGTACAGGTTTCTGTTCGACGTTGGGCTCAGCCGGTTTATCCACTGCATCAGAGACTGGTTTGGAAGATTCGCGTTTGACCGGGGTAGGTGTCTCAACAATTCGGTTTGTATTGTCGATTTGCGGGTCAACCGGCTCGGACCAGACTTCCAACGGCAACACCGCCATCTTCATCACGTCGGGTGATTCTGGGAACCGAGTCTCAGCCATGGGATCGGGCGCGTCCTGACTGAAATCGAGAATGGTAGGCACCAGAATCAAACCCAGTGCCAGCAACACAATCCCACCGACCAGTCGTTGTTTATGCGCTTGATCCATCAATTTACCTTCTGTTGTGCGGATGGAGACAAGCCTGCATTATAGTCTGATGCTAATGCCTCGGCCACGGTGTAAAACGAGCCAAACACCACAATACGGTCATTTGCTTGGACAACTTTCTCAAGTTTCTGCAGGCCGTCTTTCACGCTGGTACAAAGCTCGTATTGCGCTGTTGGCGCCACCGCCCGCAACACTTCAGCCAGCTGCCCTTTCTTGGCGGCACGGGGCAAATCCACACTGGTGAGACACCAATGGTCGACCACTGGTGCCATGGCAGCAAAAATGGCATCTATTTCCTTGTCCGCCATCATCGCAGTAAGCGCGAATATACGCCCGGGCATGGGCCAAGCCGCCAGATTGCCCGCCAGTGCCTCGGCTGACTGGGGATTGTGGGCCACATCCAGGATCAGCGGCACCTCGCCCGTCACAACCTGAAAACGCCCCGCCACCTTGGCATTGGCCAGCCCTTCGCGCACATGGGCTTGTGACAACGGTAAACGCCCAGCCAGCAATTCTGTCACCATCAGTACCGCGGCGGCATTATCAAGCTGAAAACGGCCGCGCAGAGCCGGTTCCGGCAGGGCGTCACGGGTACGTTCCGGACCACGCCAACGCCATTGCTCACCCTGCACTTGCCAGGAAAAATCGCGCCCGGCTTGATAAATATTTGCGTCCAGCGCGTCAGCCACCTGCTGCAAACTGACAGGCGGATGGGTATCGCCACAAACCACCGGCCTACCACCGCGCATAATACCTGCTTTTTCCCGGCCAATAGTCTCGCGGTCATTGCCGAGCCAGTCAGCATGATCCAGGGCAATCGGCGTGATCAAAGCCACGTCAGCGTCGAGCACATTCACCGCATCGAGCCGCCCCCCCAGGCCGACCTCCATGATCACCACATCTAGATCAGCGCGGGCAAAGATCTCAATCGCCGCCAGAGTGCCAAATTCAAAATAGGTCAGCGAGGTTTCGCCCCTGGCTTGGTCGATGTTTTCAAAGGCATCACATAGTGACTGATCGTTAACCGGCAGGCCATTAATGCACACCCGCTCTTTGTAGCTAAGCAAATGGGGGGAGGTATAAGCACCGACGCGGTAACCCGCCGCTAAATAGATCGCCTCCAGCATGGCCACCGAAGAGCCCTTGCCATTAGTGCCGGCAACGGTAATAACAGGACAGCTGAACTTCTCATGACCGAGGCGCTGTAATACCGTGCGAACACGCTCAAGGCCCAGATCAATTTCAGATGGATGTAGACCCTCCTGCCAGGAGAGCCATGCATCAAGCGTTTTGAATCGCATTTGATGAAGCCGAAGAGGCCTCTTAGGATTGGAGCGTTTTGTCGCTAAGAATAGCCAACAGACTAGCCAAGCGATCACGCATTTCCAAACGACCGACAATCATGTCGATAGCACCATGTTCGAGTAAAAACTCGCTGCGTTGAAAACCTTCCGGCAGCGTCTCGCGCACGGTCTGTTCGATTACGCGCGGGCCGGCAAAGCCGATCAGGGCATTGGGCTCGGCCACATTCACATCGCCAAGCATGGCAAAGCTGGCCGAGACGCCACCCATGGTTGGATCAGTCAATACCGATATAAAGGGAATACCCTCTTTGCTCATTTTTGCTAACACGGCACTGGTCTTGGACATCTGCATCAGGGAGAACAGTGCCTCTTGCATACGCGCGCCGCCACTGGCAGAAAAACAAACAAACGGGATGCGCTCTTGCAGACTGATGTTGGCGGCACGAACAAAGCGTTCCCCCACTACCGACCCCATAGAACCACCCATAAATCTGAACTCAAACGCAGCTGCCGTCAGCGGCAGGCCTTTTAGCGAGCCTTTCATCGCAATGAGTGCATCACTCTCGTCGGTATTCTTCTGCGCCAGTAGAAGGCGGTCTTTGTATTTTTTGCTGTCCTTGAATTTAAGGATATCGATCGGCTCCAATTCAGCGCCGATCTCCTCACGCCCATCCTGATCCAGAAACAGATCCAAACGGCGGCGCGCACCAATGCGGTGGTGATGTTCACACTTCATGCAAACATCGGCATTGCGCTCGAGCTCAGTACGATACAACACCGCACCACAGCCATCACACTTGGTCCACAGCCCTTCAGGGATGGATTTTTTACTGCTAGCATCGGTGCGAATTCGGGTAGGTAGAAGTTTTTCGAACCAACTCATTGGTTTTTTCCTGTCATCAATCAGCCGCGTCGCGGCATCATCCATTTTAGGTAATTTCAAGGAAAGAAACTTTGCCCTCTCCTTGGACTATATAGCTAGGCTTTATCCATGGCCGCGCGCATGTCGCGCAACAAACTACACACCGCCTCATTTATTTTTTCCGGTTGCTCGGCATTTTCAGCCACACGGTTCACCACTGCACTGCCCACCACCACGGCATCAGCAACGGCGGAAACGCGTTGAGCAGTCTCCGCATCGCGAATGCCAAAGCCCACACCAATCGGCAGATCAGTATGTTTGCGAATCTGCTCGACCTTGTGCGCCACTGCAGCCACATCCAGGTTGGCGGCGCCGGTCACACCCTTTAATGAAACATAGTATACAAAACCACTGGCAGCAGCGCAGACCTTAGCAATACGCTCATCCACAGTCGTCGGCGCCAGTAAGAAGATGGGATCAATACTCGCTTCACTCAAGGCTGCCAGCAGATCACCCGCCTCTTCTGGTGGCATATCAACCGTTAACAAACCATCAACGCCGGCATCACTCGCTTCGCTGGCAAAGTTTTCGTAGCCCATGATCTCAACCGGGTTCATATATCCCATCAAAACCACAGGTGTGTCGGTATCGGTTTGGCGAAATTCTTTCACCATCGCCAACACATCATGCAGACTGACATCGTGTTCCAGGGCGCGTTCGCAAGCTTTCTGGATGGTAGGACCCTCGGCCATGGGATCAGAAAACGGCACACCCAGCTCGAGCAAGTCAGCACCGGCTTCAACCATGGCGTGCAGCAGCGGCACAGTGACATTTGGATTCGGGTCACCAGCAGTCACAAAAGGAATCAGCGCCTTGCGCTTTTGCGCTTTTAATTCAACAAATCGTTGTGCAATGCGGCTCATACCTTGATGCCCTCCAGCCCGGCAACGGTGTGGATATCCTTATCACCACGGCCAGAAAGATTAACGACGATAATCTTGTCCTTATCCATTTGCGGCGCTAGCTTGGTGGCGTAAGCCAGCGCATGACTGGACTCCAACGCAGGCATGATACCTTCAAAACGGGTCAAATCATGGAAGGCCTGTAAGGCTTCGCTATCGGTGGCGGCGACATAACTGGCCCGGCCACTGTCTTTCAACCAAGCATGCTCGGGACCGACACCAGGATAATCCAAGCCGGCCGAGACCGAATGAGTCTCGATGATCTGACCATTGTCGTCTTCAACTAAATAGGTCCGGTTGCCATGCAACACACCAGGACGACCCGCACACAGAGGCGCAGCATGACGCGGTGTATCCACACCATCACCGCCTCCCTCGACGCCATACATGGCGACGGCCTCATCCTCGATAAAGGGATAGAACAGCCCAATGGCGTTGGACCCTCCACCGACACAAGCCACTAAGGCATCGGGCAAGCGCCCTTCGGCTTCCAGAACTTGGTGCTTGGCCTCACGACCGATCACGGCTTGAAAATCACGCACCAGCATCGGATACGGGTGTGGCCCGGCCACGGTGCCGATAATGTAAAAAGTATTGTCTACGTTAGTGACCCAGTCGCGCATGGCCTCGTTGAGGGCGTCTTTTAGGGTCTTGGAACCAGACTCCACCGGCACCACTTCGGCACCTAGCAGTTTCATGCGATAGACATTCAGGGCCTGGCGCTTGACGTCTTCTGCGCCCATATAAACCACACACTCCAGCCCCAGACGAGCGGCCACGGTGGCAGAAGCCACGCCGTGCTGACCGGCACCGGTCTCAGCAATGATACGGGTCTTGCCCAGATGTTTGGCCAGCAATGCCTGACCGATGGTGTTGTTGATCTTGTGGGCGCCGGTGTGATTCAGGTCTTCACGTTTCAAATAGATCTTGGCACCGCCAAGGATGTCGGTCCAACGCTCAGCAAAATAGAGTGGTGACGGACGGCCAACATAATGGGCCAGATCCTCGTCGTATTCCGCCTGAAAGGTGGCATCATTTTTCAAGCGCTCATAGGCCGCAGTCAATTCATCCAGCGGTTCCATCAAGGTTTCCGCGACAAAACGGCCACCGTAGGGGCCAAAATGGCCGCTGGCGTCAGGTAGGTTCACTTTCGACACGTTTCACTTCTCCTATGAATGCCGCCATCTTGGCAGCATCCTTTACTCCTTTACTCGCCTCCACGCCGCCGCTCACATCGACTGCATAGGGTCGCACCTGCTTGATTGCTGCACCAACATTTTGGGGCGTCAAACCGCCCGCCAGCACAATCGAACCCGCTAATTCGGAAGGCACCCGCTCCCACTCAAAGGACTCGCCCGTGCCGCCAGGCAATCCGGGCTGGTAGGTGTCCAGTAGTAGACCTCTTGCCTCACGGTAACGTTCATGCTCGGCTGCCAGATCAATGCCCTCTCGCATGCGAATGGCCTTGAGATAGGGGCGACCGAATCGGGCACAAAATTCTGGGGATTCATTGCCATGGAACTGAATCAGATCTAGTGATACCTGAGCCAACAACTCCTCGACCGCTTCCTGCACTGGATCAACAAACAAACCGACTGTTGTCACAAAAGGTGACAGACCAGCACAGATTTGCATCGCCCGACTCACATCAACAGCACGGGGGCTTTTGGCATAAAACACCAAACCGATGGCATCCGCCCCCAAACGCGCCGCTTCGCGAGCGTCCTCAGGCCGGGTAATGCCACAGATTTTAACCCGCGTGCGCATGCATGTAATCCCGAAAAAAGGGGGAATCTTACCAGATTTTCGGTGCTTAGGAGCGCCTTATAACCTTACGCGGAAGAAACCAAATAAGGCTAACTAGAGAAAGTCATATCAGTTAAATACGCACTCTGTCCATACAATACAGGCGACAGTTACGCACCCCAGTTACTTACCAGCCTCTAAAAAAAACCGTGAATGATCAGCCCGGACCCTTCTCCTTCTTGGCCTTATTCATCCATTTTTCATAACAGTCGAGGCCACAAAAATGAGCGACGTAGTCAGACGCTTCTGCATTTTTTGCCTCCGATGCTGGAATTTCCTTCATACAAACGTCGCAATGAATATGCTCTTCGTTGGACTTCTTGACATCGCTCACAACACACCTCCACTCTATGATCAAACCTGGACAGTCAGTTTGTTACATTAATAAGTTTAGTATGAAATTGCGTTTTTGCTTTGAAAACTAGCCCCAAAAAAGAAGAAGGCCGCCTTCTCAGACGGCCTTTCTTTGCCAGGGTTCCTGCCCTATCTAGGAGGGGAGGGGGGAGAGGATAAGGACAGAAACCCCTTTAGAGCAAACCTCATGTTAGTGTCGTTTCAGTCTTGAGTCAGCCAACCCGACATATACAACCAGCCCGACCAGTAGCACCAAAGATGCAATTTGAACGTATGCCCACTCCATGCATTTAACTCCACTAACACTGCAGCGAATAACCTTACTGCCTATACATGTACAGTCTATACGTGTTTTTTGGATTTGCAAGAAATATTTTTACATTTTGTAGGGTCTTTCTAAAAGCTCACCAAATAGCAGCGCTAATGTCAGTTTGAGGCAAATCAAATTGATCAGGATAAGTCACCCGGGTGAGATACAATCCCGACGGCGCCGCCGTCACCCCACCTAAAGTCCGATCGCGATGCTCCAAGACCTCATTCGCCCACTCCACAGGTCGCTCCCCCGCCCCGATTGCCATCAACACGCCAGCAATATTGCGCACCATGTGATGCAAAAAGGCATTGGCTTCGATATCAATAAAGATCAACTCATGTTTGCGGCTGACGTCTAACTGGTGAATGGTACGCACCGGGCTTTTGGCCTGACAGCCAATGGCACGGTAGGATGAAAAATCATGTTCGCCCAGCAAAAATTGGCTGGCCTCGGCCATGCGATTTTCATCCAGTGGTCGGTAATTCCAGGCAGTGCGCCGGGCGAGAAAGGTGGGCCGTACATTACGGCTATAAATCACATAGCGATAACGACGCCGAATCGCGCCGAAACGGGCATGAAAATCATCACTGATCGGTGTCGCCCAGAGAATCACGACTTCCTTGGGCAGATTTGCATTGGCACCATACACCCAGGAGCGCATGCTGCGCTCAGCTTCGCTATCAAAATGAATAACCTGCTCAGTCGCATGCACACCCGTGTCAGTTCGTCCGGCACACACAACTCGAACGGGATGGTCAGCCACCGAAGACAAGGCTTTTTCCACAGACTCCTGAACCGATGGCGAGTGTTCCTGATACTGCCAACCGCAGAAGGCACTGCCGTCATATTCCACCCCTAAAGCGATGCGCATTCTTCGTATTCCACTTGCAAAAGCAGGCATTCTACCCTATCCCCATGGCCGTAAATGCAAACGCCGGGCATTCAGCCCGGCGTTATATGCGTCATGACAATTGAAGACTACTCGTCGGCAATCGGCCTGACGCGCCAGGCCTGGCTTTTATTGGCGACGTACTCCTGTCCATGGATAAAATGGACGATCATAGCGCGCGGATTGAAGCCTGGTGACACAGTCGCTGTCCAGAAACCGGATTCAGGCGTAAATGGAAAGGCCTTAAGATTGATGGCCGGTTTGAAACATTGCTGCTCGACGATACCCTGCAATTCTGCCTGGGTTGGCAAACGCCAATTGCTATGCCCACCGAGCTTTTTAGCGTTTAACTCATCAATAACATTGTTAGCCGAATTCCAATCATAGGTCAGGGTTTTGCCTTCACAGGTGGTACCGTTCCAGTGCATGCCCAGCGCACAACGCAACCAGACATATTTGGTTTGGGTATCCGTGATAGTGCCATTACCACTGTCTTTGAAGCGGCTCATAGGCGCTGTCGCAGCCTTATTGCTGTCGCATTTCTGTGCCATTGCAGGCATCGCCAAGCTACCGAGTAGAAATGAAATGATCAAGGTTCTCAACATAATGATTTCCCATAGTTTCAGATGCAGATGGCACCCCCGCCCGGCGGGAATAATTTCGTCAAAAGGGGGCGCATTTTAGCCTATTCGATTCCAGCGTCAACAAACTGGACACCAGAAGGACCTATTTTCCAGCAATCAGACGCACTCGCCACGTCTGGTTTTTATTCGCTATGTACTGTTTGCCATTAAGAAAATGGACCACCCAAGCCCGGGGTTGAACCCCCTCGACAGGCGTATCGGTCCAGAAACCGGATTCAGGCGTGAAGGGGAAAACGTCAAGATTGATGGCAGGTTTGAAACAACGCGGCTCGGCGATGCTGATCAGCTCTTCAACTCTAGGCAGGCGCCAGTCGCTTCGGCCAGCGGTTTTTCTTGCATTCATTTCCTCGATCTCAACAACTGCTTCAGTCCAAGTGTATTTCAGACTATTACCACCACAAGAGCTACCGTCCCATTTCATGCCAACTGGGCATCTGAGCCAAACATTTCCAGTTTTCGTATCGGTAATTATCCCGTCCGCGGCCGGTTTGAAACGGCTCATGGGGGTCGCTTCTGGAACGTTTTTGTCGCAATTCTGTGCCATCACCGGTATCGACAGTCCAGCAAGCAGCAGACTTACGAATAAACTTTTCAACAACCTCAGGCTCTCCTAAGACATTCTGTATCCAGGGCCTGTTAACACTTGGCTATTCCCGCATACTTAAGAGGGTCATTTTAGCAACTTCAAAACGACGCGTCGAGAATGCCGCCAACAATGGCATAATGATGAATCACATAGCATCTATGGAGTTATTTGTGGATTACCTCACCATTACCCGGCCGGACGACTGGCATATCCACCTGCGCGATGGCGCCGCGCTAGCCACTACTGTTCCCCATGTCGCCGCCCAGTTTGGCCGCGCAATTGTGATGCCCAACCTACTCCCCCCGATTACCACTACTGCCGATGCTGAGGCCTACCGCCAACGCATTCTCGCTGCCCGCCCGGCAGGCAGCGAGTTTGAGCCGCTGATGACTCTCTATCTGACCAACAACACACCGGCAGATGAAATCCGCAAGGCCAAGGCCAGTGGAATTGTGCATGGCGTCAAACTCTATCCAGCCGGTGCCACCACCAATTCGGATTCTGGCGTCACCGATCTGGAAAAGGTCTACGACACGCTGGCGGCGATGCAGGAAGTGGACCTTCCCCTGCTAGTGCATGGCGAGGTCACTACCCCAGACATCGATGTATTTGATCGGGAAAAGGCCTTTATCGAACAGAAACTGGCGCCGCTAACTGAACGCTTTCCCAATCTTCGCATCGTGTTTGAACACATCACCACCAAGGATGCAGCCGATTTTGTGCTGTTCGCCTCGGAGCGCATCGCCGCTACTATCACCGCCCACCACCTGTTGCTCAATCGCAACGACATGCTGGTAGGCGGCATCCGCCCGCATCACTACTGTCTGCCTGTACTTAAGCGCGAGCGTCACCGCCAGGCCCTGCTAGAAGTCGCCACTAGCGGCAATCCCAAGTTTTTCCTCGGCACCGACAGCGCCCCCCACGCCAGAGGCGCAAAAGAAAGCGACTGCGGCTGCGCGGGCGTTTATACTGCCTTCGCTGCGATTGAATTGTATGCCGAAGCATTTGAATCGATCGGCGCATTGGGCAAACTGGATGGCTTTGCCGGACGTCATGGAGCGCAGTTTTACGGTCTGCCCGTGAGCGAGCAAACCCTTTCTCTAACCCGGCGCGAATGGGCCGTACCAAAAGAATTTGCCTTTGGTGATGATGTGGTAGTACCACTTCGTGCTGGCGGCGAGCTGGTCTGGCAACTGGTCAAAAACGAAGAAACACAGGCTTAATCTTTTTCTCAAACGAAAGTTAACTACACCAAGATGTATGTATCGAACCCTAGAATAGCCGACCGTTTTCGCGGATTCCTGCCTGTTGTCGTCGATGTTGAAACGGCCGGTTTCAATGCTGAAACCGACGCCCTGCTTGAAATCGCCGCCGTCATGGTAAGCATGGATGAAGAGGGCAACCTCTATCGCGATCGCACCCACGCCTGCCATGTTGCGCCTTTCCCCGGCGCCAATCTGGAGAAGGCATCATTGGCCTTCACTGGCATTGACCCCCATCATCCGTTCCGCGAGGCGCTGGAAGAAAAAGAGGCGCTGGAACATGTCTTTGCGCCTATCCGCGAGGAGGTGAAAAACGCCGATTGCAGCCGCGCCATTCTAGTGGGCCACAATCCATTTTTTGATCTGGGCTTTATTAAAGCAGCGGTGGAACGTACTCAAGTTAAAAATCCTTTCCATGCCTTCAGCACGTTCGACACCGCCACCTTGGGCGCGCTTGCCTACGGCCAGACAGTGTTAGCCCGCGCTGTGCAGGAGGCCAATTTTGACTGGGATAACAACCAGGCCCATTCAGCCATCTATGACGCGGAAAAGACTGCCGACTTGTTCTGTAATATCGTAAACACCTGGCACGGGCTTCAGCCGTTCTGATTCATTCGTCCGGGCAGAGCAACATCTACTTTGAAACCGCCTAACAACTCTGACTCGCCAAACACCAGCGAACCCTGATAGTACTCGACAATATCGCGCACAATGGCAAGCCCAAGACCGTGGCCGGCGGTTGCTTCATCGAGACGGTGTCCACGTTGATCAAGCTGAGCACGTAATTCAGGTGGACACCCTGGACCATCATCTTCTACCGTCACCACCAAGCCCGGTACATCATAGACTGTCAGCCTCACCTCCTGTTTTGCCCACTTGCAGGCGTTCTCAAGCAGGTTACCGAATAGCTCCAGCATATCTTCCCGATCGCCGGCAAATAGCTTGCCGGCCGGAATATCCAGACTGACATTCAAATTCTGATCGGCGTAAATCTGTTTCAAAATACCTACCAAGCCCTGCAACTCATTTGCCGGGTCAAAAGACAAACCCGGCGTCGAGGAACCTGCCAGGCGTGCACGTTTGAGCTGGCG
>CALZIQ010000001.1:39864-85044 GCA_945787735.1 uncultured Chromatiaceae bacterium | reverse complement strand
TCTGGCATAATCCCTCAAAATTTTGTAGGCAAATAATAATAATAAAGTAGTACGGGGGTAGTATGTTTTATCGGCCCGGGTTTCTGGCAGTTTTTTCTATTTTTCTAATTGTTACACTCAGCGCTTGCGGTGGCGGGGGTGGCGATGCTAGCCCTGAAAATACCATCATCGAGGAAGCCCCTCTCAACGCTCCCACTGAAGTAAAACTTAGCGCTTGGATCGGCGCGAACAACACCCAGGTCAGCGTGCCCGCAGAAGCTCTAGGCTTGACCCTAACCCGTTCCACCGAAAATGATTGTGATTTAGAGAATTACTCCGTTTGCAGCTCGGGACAACAGAATATTCTCACCACAACCACTATTACCGATACTGCTGCAAAGCTTAACCGCCCGGCCTGGTACTGGCTCCAACATAACAATCAGACCAGCCAAGCATTGGCAATTACATCCACCAAGTTTTCAAAACGCATGTTTCATCAAATCATCCAGTTTAAAAATAAATTATGGTTGATTGGCGGCTGGGATGGCAGTTTAAAAAATGACATTTGGTCATCGACGGATGGAATTAATTGGAAACAAGAAACTGCCAATGCAAACTTTGCAGCCCGATCTGAACATACCGTTATCACTTTCAATGACAAGATCTGGCTAATTGGCGGACGTAACCAAACAAGCTATTACAACGACATTTGGTCGTCGACAGACGGAATTAACTGGGTGCAAAAAAGTGCAGCTGCGTCCTTCTCGGCACGTGCAAACCTCACACTCACCACTTTCTTAGACAAAGTATGGCTGATTGGCGGCAAAGATGATGTTGGTCAAAAAAATGACATATGGTCTTCTAGCGATGGCATTAACTGGACTCAGGAGGTAACTAATGCACAGTTCTCTGCGCGTGCAGGCCACCAGGTCGTTACTTTCAACAACAAGCTTTGGCTGATTGGCGGCTGGGAAGGTGACATTGTTGATAAAAATGATATCTGGTCATCTGTAGACGGTATCAACTGGACACAAGAAACAACCTCTGCCGAATTCAGCCCAAGGTCGTTCCATCAAGTTATGGAATTGCACAACAAGCTTTGGCTGATTGGTGGGCATGATGGCGAAAAGAAAAACGATGCATGGTCATCACATAACGGCATTGATTGGACTCTGGAAAACAACAACTCAAATTTTAGCAAACGCACTAATTACCAAGCATTAGCATTTAATAATAAGTTATGGGTTATCGGAGGGCTAACTGAAAATGCACTCAAAAATGATGCCTGGTCTTCTACTGATGGCATAAACTGGGATAAGAAAAGCAACTCTGCGGACTTTTCAAGCCGACACTCCCATAAGACTACAGTCTTTAAGAATAAATTATGGCTCGTAGGTGGTAAAATAGATGAATCCTACGAGGATGATGTATGGTCCTCTGAGAATGGTATCGACTGGCTTCAAGAAACTGGTACAGCTAACTTCAGTTCACGCTCCGGCCATCAAATAATAGCCTTTAAGGATAAACTCTGGCTTATCGCTGGTCGCAATCAAACACCACTTAATGATATATGGTCGTCTACAGACGGGCATAACTGGATTAAAGAGATAGACAATGCCAATTTCAGTAAACGCTCCGAGCATCAAGTAGTGCTCTACAAAGACAAGCTCTGGCTGATTGGTGGCTGGAATGGGAATCTTCACAATGATGTTTGGTCATCGGATGATGGCATCAATTGGGTTGAAGAAACTTCAAATGCAGGCTTCACTGCACGCTTCGGCCATAAAGTAGCAGTTTTCAACGAAAAGCTTTGGCTAATTGGAGGTTATGACGGCACTCATCATAATGATATTTGGTCGTCCGAGGATGGCATCAACTGGACAGAAGCAGCCTCGACAGCCGCTTTCTCTGGCCGCAGCGACCATCAAATCGAAGTGTTTGGCAACAAACTCTGGCTTATAAGTGGCATCGACGGTTCATACAGCAATGATATCTGGGTCTCCAGCGATGGCGTTACCTGGTTTCAAGAAACCAACTCCGACAATTTCAGCGGTCGCTGGGGACACGAACTAATCAGTTTCGACAACAAACTCTGGCTCATTGGCGGAATGACAAATAATGGTCGAGATAACGATGTGTGGCGTTCTGAAGATGGCGTTATCTGGCGCAAGGCTTACAAAGGCACTCTGCGCTTACAATGAGAAATGGTCTTCAACCCTTCTTAAAACCCAAAATGAGATAACTATGAATGAAAAAGGTAGTCGCAAGTTGAACATCAATTTGCACTACCTGCTTTTTTCTCTGCTGGCTCGGTCGTTTGAAATCTTATAACGCAGGCCTGTTGCTCCTCTGTCGTCATGAATGCACTTCGATCAAACTGTACTGCCTTACCTAAATTAACCGTTTTATCTTTCCACAACGGGTTATAGGGAATCAGTGTTGCAGTACCGATACCATTGTCTGCCAGAAAGCGGGCGATACCCTGTAGGTTTTCTTTTGTCGTCGTGATGCCTGGGATCAGTGGTATTCGCGGAATAACAGGAATGTCCGCATCTTTGACCAGCTTCATAAAATTTTCCAAAATCAACTTATTCGACTGGCCAGTATACTTTCGACTTTCTGCCTCATTGATAAGCTTGAGATCGAAATAGATCAGATCCAGCCAGGGTAGCAGTTGTTGTTTAAAACGGCGGTAATTGAAAAAACCACTGGTCTCTAGCGCGGTGTGAATACCCTCAGCCTTGAGCCGCTGCAGAAATAGATGATTGAAGGCCATCTGTTGTGCGGCCTCGCCCCCGGACAAGGTCACACCTCCACCGCTGGTTTGATAAAAGGGTTTATCGATGGCGACGCGATACATCAACTCATCCAGACTGATCCAGTAACCCACCGGTTCAAGCGCCTTGGTTGGACAAACTGAAAAACACCGGTCACACCGAGTGCAAGCCGACCAGTCTGGCGTCAGATGGCCCTGCGCATTTAATTGCAAACACCCTGCCTGACACTCAGCGACACAGACGGCTCCACATGACTCAGGGTGACAGGCCGATGCGCGAAAAGAAAAGCTCGGTTGTTTGTCACTGCCTTCTGGATTCTGGCACCAGACACATGACAACGGGCAGCCTTTAAAAAAGACCGTGGTGCGAATGCCCGGACCATCCTCACTGCAATCGCGTTTGATGTCGAAGATGAGCGCCTGCATTTCCATGCTTTACTTTATGCCGCCTTATTTAAACCAAGTTCCATTTCAATATTTTTTGCAATGGCGCCAAGCTTAAACAGATGGCCGACATTGCCAGTCAGTTGGACCACGTTTTCCAATAACAGACCAACCACATCCACATCATCACGCCCGATCAAACCTACAATGGAATCGATATCCTTAAAACGGATCACCAAATCAACCTTATCCGGATCACGCTCAAGACGCTCGGCAGCAGCTTCGTTCACTATCTCGGTCTCTACCACCTTGAGCGAGTTGATGCTGCGGCCAAAGGGGGTTTTTACAAACAACTCATCCGGCTCGGGACAAAAGCGCAGCCAGACATT
The DNA here is from genome assembly GCA_945787735.1 of uncultured Chromatiaceae bacterium. Classification (GTDB taxonomy): domain Bacteria; phylum Pseudomonadota; class Gammaproteobacteria; order Tenderiales; family Tenderiaceae; genus Tenderia. The sequence continues at coordinate 81,516 of CALZIQ010000001.1, read as the reverse complement.
CATGTTATCTCCCGGCTTGCGTGTGCGCAGCAGAAACTTGCCCTGGTAATAACGCTTTCCCCCAGGTGCATTGGGGTCACGAAAAATAAAATTTTCGTCAAAGAAGGCCATGGCCTTTTCCGAGCGTGCCTTATCCAACAAACAATCGCGCATGACATAACCAAAGCCAAGCTTGAGCAGCACTGCCATGCCGCCAGCCAACACTGGCCCAGCGACACTGTCGACAAGTTCAGGCAGTTCGGCCGTCTTGGCACCCAGACGCATAACTTGTTGGATGTCCTGACTGAAACTTGGAAAACCTGCGTGCATACTTGAGTCCTCCTTAAATCGCTACCAAGGTGTGCTGCTCAACGCCATCTTTTAAGGCAAAATTGGAACGGTCGATGATCTCTTGCCGCATCTGCGGGCTTAGGGTGACAAAGTAGGCCGAGTAACCCGCCACTCGGATCATTAGATCTTTGAACGGCTCAAGCGCCTCGACTGCCTCCTCACCTGCACCTGGCTGGGCCGCCGCAGTGGCTGCTTTATGCGCTGCAACCAGATCATCAATCGATGAAACACACAGCTGCACAAGCACACCGTTGTTATCCATAAATGCCTTCATGTAACGGGCAAACAGCTCTGTGTCTTCTGGAAAAAACTGTTGATCGCGGGTGGTGAGACTGAGGTTATAGGTGTAACCGTTCTGCACTGTGTCACCTTCCACTGAGGCGACTGACAGAATGTGATCCAAGGCCATCACGGGGTCGCCATTTCGCTTCACCACTCCGGCACAGGGGGTGATGCCGCTGGCAAACGGTTCGCGTGCCTTACGGCCGTTGGGAGTGGCCTTTGTCAACATACCGAAACCCGCATGGTTGGTCATGCTCCAGTAACCAACCAGATAACGACCACCGCGATGGGTACGGTATTTGTAGAATACCTCTTGGATCATGCGTGTGATGAGACGGGTATAACGCACTGCGAGACTGTTGTCGTAGGTTCCATCCGGAGTCTGATCGATGCCGGCGCCATACTTGGGTGCCAGGCGAATCATTTCCCTGATCTCTTGCATGCGCTCAGGTGACAAGGCCGGCAAATGGCTGACGTCCTGCTTGTCTCCGAATAGGCTGCGCAGACTGTTGAGCATGGCCACTAGACTATGCTCTTTTTGTTCGGTTTTAAAACCGGCATCGTTATAGTCTGCCTCCAGCGCCGCCAGCAATTCCTGCGCGCTCATCTTGCCACTAAACACCAGCGCATCCAGTACACAAAAAGAATCAATCACATCGGCCACGCCGATAATGGCAACTCCAGCAGAGTTATACTTGGCGCCACCGGCAGTCAGATCGCGAAACACAGCCCCCTCGCCCCCCGGTGTATTGGTCGGGCCAGTGAACAAACCGGATAGGAACGGCACCTGGCGCATCTGTTCCATGGCCCGGCCGAGGTAGTTGTTGCACTGCACCGTATAACTGGCCATTTCATCGAGCTGAAATTTGAAGGCATTGATAAACTGTTGCATCGACTTCATCTCAGACAGCGGCTTAGTCGTATAGTCTGTGCCGGCATGAAACAGATTTAGATCATCTTTACCCACACCATCGCTGCGATGCTTGCCACCGAATAGGGCTAATTCTAATACCGATGGCAACACCATTAGGGTCGATCCTGTATTTCCATAATGTTTGCCAGCCGAGTTCTGTTCGATACAGCCGATAGATGCGTAGTCATAGGCATCGGCTAAGGCTTCTTCTTCACTAATACCTTCGTGGGCGGCATAGTACTTGGCCATGGAGTGCACCACCGGTGCATCACCGTGTATCGCCGGGGTAGCGCGAGTGAGGATGTTCACCTGGCTGATACGTTTCAGATAAGAATCATAAATACCTTCAGGTAGAGCATTGCCCTGAAGATCCCGGTGATGCACTTGTTTATGATAACGGGCATGCACGTTGGGATCGCGAATACCCAGGATCTCGGTAGCCTTGAGGATGATGTAGGTCATGTCGTTGACCGCATCAACGACTTGCCCATTTTCATATTTGGTGCCACCAATAGTAAGAGCCTGGTTTGAACCACTACCGGCGAACAGGGTTTCCGATCCTTCAGTGGAAAGCGGCACATGATCGGAACAGCGCAGGAAAAAATGACTCACCAGCTCCACGGCTTTTTCGACATAGGCGTTTCTTTCCTCTTCAGTGTCAAGCGTTTTCCAATCGTTCAGATAATAATCATTAAGCAACTGATCAAGACGACCTATGGAAAAACCGAAGTTGGTATTCTCCTGCAATAACAGGTGATAACAGATCCAGATCGTGGTGAGTGCCTCGTGCAGGGTTTCAGCTGGTTGTGCGGGCACCTTGCGACAGATACGTGCCAGATCGATATTGCCACTTGCCTGCGCAGCTTCAGCCAGATGATCTGCATATACTTTTGCACCTTCAAACACAGTGATTACACCCTCAAGAAATTCCTTTTGTTCTGCGGTGAGTGTGTCACTTTGCAAATCAGTTCGGGCCTGTTGCATCAAACCATCGAACCCATATTTCAACACGCGTTCAAAATCGGGCACGGTGTGGGAAACACAGGTGGCCTTGTCTGATAGAAAAAAAGCAACACGCTCCATCAACTCTAACGCTTTGGGTGTTTCACCTGCGACAGTTTTTAAGGCTGGATCGATAGAATCGCCGGCGACTCGATCACGATTGGGATGTTGCTCGCTGTCGTAATCGCTGTAACGCGCTACTTCCTGTGCCGTGCGCCGCTCGAGCCAGAATGGAAAGATCTCTTTGCTTAAACGCTCGGCTACTTCCGGGTTAATGTTGAATGGGTTTTGCGCCCGCGAGCTGACACTACTGAGCTCGGGCCAGATGCAATAACCGATAGTATCCATATATACCGCTGGACCAACAAAGCTGGTAGTCGTCTGCCCAGGCAGTAGATCTATGGAACGTACCAATGGTGTCTTGTTAGCAAAGACATGATGCAAAGCCCTGGCACGACGCGTGTAAGGTGTCATGGCCTGCGCCTCGGGGCTACGTAGAAACTCAGTCAGCAAGCGTGGCAGCTCATCACAGATCTCCGGCAGACCCTCGGGAGCAAACAGTTTTTCGCGCCAGGCCTGCACCACTGGATACTGTTCAAGGCTGATCTGGCTTAAGGCTAGATCGGTTAGCGTTTTAATACGCTCGGGCGTTTCGTTGGGAATGGGAAACGTGCGGGTCTCACCTGGATGCCAGGCCTCAGCTATGTTTCCACCTGCTAAGTTAACTTCGATACCACCGTTATGAAGTTGAGGCTCATTCATGACTGTGCTTCCTTGTCTAAGTTGATTCCTTACATCAATTCTTTCAATCTAAGGTATCCAGTTTTATCGCCCGACGATGCTGTTCCCAGTCATCATCCAGCAATAGAAAATAGCCGAACAGTTGATATTTGTATTGCACCGGGTCAACACTGGAATGAAAGGGAACCTCCAGTGCGGTAGCATAAATGAGCTGCCCCAAATATAGGCCGTCGGCGATCTCGACCAGTTCATCCAGACAAAAACCAATCGGGGCCGGACCACCAATAAGCGGATAGCGGTAGTTAAACTGGAACACCTGTTTGTTACCTTGATCACCATTGTTCAGCGGCAAAATAGATGGCTGATTGGCGCTACCGAGAAAGGCATAACCCTGGCGCACAAAGGGTGAACCACTCGCTTCGGAGGCCTGCTGAATGACTGCTTCAGGCACACGATAATTCATGTCAGCGATTTTCATCAAGGCATCGGCAACGAGAATGCGTTTGTCCTGCAGGTTGTAACCCATTACCCAATGCTGGTCGGCTTGTTGTTGCCAGAAGGCCTTATCTTCATCACTCATGCCGTCGTCCCAACTAGTCTTCTCCAAATGTTTGTTGTAACGGCCTGGAGTTTCCCAGTGATTCTGTTGATTATGTTTAACGACGCTGTAATGAGGCGCACTGGCAAGATGGATTTTCAGCGCATGCACACGATCAGGATAACGTTCGGCTAGGTCGGCACTCTCGTCCAGAAACATGCTCAACTTGCGTGGACTGATGCGTTCAAACGATTTTCCCGCCCAGGGAAAGATATATTTGCCAATGTTATGCCAGACCATATTCATCACATTCGGACCACGCAGACGCTCACCGGCCAAGGCATTGGCCAACACACTGGGCATAAGCGCGCCCTGGGCTAAGCGCTCTTCACGATCAGGACAATACGTTTCACTAAACCCCCAATGCAGATTCAGGGTGGCGCCGTGGTAATAATCAAAACCGTGAGTGGTCTCTTCTTCACCATACCAATCACGCACCTCTCGGCCATCCACGCGGGTGTTATAACCCTTGCTGCCGGCGCCCTGAAATAGACCGTTCGTGACCTTGGGCGCCACACCGCTGCGAAATAGGCTGTGCAGTTGTTCGAAGTGTTTCAGGTGGTCCTCGTGTTTGGTTTGGGCCGAGATGTCTTTACTGATGCGTTGCAGCATCTGCAGTACCGATTCACCCACTTGCCGCATCTGACTCACATCAGCATCATCAGCACGGGTAGAAGGCTCAGTGATCATGTGGGTGAATTTCTGCGCCAGCACTTCATCATCGCGCCAGCCATTGAGCCATTTTTCTGATGTCTTTGTCGCTACCACCGGTGCTTCATAACCCAGCTCGTCAAAACCGATCTCGCCTGGCCTCGGCCGTAGCTGGGGAAAGGCATCATCGGCATAGATCTGTTTGGCATAGGATGGATCCATCAGCAAAAAATAGCCATTGTTCTGGTAGCCGTAATCCGGCCCTTGCTGCTTGCTGTGTCCTCCAAGCAAGGCACGAATAGAGTCAAAAATGGAATGTTTATGAGGCGCATAGGGTTCGCCCAGTTCGATGTCGCGCTCGCCCGGTATTAAGGGCAAGTCAATGGCGCCAAGACTTATATGCTTGCTGGCATAAATCAGCTGTCCCAGATAAATGCCTTCACCGATCTGCACCAGCTCGTCAATTAACAGGGTCATGGGAAAGACGGGATTAAGCCGGGGCCAGCGGTAGTTGAGTTGATAGACTTGTTTGCCCTGCTGCTCCGGCAGTACCGAGTAGGCCATTTGAGCCAGGTAGATACCACCGGTCTTGCTATACGGAATGACGCGCTCTTTTTCCAGATGGGCAGACTGGAGCCGTGCTTCAAAACCTTTGGCATCCACCGTCAGGGGGCGCTCTTTTAGCGACCAGGCCTCTTCTAGCAACGGTAAGCTAATACCCTGAAAAGGAGATGACTCTGGCAGCTGGCGAAAAAAGTTACGCCCGATGCGGCTGGTGGCTGGATCATACGCAGTCATGACGTCTGCATCGTTCTCGCACTTGTCTCTGAAAACAGCGTCGTCTACCGGCTCAAAAGCCTTACCCATCCACAGGCCTGTATCGGCAAAGGTAGCGTTCCAGGTGCTGGCCAGCAGTTCTAGCTTGGCTAGCGCCGAGCGACTCTCACCTGCCAGCTGGGCCAGCTTGCGGAAAAAATCGCTATCCCGAATCGAGACTGGAATACCCACCATGGGTCCGTCCAGCGGAACCGCCTTGCCACACATAAACAGCGTGCGAAGTTTGTCGTGTATCGCGGGCCACAAATCGCGCTGATGGTTGTCCGCCAACATGCGCTGATAGCCGGCCAACATAGCGAAAAGATTGTTGTCATAGTCATCTCGCAGGATGGTCTGTAATTCTGATTCCAGCGTAGCACCTTCCCCATCAGTGGCCGACGGGAAATTGTGACTACTAAGCATTAAATCCATGGAGTTCTCCAGCCTAGTAACGCGCTTTGCTAATTATTAACGCATTAGGTTCAATTCTCAGACACGCGAATGATTTCTACTCCTACCCCTATTAATCCGAGGGGTTTTAAAAAAACTCTAGTCCAGAATGCTGGATTCCGCCACTTTAAATGGCATGGAAATCAATCGTATCTTGGCCGATTTCTAGGAAAATAAATCGCACCAGAGCCAAAATCTGTCTAATGCCTGATCTGGCGAGCCTGCCCATCATTCTGTTACCCTGCAATACCCTCGAACCAAGACGCAATGGAAAACACATGAACCAAGAAACACAAACTGCTAGCTTCGACGCTGACAACCTTTATCTAGAAGAGAGCTTTACTGACCGTACAGTCGGAACTCTACGACGCATGACGCCCGTGGATAAACACGGCAATCCTGATGCCAGCCGCTCGGTGCTCTACATCGGCCAGACCCAAGTAATGACCGCCATGGGGGCGCTACCGCTGAGCTTTGACATCGATGCTGATTCTCTGGAGGTAGCCATTGCCGGCTTTTCAGACGGCGCTAAACAGGCCTTTGAACAAACCATGAAAGAATTAGAGGAAATGCGCCGCGAGCAGGCCTCCTCTATCGTCGTGCCCGGTGCTGGTGGTGGTATGCCAGGTGCGGGAAAAATCCAGCTTTAAGCCCTGAAGTTTGGATTTCAGCGCCACGAAAAAGCCCGTCATTGGATTTCATTGCCGGGCTTTTTTTCTGTGATTTGTATCCTTGTTTTACCAGACCCAGGCCCGCCAAACCGATCTACCTCAAAACACCTGTGCCCGGTGTAGGCAGATCATTCAGGGTAAAATGCAATCAAGATCATATCAAAACGACACTAGCACTGAACTGTCACGAGAGGGACTTCCATCTCAGCCCTGCTCAAACCGCCATGAAAACCTCTCATCTGCAGGGCGGGCTCTCCCGGAAGACGTTGGGTGAGCACATAATTTTCCTTCATCACTAGGGTAAGATCGCCCACGCGGGCGGACAGTTCGGCATGTTGCTCTCCCAAACCGAACAGGCCACGTCTAATCAGATCAGCACTGGCAACAATCTCAATGGCATGACTCAACTCAGCGCTGACAAAATCACGCACCTGCGGCTGCATGCTGTCACGCACATAGCAGTAGCCCAAGCGTGGCTCTCCACACAGTGGCAATTGTAGACAACGTTGCAGCATCGGCCAGTCATTTACGCTTAATTGTTTTTCGTCGGGCGTATCGACGAAACCATGATCGGCACAAAGCAAGAGCATCGTTTCTGTTCCGGCCAAATTCGAAATCAGTTGTTCAAAAGTTTCGTCCAAACGGGAAAAGTGATCCGCCACAACAGCACTGCCAACACCATGGTCATGGGCCAAGGCATCAAATCCGGGCCAGTAGGCATAGAGATATTTTCGTTTGTCATTACACCTGACAGTCTCTGAAACCCGAGTAAATAAGTGCTTAAGGTCTGCATACATAACCTGCTCGGCCTTTCCCAAATGCGCCAAATTAAAAGCCGACCGCCCCAACGATTCTGGCATGATGGAATAACAGGCATCATGCATCAGGTCAAATACGGGACGGTGCGCATAGAGTGTCTCAGCCGTAATCCCGCTAAGTGATAGATCCGCGCGATTACAACGTGATAAAAACGGCAACACAGTAACGACACTACCCAACTCTCTGAACCAGGTATACCACCCGGTCAGCCCGTGTTGCTGAGGGGCAAGCCCAGTGAGAAACGTTGAGATTGATGCCGCGGTAGTTGGTGGCGCCACTGCATGAATACATGCCTGCAGATGTTGCTGCATGATACTGCCCGCAGCTTGCTGTGTGAGATAATCATAGCCAAGGCCATCAATGACCAACAATACTACGTTTTTCGCTTCATTGAGCGAATCTGACTCTAGCGCTTTTAGTGGTGCATAAAACTGTGGCAGCCCGCCTCGACTCGCGATGATACTGCTCATTAGATTGACGATACAGCCATCGTGGTAGTTAGGAAAAAAGATAGAATTGGTCATGTTCACCCTGCCCTACCCAGGCATTTGTAACACTGCAGGCAACACCAGAATAACGAACAAGGTAATCATCAGCGTACCTATCAGATTCATCCAGATACCCGCTTTCGCCATTTGTGGAATAGTCACCATGCGGCTGGCAAACACAATGGCATTAGGCGGCGTTGCCACCGGTAGCATAAAGGCAAATGATGCCGACAGTGCCACCGAGGCCATCAATGTCAATGGCGGCACATCGGCGGCCAAAGCAAATCCTGCCATTACCGGCAACAACAAAGACGCGGTGGCGGTATTCGATGTCACCTCGGTAAGAAAGATCACCAACAGCACGACCACTAACACAAGCACTATCAGCTCTGTACCATGCAGCAATGACAACTGCTCACCCAGCCAGCCGGTAAGACCGCTGGCGGAAAAACCTTCTGCCAGCGCAAATCCACCACCGAAGAGGATGATTATGTCCCAGGGGATGCGCACCGCGGTTTGCCAATCGAGCAGAAACTCACCTTTTTTCAGGTCGGCCGGAATCACAAACAACAGCAAGGCACCGAAGATAGCGACTGTCGAGTCCTGCACATTTTTCAGCGCGTCGATATCCAGCAAACCGCGAAACAGCCACGCTGATACTACAAACATAAACACCAACAGCACACGCCGTTCCTGGCGGCTCATTTTGCCTAGCCTATTCAGTTGCTCATGAATCACCTGCTTACCACCCGGCAGTTCTGCCAACTCAGAACGAAAGGCAAATCGGGTGAGATAAAACCAAGCCAGCGCTAGCATGACTATAGATAAGGGCGCTGCAAACAGCATCCATTCGGCAAAACCGATGGTATAGCCGTATTGTTTTTCCATCACGCCAGCAAGGATTGCATTTGGTGGTGTGCCGATCAGGGAAGCCACTCCGCCGATTGAGGCCGCGTAGGCAATACCCAACATCAAGGCGGTGGCGAAATTACGCCGCGATTCATCCTGTTCTTCTTCAGTGCCAAGTATTTGATGCAACACGGCCATGCCTATCGTTACCATCAACATAGCGGTTGCAGTATTACTGATCCAGCATGAAAGAAATGCAGTAGCCAGCATAAACCCCAGCACCACGCGGTTGGGCGTGACACCAACCAGACGCACCGTGTGCAGGGCTATGCGTTTATGCAGATGCCATTTTTCGATGGCCATCGCAATCAAGAAACCACCCATAAAAAGATAGATCAAGTGATTGGCGTATGCGCCGGTCACCTTAGCGGCGCTAGTCACTCCCAGCAGTGGAAATAAAGCAATGGGAATTAAGGCTGTCGCTGGAATAGCAATCGCTTCGGTGATCCAAAACACCGCCATCAATGCCGTTACTGCAGCTACTCGCATGCCCTCCGCCGGCATGCCTTCCGGTGCAGGTAACGCCAGCAACAACAAAAACAATCCAGGCCCAAGCAGCAGACCAATGCGTTGTCGTCGATTCAACCCTGTCTCATGCCCAGCCAATGCTCTCGCTCCTTAGTTTAGCAACGCGTTGATTCTCAGATCACACCATAGTAAACATAGTGGCATAAAAAAACCCGCACATGGGCGGGCTTGAATCTAAAATCAACTGCAAGAACTTATAACTACAACATGGTATTCCACAAAATTTGCTTCAATAAGGAATCAGTCCCCTGCAAACGACAGGCAAGCTTCACGGCCACATATTGCATGACGAGATAACCAACATCAGGATTGCTGCTAAGGTAGTCCGCAAACGCCTGCCCATCAACCCGTATGGCCTGTACATTTCCATGACAGCGAACTGAGGCTGTACGTGGAGCATTGGTGAGCCAGCCCATTTCGCCGAATACATCCTTATCTTCTCTCGAAATAACGACCTCACCGCTGGTAATGCGCGAGCTATTGGAGACGATTTCAACGCTACCAGTACTGAGCAGGTAAATATCGGTGTCATTCTGATCGGATTCGCGGATCAGCATATCGCCATCAGATAGATTTAGCAGCGTGCAAAATTGGCTGACGGAATCAAGTTGGTCTGGCGATAAATTCTGACACAGACTGACCTTCTCCAATTCTTCTATCACGACAACTCCTGTTTCGTTCGATTTCCGATTTATCTAAGGTCGGACAAACTGTGAGAAATTTGAGCTTTTATCCTCTGGCATATACTGCCCATGCAAGCAGTCAAGCAACAGCTAATTGTTGAAGTCACTCAGAGCATGAGGAACATCGATACCATAGCCTTGTGCGAAATCTACGCCAATCTCTCTCAGGATCTCGATAATCTTTTCGTTTTCGACAAACTCGGCCACCACTTGAAGCCCCATCACGCTACCCACATGGGTGATCATTTCAACCATCGCTTTGGACACTTCATCTGTTTCGATATCCACAACAAACTTGCCGTCAATCTTAATAAAATCGATGGGCAAGTTTTTAAGATAACCCAACGATGACAGGCCAGCGCCAAAATCATCCAGGGCAAAACGACAGCCAAGCGGACGCAGTTCATTAATCATCTTGATGGCCTGGTTCATGTTGGTTATTGCAGCGGTTTCGGTGATCTCGAAGGTGATGTCTTGTGGACGAACTGAGTGCTCTTTAAGTTTACGCTCGATAAACGCATTTAGATCCTTGTCACCCACCGATGAGCCAGACAGGTTAATGGATAACTGCGTGGGCAAACCACTTTTTTGCTTATGTTCGGCATAAAACATGAATGCATGTTCGATCACCCAACGATCCACCTTGCCGATGAGGTTATAACGTTCGGCAGAGGGCAAGAAGGCACCAGGAGGAATCGTTGAACCGTCTTCGGCCAACATACGAATCAATACCTCCCGATACAGTCCGTGGTCGCCTTCTTGCTGGATTGGCTTGATCGATTGCCCGAACAGCACAAAGCGATCATGTTGCAAGGCATCATTGATTCTGGCCACCCAGTGCATCTCATCCTCACGTCTTGCCATATCCTCGTCAGTCGGCTGATAGAGATGAACACGGTTGCGGCCGCCGTCTTTCGCTGCGTAACAGGCCACATCGGCCGCACTTAACAAGCTGGTCAGACTCTCGGTATATTCGGTCACCGTCACAAGACCGATACTGACACCGATCTTGAAGGATTTGCCTTCCCAGTAGAATGAAAAGTCCTGGATTGTTTGAAGCAGCTTCTCGGCCACGAGACCGGCGTTCTCTTGTGGACAATATCGAAGCAATATTCCGAACTCATCACCCCCCAGTCTTGCTAGGGTATCCGCTGCGCGCAAGGTATTTTTTAGCTGCTCGGTCACCTGACACAACAATTCATCCCCGGCTATATGGCCACAGGTGTCATTGACGACCTTGAACTGATCCAGATCCAGATACATCAGGGCATGCATGGCTTTGTCCTGATGAGCGGTAACTAAGGCCTCATTCACCCGCTGCTCAAATTCACGCCGGTTGACCAAGCCCGTTAAGGCATCATGAGTGGCCTGCCATTCGAGTTTGCGCGCCATGCGCTGAGCCTGAGTGACATCATGAAGCACCACCAATGAACCATCGGTTTTGCTGGATTGATCATGCAAGGGGGTTATCACGACTTCCACCGACAATTCGCCACCAAGCCGTGATTCAAGCAGCATTGGATCTTGCAGCAGAGCTGGCTCTTCCAGACCGATCGCCTCGACAATCTTTTCGTCAACGCCATCTCGCGAGTCAACATCAAACAAACGCACCACCTGAACCAGAGGCACACCCTTGGCTTGAGCAGCGTCCCAGCCAGTCATGCGTTCAGCAACGGGATTAATATATTCGATGATCCCTTCATTATTTAAGATGATAACCGAATCACTGATTGAGCCTAAGGTCACCTGAGCCCGCTCACGTTCACGGAACAACTTGAACGCATTGCGGCTGAGCATGCTCAACATATAAATAATTACACATGCCAATAAAATAACCGCAACGAACATGGTTGAACGATACTGGTCGACGTCACGTACTATCTTGTCGTAATAGTTATGATAGGCATGCTGCAATGCAGTTATTTCTACCTCAAGCGGCGCTTGTGATTCCTCAACGAATATCTTATGCACCTTTTGGCTGCCCTCGATAATCAGCCATGCATGCCCGAGCAGGTGGAGCATGAGGTCATCCTTATAACGCCCTTCGAGGTAGTTATATTCACGCCTAGCTTGATTCAGCCAGCTTTGATCGCCATTGATAGCAATAAACAGCACTGACCGTATAAGCGACAGCACATTCTCTCTATCATCAACGTAGAGAGCGGACTCCTGGATTTTCTCTATGATCACGGGAAAATAGTCGAGTGAATTTTTTAAAACTGCACGTCTCAGCTTGAACTCCTCCACCAACCTGACTTTTTTCACAGCCTGTTCACGCAAGTGCTCCAACGCACTCACAACCGCAGGATCTCCCACTGACGAGAGCTGACCCGTCCCCGTTTCAAGCTCATCCAAAGCATTGTTCAAAATCAGTACTGAACGCGATATGCCGTCGTAATTTCGACCAACCCCAGCATAAACCTTATAAACATCTTCGTTTAAAGCAGCATTAGACTGATCAAGCACCCGCATCAATTCAGTGATGCGGTTATGCTGTTCGACGTCCACCGAGTTGAGTTTGACATACAGGAATGACATAAACCCGAGCGCAACAAAAACTAGAAAAAGCGGAAAGAACAGCCCTTTTTTCATAACGGCTCCCCATTCAGCTCCCCAGTCAGGGATCGTAGAAATTTTTCGATAAGCGCCGTCTCTTTTTCAGGGATTTCACGCCCGAGCATGTAACGCCCCATTACATCGATCGCCTCTTTCAACGTTGCAACAGAGCCGTCATGAAAATAGGGTGCAGTAAGCGCAATGTCGCGCAAGCCTGGCACTCTAAAAATGTATTGATCATCCGGTCGCTTAGTCTTGTTAAACAGCCCCAGATCGGCCTTGGTTTCCTTACCTTTATCCTGCATATAGTTACCAAACAGTCCAAAAGGAGATCTCATATTCCCTCCCAGGTTCACTCCCTGGTGACAAGATGAACAGCCATAGCTCTTGAACAGCTCGAAACCACGCCGTTCATCCAGGCTAATTGCCTGGTCATTGCCGCGCAGAAATTGGTCAAAACGGGAGTTAGGAGTAATCAATGAACGCAAATATTCAGCTATCACCTCTTTGACCTGGGCAGGCTTAATCGGCATTTGATAGATGGCGTTGAATTGGGTTTTGTAGCTGGGATAAGCATTCAGCTTTTCAATCAGCTCCGGCCATTCACTGGCCAGCCCATGTTTGCTTTTAATGATAGCCTCGGTGACATCTTCGAGATTGGTTCCGGCGCCTGCCCACCCCAACATTGGCAACAGACCTACATTAAAAATCGTGGGAGTATTGGTCGAGCGTGGCTGATCACTGATCGCCATTGACAGTCGTTCGTTATCGGTGCCCCCCTTGTCGGAGAGGTGGCATTCGACACAGGCCTTTTTGCCACCTTTGGAAATGCTTTTGTCTTCAAATAGCAATTTACCCAAGCGCGCTTTGGCCTGATCGGTCTCAATCGTTTGGGGAATAGGAACAACTAAGCTGGTTTCGCTTTGAAAATCCTTAAACTGCGGCGCAGTTTCTGCCGCCTTGGCACAGCAACTGGCGGAAAGCAGCATTAAAATCAACAATCTGCACAGAAGCCTGAATTTCGATCCATGAAATGCCATTGGTATCCATCACCCTAACAATAAACCTACATGGACTATTCAACGGCATAAACCGTACAAACTTAATAAGTTATAGGCATTCTCTCGAGATCTGAATCATCAATTTAAGAGGGGCTTTTGGCAGAGCTAGGCTTACAGCCCCGCCCCACCTTCCAGCGCCGTGATAAGACGAGCAGCGGGTACATAACCAGGAATCAAGCGACCGTCCTCTAGCACGGAATAAGGCGTGCCGGTTATGCCCAGTTTTTCCACCAGCGCCATGTGTTCATCGATGGGGTTATCACAGTTTTTTTCCGCCACATGCTTGCCGGCCTTTGCATCGGTCATGGCCTGCAATTGGTCTGCAGCACACCAGACGGCAACCGCCTTTTTGTAAGACTTAGAGTTGACCCCGGCACGCGGAAACAACATGTAGCGTACCTCAATGCCCAAGCCATTTAACTCAGCCATTTCCTGGTGCATGCGGCGGCAATAGGGGCAGTCAATATCAGTAAACACCGTGATACTGTGTTTTACTTGTTTGGGGGAATAGATCAGCATTTTGGACTCATCCATCGCTTTGATCAGCTGCAGACGACCTGTGGCACGTTTTCCCTCTGTAAGGTCCTGGCCGGTACTGAGATCCACCAGGCTGCCGTTGAGCAGATACTTGCCGTCTTCGGAAACATAAAACACCTCAGCGCCGTAGGCGACTTCATAGATCCCCTTCAGCGCGCTCGCTTCGATACTGTCAGGGGCAATGCCCGGCACTAGTTTCTGCATGCTCGCACGCACATTATCGGTTGCCTCATCTGCAAGCGCGCTGCCTTGTGCAGCGAAGATAAACGCTGTCGTCAACATCAAAACTCGTAACATAATTTTCTAATCCTTATTCCGAATTGATTATTTGAGCCCGATTCGGGCCTCGGGTTCCATCTGGCCTTGGATTTAACCGCGCGGGTGATGTTCGGCATGGAGTGATTTTAACCGTTCACGCGCAACATGTGTGTAAATTTGAGTGGTGGATAGGTCGCTATGCCCCAACAACATCTGCAACACTCTTAGATCCGCTCCGTGGTTCAACAAATGCGTGGCAAAGGCATGACGCAGCGTATGAGGTGACAAGCTGCTCTTAATGCTGGCCCGTTGGGCATAACGCTTGATCAGATACCAAAATGCCTGTCGCGTCATCGCCTCTCCACGACGAGTGACAAACATAGCATCGGCCATGCGACCGGACAGTAATTCCAGTCGTGCTTCTTTCATGTAGCGTTCCAGCCACTCGAGACACTCTTCTCCCATTGGCACTAGGCGTTCCTTGCCACCCTTGCCAAACACCCTGACCACTCCCTGCGCGAGACTGACCTCGCCGAGCTTGAGACCGACAAGTTCTGACACACGCAGGCCGCTAGCATAGATCAATTCCAGCATGGCCCTGTCGCGCAGTCCAAGCGCATCGCCCAAATCAGGCGCGGCGAGCAGCGCCTCAACATCTTCTTCGGTCAAGGACTTGGGCAGGGGGCGACCCAGTTTCGGCGCCTCAATCTGCGCCGTCGGTTCCTGCTGGATACGTCCCTCACGCAGAAGATACTGATAAAAACGCCGCTGGCTCGACAACAAGCGCGCCGTGGTACGCGGCTTTGCCCCCTGTTGCACCCGCCTAGCCAAATAATCGAGCAGGTCTTCCCGAGCTGCCGTGCGCAACGTTTTGCCTTTCTGTACAAGTGTTCGTGCCAATCCCTGCAAATCGCTGCCATAGGCCTTGAGAGTGTGGTCACTCACACCACGCTCTACCCACAAACTATCGAGAAATAATTCAATCAGGCCCTGGTCTTCCGGACTAACTGTGGCAGGCTTTGATTGCTCAACTGTCATCGAGTGCATGCTCGTGTTGCAAAAGCCACTGTTTGATGTCCAACTCGCTACCCTTGCGATGCCCCATGTATCCACCAAGGCCGGTTTTTGCAACAATGCGATGGCAAGGGATAACGATGGGAATCTTATTTGTGCGACAGGCGTTACCGATGGCGCGCGCCGATGTACCCAGCCGTTTGGCCAGCGCCCCGTATGTGAGTGTTTTCCCTACCGGGATCTTACACAGGGCCTGCCATACACGCTTCTGAAACGGGCTTCCTTGAAGGGTAATATCCATATCAAGCTGAGTGGCTGAATGTTTGAAATATTTTTCTAGCTGTTGAATGACTTTCTTGTGCGCACGATGCGTTGGCGCAAGCAATCTAAACTCTTCACCAACAAAATCGAGTTCTACAAGCGCATTCCCAGAAAAAACAAGCCCCAATCGCGCATCTAAAAACGGCGAGGGAATCACGGCATCATATTGTTTTTTAACTGTCTCTGGCACCATAGTAGATGGCCTCGACTGATTTAGCGTGTGACAGGGGTGAGCCGTCTGATCTGATTGTGATATATCGAGCGTGTTGCCTGATTTGTGGTAGGCAGCAAACGCCGATAGATATCGGCGGCATCTGTCACCAAACCGGCCTGCTCAAGTGCAACAGCAGCACGAAAGCGCGCCGTATCGCGCCAGCCTGAACCTTGATCCTCGGCAGCCAAGTTTGCCGAGCGTAGATACAAACGTGCCGCGTCACTATAACGTTGTTGCGCCATGCGCACTTCAGCCATCCAAAACAGCAGCTGATAACGCCAACCACTCTCAGGCACCTTGTCTAATAAATCTTCCAACACGTCATAAGCGGCCTCGTGCCTTGCCTGGTTATTTAGATCTTGCACAGCAAGCAATGCATTTCCAATTTGAGGCATGGTTAGACTGTCAGCTGAGACAATCTCTTTCAACAACCCGGCACCCGTATCAGTCCGCCCGGTTAAAATCTGAACACGGGCGCGACGCATCTGCCATTCAAGCACATCCACCCCTTTCGGCGCATCAAGCTGGCTCATCAACTTTGCGGCAAGCCCAGCATTGCCTTCGGCCAGTGCCATGTCCACCAATCGATACATCAGGGCAAGCGGCAATGCCTTGATATCGGCAAACTGGGAAGATGAAAGATAAAGCGAACGCAATAATCCACCACGACCCTGTTGTGTCAAATGATTCACCAACAACTCATGTGCCTTGGCATTAATGTCTGCACCTTGCGCATGAATGGCCAGCCAGGCGTAGATTGCCTCAGCCTGGTTAGGATCAGTCATACTCATGGCATTCGCCTGATCGAACCACGGACCAAAATTGCCAACCAAGAGCTGCTGCTGATTGGCCAACTGCCGGCCGTACTCCGTCAAGCTATACCAGAGCGCATCGGCTACTGCGGTCATGTGGGCAAGCTCGATCTGATCGACATCAAGCAGCTTTTCCAGCGCAGTAATCCGCTCAGACCAATTAGGAATCTGCTTTATTTTTTCAAACAAGGCGGCGAAAAGCGACTGCTTAAACACGACATCAAGCTGAGGATGATTCAGCCAATCAAGTGCCTCTTGCAACAAATCTGCATTTAACGGAGACAGACCTTTGAGTGAGGCCAGCACATAAGCACTTCTGACACCAGGTTTGTCACTCACCACGGTTAAGATGGCAGCCTCATTGGCGTGACCAGTTTCAATTAACACCCTGGCCTTCAAACCCAACCATTCAGCATCGAGATCGGCATTGGCATAATCTTGCTCATAACGCAAAACAGCAGTGCGTGCTTGGTCATAGCGACCATCAACCAGATAACTCAGTGCCACCAGGCGGCGCCACTCAACTAACCGGCTAGCGTCCGGCGCAGTATCCCAGATCAGTGATAACAGCAAATCACGCGCCTGTTCTCCCGCCCCCGTAGCAAGGTACGCCCTGACCAATTCAACCAAGACCCAGTCGAGATGATCGTCCGGCACATTGGCGGGTAAATTTTCGTATTCGCGGATGATCTCCGACCAGCGACCTTTTTGGCGAAACAGTTCGATCTTTTTTTGGTGCCAGCGGGCCCATACCTGCGCATCCTGGTCGAGATCGGGCTGAGCTTCGTCCAACAACAATAAGCTAAGTGTTTCCGCCCCTTGCTGAGACAAGGAAGAGATTTCGTTTAAGAGATCATCTGACAATGCTGTTGACTCGGCTTGCACCGGAATAGCCAACAATAGCGCGGCCATAAACAGGCCTTTTGACATAAAAGCAAAAGGGGTGCTGAACCCACCTTGCCGGTTCGCACCCCCCTTGTACTGATTACGCATTGAGCGAATCAGATATTTACAGCTTTTCTTTGATACGTGCCGCCTTACCAGTAAGGTCACGTAGGTAGTACAACTTGGCGCGACGCACAGCCCCACGACGCTTGACTGCAACAGAATCTACCGCCGGGCTATACGTCTGGAAAACACGCTCCACACCCTCACCATTTGAAATCTTGCGTACGGTAAACGCAGAGTTTAGACCGCGGTTACGCTTTGCGATACATACACCTTCGAAGGCCTGCAGGCGTTCACGCTCACCTTCTTTTACTTTTACCTGGACCACAACGGTATCACCAGGGCCGAACTCTGGGAGTTCACGGTTCATTTGTTCCGCGTCTAGCTGGTCGATGATATTGCTCATGACACTTTCCTCAACTGAATAATCTTACAAAACCAAAATAGTATCTTGCGGAATCACCGCTCAATCCTGTTGTCCGCCATGTTCCTGAATAAACTCATTCAGCAACTGTTGTTGCTCCTTGTCCAGCGCCCTGCCTTGCAGCAAATCTGGTCTTCGCAGCCAAGTACGTCCCAACGCCTGTTTTAGCCGCCAACGGCGAATGGCTGCATGGTCACCACTGAGCAACACCGGCGGTACCTGCATGCCCTGATAATCCTCAGGGCGGGTATAGTGCGGGCAATCTAACCAGCCAGCACTAAAAGAATCCTGTTCGGCCGAATCCTGATGCCCCAAGGCACCGGGTAATAGCCTCGTCACCGCATCGACAACCACCATGGCGGCCATTTCTCCGCCGCTTAGTACATAGTCACCGATGGACAGCTCTTCATCGACCTCAAGCTCGATCAGGCGCTCGTCGATGCCTTCATAGCGCCCCGCCACAAGGATGATCCCTGTTTTCTGGGAAATATCCTCTGCAACCCGCTGATCAAACCTGCGCCCCTGCGGTGACATGTAAACAACTTTGGCCGCCGGATTTGCCTGCCGCGCTTGGGCAATCGCCTGGCGCAAGGGCTCGATCATCATCACCATGCCTGGACCACCGCCGTAGGGCCTGTCATCAACCGTGCGATGACGGTCTTGGGTGTAATCACGCGGGTTCCACACCCCAAGCTCAAACACCTGCGCCTCTAGCGCCCGTCCGGTGACACCGTATCCCGCCAGATCAGTAATCAGTTGCGGGAACAAGGTGACAAGGTCAATCCTCATTTCCTAAAACTCCGGATCCCAATCGACCCGAATAACACCTGCATCCAAATCCACCTTGTGGATATAGTTGCCCTGAACAAAAGGTATCAAGCGCTCCCTTTCACCCGTGACCACCAGCACATCATTGGCGCCGGTTTC
Organism: uncultured Chromatiaceae bacterium; assembly: GCA_945787735.1. Classification (GTDB taxonomy): domain Bacteria; phylum Pseudomonadota; class Gammaproteobacteria; order Tenderiales; family Tenderiaceae; genus Tenderia. The sequence continues at coordinate 62,563 of CALZIQ010000001.1, read as the reverse complement.
AAACAGGTGGTCGACCTGACCCAGCTCTACCCCACTCAGAGTAACCACTTTCAGGCCCACCAGGTCGGCCCAGTAATACTCATCCTCGGCCGCGGCTGGTAACTGCGTCTTGTCGACCGCGATCTCTGCGCCAACCAGCTGTCTGGCCAGTTCCCGGTCATCATAGCTTTCCAGGTGGGCTACTAGGCCTTTGCCTTGCGGCCTGCCTTCGATCACTTTGACGCTCTGCCATTGACCGTTTAGGTTGATCTGCCAGGGTTTGTAACTAAATATATTCTCTTTGGGTTTGGTCTCGGAAAAGACCTTCACCCAACCGCGCACCCCATAGACACCGGCAATTTTGCCCAGGATGACGCGCTCATGCTGCACAGCTGCTATTAAGCGGCAGCTTTGTTCTGCTCGATCAACTTGGCAACACGGTCAGATGTCTGGGCGCCCTGCCCAATCCAGTGGTCAACACGATCAGTGTCAATGCGCAGCTTCTCTTCCTGGCCGCGGGCAACGGGGTTGAAAAAACCGACACGTTCGATGTAACGACCATCACGCGCATTGCGGGAATCAGTCACGACGATGTGATAAAAGGGACGCTTTTTTGCGCCACCGCGGGATAAACGAATCGTTACCATCTCACAAAATCCTCTGTGAATTCTAAAAAACAACGGCCCAGCTGTTAGACCGCCGGTAAAAATCCGCATATTTTACGCAAATTGAGAAAAAAAGGAAGCCTCTAAGGCGTTGAACCCTACTTAAAAAGGCATCATTCCTGGTGGCATCCGCCCTTTCATGGTCCGCATCATCTTCGCCATGCCGCCTTTCTTGAACTGTTTCATCATTTTTTGCATCTGGGTGAATTGCTTGAGCAAGCGGTTAACGTCCTGCACCTCGACGCCAGAACCCGCCGCAATACGGCGCTTGCGCGAACCCTTGATGATCTCGGGGCGCTGCCGTTCCTTCAGAGTCATGGAATTGATTATCGCCTCCATACGCTTGAATTCTTTATCATTTACCTGGTCCTTGGCTTCTTTTGGGATATTCCCCACACCCGGAAGCTTGTCCATCAGCGAAGCGACCCCGCCCATTTTGGACATCTGCTGCAGCTGACCACGAAAATCCTCCAGATCAAACCCTTTGCCTTTCTTGAGCTTCTTGGCAAGTTTTTCTGCCTCGTCCTGATCAATGGTCTGCTGAGCCTGTTCAACCAGGCTCATCACATCGCCCATACCCAGGATACGCGAGGCAACCCGGTCGGGATGAAAGGGCTCCAGCGCTTCGGTTTTTTCACCGACACCCAGAAATTTGATCGGCTTGCCGGTGATCTGGCGTATCGACAGCGCCGCACCACCACGGGCATCCCCGTCGGTCTTGGTCAGCACCACGCCGCTCAGCGGCAGTGCGTCATTAAATGCCTTGGCGGTATTGGCGGCATCCTGACCGGTCATGCTGTCGACCACAAACAGTGTTTCGATTGGGTTGATGGCGGCGTGCAAACGCTTAATTTCGGCCATCATCGCTTCATCGATATGCAACCGGCCGGCGGTATCGACGATTACCACATCAATAAAATTCTTGCGGGCATGATCTAGCGCAGCGTTGGCAATATCGACGGGATCCTGCTCAACAGTACTGGGAAAGAAATTGACATCGACTTCAGCCGCCAACGTTTTCAGCTGCTCAATCGCGGCAGGGCGGTAGATATCACAGCTAACCACCAATACCGATTTATTCTTGCGCTCTCTGAGCCAACGCGACAGCTTGGCCACGGTAGTGGTTTTACCGGACCCCTGCAATCCGGCCATCATCACTACGGCCGGCGGTGCCGCATTCAGGGCCAGCTCTTCATTGGCCGCCCCCATGAGTTCGACCAGCTGGTCATTCACAACCTTGATGAAGGCCTGCCCCGGCGTCAGGCTTTTCATCACCTCCTGCCCGATCGCCTTCTCCTTAACCTGGTCGACGAACTGGCGCACCACCTGCAGGGAGACATCCGCCTCGAGCAGGGCCATGCGCACTTCGCGCAGAGCGTCTTTAATATTATCTTCGGTCAAACGACCCAGGCCGCGCATATCGCGGACGGTACGCCCCAAGCGTTCTGTCAAATTCTCAAACATTTGGAATATCCAGTGGTGAATAATAGTTAGCCAACAAGGTGGCTATTATAACGAAAAGCGCTGATTATTCTTGAGCTGCTTAATTTCGCGCTGTGGCAGGAGTTTTTTGATCTCACCAATGATCTGCTGGCTTTCTTCCGGCTTGTGGTGGGTCAGGTAGATTTCGGGGTTTAATTTAAGCTTAGCCAGGTCTTCGACCATGGTGTTGGAACAATAATGACGGGCAGTATTGCTGAGCGCTTCATATTCATTGCTGAATGCAACTTCAAGCAGCAACAGATCCAGGCTGGAATAGCAATTGACGGCCTGCCAAAAACTATCATTTGTGCTGGTATCGCCGGTAAAGGCAAACGATTTGCCCTGGGCCGATTCAACCCGATAACCCACGGTGGGCACAATATGATTCATGGGGATAGCTTCAAACTTTCGTCCATCGACCTCGCAGATGTCGCCAGCCATGTGTTCCTGGTAAGACATTACCGGTTTGTTCACCACAGGCAACTTGGCAAAATCTGGCCAGATGGCCCAGTTGAAGATATGCTCTCGCAAGGCCTGGATAGTGGCTGGTAGGCCATGGATTACAATTGGATCCTCTATGCGCTCAAAAATGCTGTCAACCAGCAACGGCAGAAATGCCACATGATCCAGATGGGAATGTGTTAGAAAAACGTGGCGGATGTTTGCCATTTCATCCAGCGTCAAATCACCAACGCCACTGCCGCAATCGATGAGCACATCGTCATCGACCAGCATAGAGGTCGTCCTCAACCCCTGGCCTATCCCGCCATCACAGCCTAGTATCCTTAGCTTCATATCTTTAATCTTTTCTGCACTTTGGCAAAAATCTTTAGGCTATACTGTTTGCCCTTGCCCCATCCTGTGACCAGTTACCCAAATTAGTGCCTCTTCAACCAGGCTCCCAGATATGACATCATTGCGATTTCTTTAGTTAAAACAATCATTATGCACACGATAGTTATCGGCACCTTAGCGATTTTCTTATATTTAGTTGCCGCTGTTACGCTTGGCGCCCGCCTGCGTAACCAGATCACCACAAATGCCAGCAAATGGAAGTGCTTGCTGCCCGCCATTTTGGCCATTTTTCTGCATGGCTGGCTGCTCATTGAATTTGTTTTTACCGAAGAAGGCCTTAATCTTGGGGTATTTAATGCCATTTCACTTGTAACCTGGCTGATTTGCGCCATGCTGATTGTCAGCGCCATCAAACGCCCAACTGAAAACCTGGGAATTATCGCCTTCCCGGGCACTGGCCTGGCCGTTGCGCTGCAAAACACCTTCACCTCTAGCCGCATTACCGAGACCCTGGGCAGCCCGATCGAGATCCACATATTGATATCCATCGCGGCCTACAGCCTGCTAAGCATTGCTGCCGTGCAGGCCGTTCTGCTCACTATTCAGGACCGGCACCTGCGCAACAAACATCCTGGTGGTTTTATCCGTGCTCTACCGCCGTTGCAAACCATGGAAAGACTTCTGTTTCAGATGATCGGCGTGGGTTTCGCCCTGCAGTGCCTGTCATTACTGAGTGGTTTTATTTTTCTTGAGAACATGTTCGCCCAACATCTGGTCCACAAAACCGTGCTATCCATCATTGGCTGGGCTGTATTTGCCATCCTGCTGTGGGGACGCTGGCGATTCGGCTGGCGCGGCAAAACAGCCATCCGCTGGACTCTGAGTGGCTTTGGTGTTCTTGTGCTGGCCTATATCGGCAGTAAGATCGTGCAGGAAATTATCCTCACTTAAGCCTCCCAATCAACAATCATTAATTCAGCAGATAAGTCTCGGCACATATGCAAGATATCTCTCTAACCACCCTAGGCATCACTCTTTTCATACTCATCATCTTGTCGGCCTGTTTTTCAGCGTCAGAGACGGCCATGATGAGCCTGAACCGCTATAAGCTGCGCCATCGGTCCCAGGCAGGACATCCCGGCGCCATGCGTGCCCAACGTTTACTCGACAGAACAGACCGCCTCATTGGCTTGATCCTGCTCGGCAATAATTTTGTCAATATTCTGGCCTCAGCCATCGCCACTGTCATCGCCCTGCGCCTACTGGGCGAGGCCGGCATCGCCATTGCCACCGGCATCCTTACCTTTGTCATACTGATATTTGCCGAGGTCGCGCCCAAAACTCTCGCGGCCATGCATCCTGAGCGAGTTGCCTTTCCGGCAGCGTTTATCCTTGAACCACTACTAAAAATCAGCTATCCCCTGGTTTGGTTGGTCAACATCATGGCTAACACAGTTCTTGGACTGTTTGGCGTTCATCTCAAAAGTGGTGCCATGCAACACTTAAGCAGCGAGGAATTACGCACCGTTGTTAACGAAGCGGGCGCGCTTATCCCACGCCAACATCAAGAGATGCTGGTCAGTATTCTCGATTTGGAAAATGTCACCGTCGAGGATGTCATGGTGCCGCGCAACGAAATTGTCGGCATCAACATCAATGACGACGATGAAATCATTCTCAAGCAACTAATCCACACGCAGCACACCCGCCTGCCAGTATTCCGTGACAATGTCGAAAACGTGGTTGGATTTGTGCATGCCCGCAATGCCCTGCATGTGCTGGCAGAAGGGGATTTCAACAAGGACAAGTTGCACGGCATTTGCCGTGAGCCCTACTTTATTCCTGTCGGCACACCACTCAACACCCAGCTATTGAGTTTTCAGCGTGAAAAACGCCGTATCGCCTTTGTTGTGAATGAATATGGTGATATCCAGGGACTAGTAACGCTGGAAAGTATTCTGGAAGAGATAGTCGGAGAATTCACCACCGATATTACTGCCTCAATAAAAGATGTTCACCCGCAGGAGGATGGCACTTTTCTGATCGATGGCGCCGCTTACGTGCGAGAACTCAACCGCACAATGGAATGGGAGCTACCTACAGATGGCCCGAAAACATTAAATGGTTTGATTATTGAATACCTGGAATCAATCCCTGAGCCGGGTACCAGCGTGCTGATTGCCGGTTATCCAATAGACATTGTGCAGACTAGCAACAATGCGATTAAAACAGTCAGAATTCATCCAGATTCGAGAAAAGATTCCACGCTCGAAGCTCAGGGCTAACATTATGTCTATTCTGATACCTTGTACTGGTTTCGACCAGTTTTCTTGGCTTGATAAAGTGCCTCGTCGGCCTTTTCTATCAACTCCTCCGGCGCACCATCAAATGTGGGGATCGCACTCGCCACACCCAGACTGATCGTGACATGATCTGCAGTTGAAGAATGACTGTGTGCTAGGCCCATACTTGAAATGCCCTCACAAAGCGCTGCAGCAATGCTTTTTGCCCCTTCCAGATCCGTACCCGGCATGACTACAGCAAATTCCTCACCACCATAACGTGCGACCAGATCGCTTGGACGATTGACGGTACCGTCCAGCTTCTGTGCCACCTGGCGCAGACAATCATCTCCTCCCTGATGGCCATAATTATCATTGTAGGATTTGAAATGATCAATATCGATTAAAATTAATGAGAGTGGATTTTCATCACGTGCCGCACGCCCCCACTCTTTTTTAATGAACTCATCAAAGATACGACGATTGGCAATCCCGGTTAGGCCGTCCTGGGAAGAAAGACGCTCTAACTCACTATTCTTCGCCTCAAGCTCTTTTTGCAACTCGCGCAGGGCAAGGTAGGCCTCGTCACGTTGCTTTTGCGCCATAAAGCTGCGTGAATGGGCATGGATTCGGGCAATGACCTCAATTTTATCGGGAAATTTAACCAAATAATCACTGGCGCCCAAACCGAAGGCCTCACTCTTGATCTTGGGGTCTTCCTTGGTGGACAACACAATAACGGGAATCGTATTTGTTTCAGCATTGGATTTATAAAACTTAAGCAACATCAAACCATCTATATCCGGCATGACCAGATCCTGAAGGATGACAGTCGGCTTAAAATTAGTCGCCTCATTAATGGCCGCTGAAGGATCACTGACATAGTGATAATCAATATCCTCTTCATCAGCAAGCATCCGTCTCAATGCCTCAGCAACAATGTTCTGATCATCAACCAACATCACTCGAGTACGCACTGATTCAGCCGTTACAATTTCATCTTCTACCAATGGGTTGTTTCCCTCACTGTTAGTCATGATGTAGAAACCCTACTTTTTTTGTTTTTCTTCGAAAAATACTTAATTAACTCAGGCCCAATATCACCCAGCGGCAGAATTTGTTTTGCCGCATTTAGTTGCACGGCTGCTTTTGGCATGCCATATACTGCACATGTCATCTCATCCTGAGCAATAGTTAAAACACCTTTGTTGCGCAAGCTTAACAAACCTTCGGCGCCATCGCGGCCCATGCCAGTCAACAATACCGCAACCACATCACCATCCCAATGCTCCAAGATACTGGAGTAAAATACATCAACGGATGGACGATAAGCTTGCTCAACTGGATAGGACGTATAGCCCAAAGAGTTATTTGAATTTAAAACCAGATGATTATTAGTACCTGCTACCAATACTCTCCCGGGGGTCAGAGTATCACCTTTCACCGCCAAGCGAACCTCAAGCCGACACTGCTTGTTGAGCCAAGCAGCCAACTCGTTGGAGAATTTTTCATCAACATGCTGAACAATCACAATCGGCGCCGGGAAATCAGCCGGCAAGGTCTGCAATAGCTCCGACAGTGCCTTGGGTCCCCCGGAAGATGAGCCAATCGCAACAAGCCCCTTGCCCGATCCTGCACCTCGCGCCAGTGCAGACGCTGATCTTGCAATAGGTGTATCGCTCGTTCTCTGTCTGATGAGCTTGCCAATAGTGGCGATTTTATTCAGCAGCTCGGTTTTGCCTTCAGCATTACCGGCCATACCCAAAACAGGTGTATTAACCGCATCCAAGGCGCCATGACCCATTGCCTGAAATACTTTTGATGCATTGCCTGAAACCGTTGAGGTAACCACCAGGATTGCACATGGCGAAGCCTCCATAATCTTGCGCGTTGCTTCCACCCCATCCATCACCGGCATAAGCAAATCCATTAGAATCAGATCAGGTACATTTTCTTTGCATCTCCACACCGCCTCGGCACCATCATTGGCAACCCAGGCCACTTCATGATTAGGCTCGGAATCAATAACCCGCCTCAGGCATTCAACCGCCATGACAGAATCATTAACAATTGCAATACGCATTATTTGGCCTTTCCAACTAGGTCAACAACTGCCTGCAGCAGTGTTTCATCATGAAAACTTCCCTTGGTCAGATAATAATCCGCCCCAGCTTCCAATCCGCGCAGCTTGTCTTCTTCGCGGTCCTTGTATGAAACCATCAACACCGGCATGGAGCGCATGGCAGTATCCTGGCGAACAGTTTTAACCAGATCAATACCATTCATACGCGGCATATCCACATCCGTCACTAACATGTCAAAGTGGGCACTACGCAACATATTTAAACCATCGACACCATCCACAGCTGTCTGAACATAATAGCCTGCAGCTTCCAACAACTTACGCTCCACTTCCCGCACAGTAATTGAATCATCCACCACCAGCACACGCTTTGAAGCTCTGAAGTCTTCTTCCACAATGGAACTAACCTTGCCAAGCCGGGCCACTTTCAATACCTTTTCAATAGAACGGATCAGGTCGTCAATATCAACAATCAACAACGGCGAACCATCCTCCATCAAGGCAGCAGCACTGATATCCTGAACCTTGCCCAGCACTTCTGGCATAACCTGTACGACCAACTCGCGCTCACCGAGAAATTTATCAACAACCATGCCGTAGTAGTTATTACGTTCATTCAGCACAACCAATGACATTTGATCGGCCTGTTCATGCGTCGATTCTTTTTCAAGAATTTGACACGCACTCACTAAACCAACATTTTTGCCATCAAGCACAACAAACTGGTTTCCTTCAGCTTCAACCACGGAGTTTTTGTATATGCTGGCAATACGATCGATTCTTGCCAAAGGGAAGGCATAGGGTTCGCCCGAGATCTCTACCAACAAGGCAGGAATAACAGACAATGTCAGTGGCAACTGCATGTGGAAACGAGTACCTTGTCCCAGTATGGATGTCGCACGTACATTACCGCGCATCTCCTGCACCGCGTCATGCACAACATCCAGACCCACGCCTCGACCCGAAATTTCGCTCACCTGATCCTTGGTACTAAAACTTGGCAAAAACAAAAAGTCCAATAGCTCTGTTTCAGTAAGGGTTTCAGCCATATTTGTATCAACAAGCCCCTTTTCGATGATTTTTCGGCGCAGCTTTTCGTGGTCCACTCCACGACCATCATCTTCAACCACAATCGATAACATCCCGGCATTATGGTAAGCATTTAAGCGAATAGTACCTTTGGCAGGCTTATCGGTCAGCGCACGTTCTTCCGCGGTTTCCAGCCCATGATCAATGGCATTACGAATGATATGATTCAGCGGCGCTTCGATTTTATCTAGGATGTCACGATCAACCATGGTCGTTTCACCCTCAAGCACAAACTGCACATCTTTTTTCAGAGAGCGGGAAATATCACGCACCATGCGCGGAAAGCCATGCACGCCATCACCAAACGGTCGCATCCGGCTGCCCACAACCTCTTCATGTAGGCGTGAAGAAAGATTAGTGGCACGCCGGTCATACGATTCCAACTCTGCCAGCCGATCCGACATGATCTCGCGGCAGTAGGATGCCTGACGCTGAGCATTACGCACCAAGTTACGCACATCCTCACTCACAGAATGCCGTTCCATATGCTCACGCATCCCATCTATCAAGACAACAAGTTCTGTCTGCTGGCGTTTCAAACGGCGCAAGGATTCTGAATAGGGATACAACCAACGAGATTCAACCAGTGATTCACCCGCCAAGCCCATCAGCCTGTTAACCAACTCGGCACTGACTCTAAGAACACGATCTTTTTGCGGCCCGGTTGCCTTTTTCAGCTCTTGCCTTTGCTGAGCCGGCGCAGGCGCTTTGGCCGTTTCAACTACAGCAACAGGCTTAGATTTATGTTGTTCTGCTTGCGCTGTGGCAGCAGATGCCGATGCAGTGGACTGCGGTTTCTGTCCTTTTAAAACACCATTTATATCTGCCAGCAAGCTAAGATAGTTTTTTTTATTCGCCGCATACCATTCGGTCAGTTCGCCCTCATACACAGCAATAGTACGAATAATATCGATACCTTTCAGTAGCACATCAATTTGGTCAGGTTCAAGAACAATCTCGCCTTTTTGTGCAGCAACAAAATCATCTTCGATAGCATGAGCTAGCTTAACCACTAGATCGATACCGACCAGCCGGGCTGCCCCTTTTACAGAGTGAGCGGCTCGCATCAAGGGCTCCAAACGCTCCGACGATGTTGGGTCTTGTTCAAGCTCGAGCAAGCCTTTACTCAATACAGCACCATGTTGGTCGCATTCAACTCGGAACAATTCGAGCATGGACATATCCTGGATGCCGGGTACGATTTCTGGTTCCTCGACCTCAACGGATGAGACACCGGCTATCTCTTCACGCTGCTGGAGAGGAGCATCCGCCGACACCTCATCCTGGGAGGCCTTGCTATTTCCCGTGATTGCGGAAAGCGATTGAACTAGCTTAGCAATTTCCTCTTCGCGGCCTGCATACCACGCTTTATGATCACCTTGGTGTGTGGCAATTTCATTTATGACATCAAGCCCTTTCAGCATAAGATCTATATTGCCAGCATCCAGGACCACTTCGAATTTCTGTGCCGCGACAAACCCGTCTTCCATCGCATGGGCAATGTGCACAACGGGTTCAATCCCCACCAGCCGCGCCGCCCCCTTAATAGAGTGGGAAGCACGCATTAGTTTTTCCAGTTTCTCTGGAGATGTTGGGTCCTGCTCCAGTTGCAGCAGGGCGTCACCAATCATTTCGCCATGCTGTTCACACTCAACCCTAAACAGATCAAGCATTGAAGCATCCTGAGTAACATTCAGCGGGATTAATTCGAGCGGTTGAAGCTCTTCCTCGACAACTTCGGTTTTCTCTGCATCCGCTTGCACCAGCCTTGCCTGTGCGTCATCATCCGGGCACTGAGCCTGACTTGCGTTTACTGCGTGTAGAGCGGACAACAATTCATTATATTCAGCCTGATTCTCACCCAGCCAATCATCAAGATTTTCACCTCCACTTTCGGCAATCCGTTTGATCACATCCATACCCTTAAGCAGAACATCAATCGATTCCGAATCCAGTTGCAGCTCACCACTTTGCGCTGCAACCAGTGAGTCTTCCATGACATGCGCTATTATTTGAACGGAGTCAACATCAAGCAGGCGTGCGGCCCCCTTGATCGAATGCGCCGCTCGCATCGAAGCCTCAAGATGTTCTTCGGAAGCGGGATTATCGTCCAACGCAAGCAGACTATCGTTGAGCATTGCAGTCTGCTGCTCAACTTCCATCTTAAACAAATCAAGCATGGACGAATCATTCATCCAGACGACTCCTGGTTAAAGAATTCCGCGCTCAAGCGCGGCAAACAATAATTCATGATCAATCACGCCAACATGGCGATTTTCCCAAAGAAGCATGCCCTTGAGATAATGCACCGAACAGTTCATGGCGGTTGATGGCGCCTCCTTGACCTCATTGAGATCAAAGCGGTAAACCCCTCTCACTTCGCTGACAGGAAAAACAAATCTCAAGCCCTTAAGCGAGGCCACTACCATTCGTTCATAAACACCCTTAACGACATTAAATCCAGAAATCTCACCTCGGGTAATATTCATCAAGCGACCAATGGAAACGCACAACTGCAACTCACCACGCACATTAGCCAGACCTCTAAGTAGAGAGCTCTTACGATGCGGCACACTATGCACGGCACGCATCGACATCACCTCATCTAATATGCGTGTTTCCATACCCAGCCATTCATCGCCGAGACGAAACAAAATCACCGACCCTGCTTGCTGGTTCTTCTCCTGCTGTTCGGCCGAGCAAGATTCCGTCCACTCCTCCAGATAACCTCGCGGCGCTTCAGACTCGAGCAACTGGCGACCGGCAGATGAAAACACCTCACAATTAATACAATGACCGACCTCATTGAGCGTAGGGCAGTCCCTACTCCCTTTGGCCCAGACACCAATTCGGTTCCAGCAATCGTCTATTTTTCTTTCCTTCTCAGCCATAACTTTTCAACACGTCACTTAGTGGTCCACATCGTGGCCGTTATTTCTCAAACGGTCAGCACGAGCACGAAAGTTTTCAGAGGCACGAAGATCACCTTGCTCTTCGGCCAATACCGAGAGATGAATCAATGATTGATAATGCTTAGGATCGAGATAGACCGCCTTCTTGAATGCATCCACAGCTTCCGGGCCCACATCAAAAGCCAGCAATACTACACCTTTCAGATAATAGGCCTGGGCAGAATCCGGTACGGCTTCGATCAGCTTGTCACACTCGCGCAACGCCTCTTTCAAACGGCCTTGATCAGCCAATCCCTGGATCGTTTCAACCCACTCATCCGTCGTCATACTGGCGCGTGGCTGGTCCAGATTTTTTCTTTCCACCTTCAATGCAACGAGATTAGCTGGTTGACTAGATTGCTTAGTAGTTGTCTTTTTAGCCGCCTGTGGAACAGCCGACCCTGTTTGGTATGATGCAAATACCGGCTCACGCACACGCTTATCTACCGAAGCGCCATCAACCTTGCAATAAGCGAATGAGCCAGGCTTTCTGATGGGCTCGAACATGCCGGCAGGCATACGCCCTGTCTCCGCATGGCCAAGAAACAGTAAACCCTGTTTCCCCATCACATTATGAAGCGTCTCAAGTACTTTGCATTTTGTCTCATAGTCAAAATAGATAAGCAGATTACGGCAAAAAATCACATTGTAAGGACCAGCACCGAGCATGAAATTATCTGTAAGAATGTTGTGTTTGTGAAAACGGACGGTTTTCTTTATCTCATCGGAAATTGCATACGACTTATCCTGTCTATCAAAGTATTTATCCCGAAAACTGACATCCTTGCCGCGAAATGAATTTTCGCCGTAAACCCCTTTGCGCGCCTTGTCCAACACCTTAGTACTTATATCTACTGCATCAATCTTGAAATCATTGATACTCAGACCGATATCACGCAGCACCATTGCAATCGAATAGGGTTCTTCGCCGGTTGAGCAAGGCACACTCAAAAACTTGAGCCTCTGACCATTACCGTGCAACTTCAGATTTTTGACATGATTGGAGAGCACTTTGAATGGTTCATGATCACGAAAAAACCATGTTTCCGGCACAGTGATTTCGTTGATGAGGCTCTGCATTTCATCACTGGAGCCTTCGAGAAAGCTGAAATACTCTGCCATTTCTTTGATATCGACAGCCACCATGCGCCGATGGACGATTCGCTTAATGGTTTCTGCACCGATCGACTCCGGGTCAAGCCCCATCACCGACTTTATTAAATGCTGAATCGCATCAAACGACATGTCAATTCCTTTTAATAGCTGCAGCATCCCGTGCCCTTTCCTGCAGCATCACCCTAACTTCAATCGGCAACAGCTTGGCAATATTAACCAGCTGTATCATCCCATTTGGATGCATTGCCACTTTATCGACAAATGCGTTGTTGTCAGCGTTGATACCCGTTTCGGTGAATATCTCTTCTGAAACTCTTCGCGCCTCTGTGACATTTTCAGCTAACAAACCGACAAATCGCTTCTCTGACTTAACCGGTTGTATCAGTATGATTCGACTGCTCATCATGTGCCTTGTCGGCCTGTCGCAGGTCAGCATTGCCAAATCCACTACCGGCACGATGCTGCCTCGATAATTCATCAGACCCGAGATGTATTCAGGTGCTTTTGGCAGTTTTTGCAGCGTAACAAAAGGTACCAGTTCAACGACGTCAGCCACATTCAAGCCGTAGCATTCGTCGTTAACCCTGAACAACAGCATCATCATGGCAGCTGACCTTACTGATCGTCTGGCGATGAGACCTTAAATTTGGACACCCCATTCTGCAACATATGGGCGGCCTCATTCAGATGATCAATCGATGAATGAGATTGTCTCAACGAATCAACCGTCTGCTGTGCCGATTCACTCAACTGCACAATAGCCTGTTTGATCTGCTCGGCACCTTGCGACTGGAACTGCATGCCTTCATGTACACTTTCAAAACGCGGGGTGAGCGCCTGTACCTGATCGATAATCTCCGCCAGGCCAGTACTGATCGTGCTCACCTCGTCGACACTGCGGCGCACTTCTTCAGAGAACCTTTCCACACTCATGACGCCGGCAGTCACCGCAGCTTGCATTTCTTTTACCATCTGCTCGATATCCCAGGTCGCAACGGCTGTCTGGTCGGCCAGACGGCGAATCTCCGTTGCTACCACTGAGAAACCGAGACCATATTCACCCGCCTTTTCCGCCTCAATGGCGGCGTTCAAAGACAGCAGATTGGTCTGATCGGCAACCTTGGTAATGGTAGTGACCACAGTATTGATGTTGCTGGCCTTCTCGTTCAAAACTTCGAGCTTGGCGGCGATGGATGAAGAGGCCTCAACCACCTGATGCATAGTTGATTCCATCTTCTGCAGTCCTGCCTGACCACTGCTAGCAGCGTTTGCGGTGACTTCCGCAACTGTCGCCACTTCGTCCATGGTGCTTACCAGCTCTTTTGCTGTCGCTGAAATTTCTGTTGTCGTGGCAACGACCTGGTTGACCGTTGCTGCCTGCTCGGCCACGGTCGCCTCTTGCTCCTTGGCAGATGCTGCTATCTGGGTTGCAGACGAAGTTACTTGAATACCAGAACGCTGCACCTGGGCAACCAGACTATTGAGGCTGTCGATCATGGACTGCACACCTCTGGCCAGCTGACCGATGGCATCATCACTATGGATTTCCAGTTTCCCGGTAAGGTCACCGCCAGCCGCAGCCGTCACCGTGTCGAGGATCATGTCCACTTTGTGCTTCAGGTCTTCAACGGCGATGCGTCGTTCCTCGATCATGTCATGAATATTATTGATCATGCCTTGCAACCCCGTGGCCAGCTCACCGACCGCATCAGTGCCACTAAATGTGACCTTGCCGGACATATCGCCCTTGGCAGCCTTATTAACCACGTCCAGCAGCACATCGACCTTGTGCCTGAGTTCCTGTGCAGCCGCATTTTCACGTTCTGTACTGGCATTAACCTTGTCAGCCATATCATTGAAGGCAGCACCGACCTTGCCGATTTCATCGCCAGAGGTAATACCGACTCGGCATTCCACATCACCGGCAGCGCGGCGTGTGACCACATCCATCAGATTAAAGAGCGGACGACTGACCCACCCTCGGAGAAAATAGCTGATCAGCAATAGACCAAGCGCCAAGGCAACGAGATTGACAATGGCATTGGTGATCATTTCTTTTTTGATTGTTTTATCCATTTCAGCCAGGGAATAGCTGACACGGATGCCACCGTTGATGGCGCCATTGGGCACGTTGTGACATTGCAGACAGTTCACACCGCGGGTATTGGTAGTCGCCTTGAAGGGGGTCAGCACAGTCAGCACACGACCATCCTTGGTGTCCGTGACTTCGACAATCTCTTCACCATTCAAAACCCTGAGATCAAGATCATCAATCGGCTGCTCATGATCAAAACCCGGCCCAAACTGTTGTTTAACAGGTTCACCACGGATCACGCGGGCATCAAGTACACCCGGCCGCCGTGCCATCTTGTCCTGTAGGATTTTTCGTTCGCCCATGGTACCGGTCAGCATCATGGTATTCAGGCCATCGAAATAGAGGGTGGTCATGTCGCGGGTGCGGTCTTTCGCCTGTTCCAGCACGCGTTCCTTCTCTTGGCTGAAAACAAAAACTGTTACTGACGAGATCACCAGTAGAAAAATCAAGCCAACAATAATATTGATCTTAACCGGAATCGATATGCCGCTGACAGCTGATTGTCCTTGTGTGTTCGTATTCATAGAATCCCTTCAGTCATTTTTCTTGATACAAAGGCCGTTTTTACAATGGTCCAACTTGAGCAAAAAGCCGTAATTTAAGCTAGCTGTAAAATATAGCCCGCCCTTACTCGGCTCACCTCCAATAAACGGCAAAATAAAATAAAACTTTAACTGAGATTAAGCAAAAACTTCTGGAGGGATTTACCACAAAATCCAAGCCGCTATCTAACCAAGCGCCATAGACCTTACCTTCACGCCAGCTCCCAGGCAATGGTCCAGCCACTCACCCAGGAATTCGTTCACCCGCTGTTTTTCCCGCACCTGGCACATATCAGGATTAGGATAGTCATATTTGGGCTTGAAACGAAATTGACGCTGGTAAGACAGGACTTCAGCCACTTCGGCATCATGGTAGACACGAACCACCATCAATGGCATGGCAACGGAGAGAAACGAAAGCGGCAATTTCTGGGCCAACCTGATGACGGTGGTATATCTATGTTGCTCAAGCACATCCACCTGTAGCCCGTCAAAATGATCAACTGTGACTTTGGATCGGACATCAGCATCCAGCGCAGGCAAGAGCAGCATCAAACGTTGAAAATTGTCCTCATAAATCTTCATTCCGCACTTCTAACCCAATCAAACACCATATAAACAATATCGACGCGCAATTACCGCAAGTTTAACCGGCACCTGTAACAACCATCAATAAAGCTGTGACAGTGCGCAGCCGACAAGGTATAACCTTAGCCCAATGCCAACAGCAAAACAAAAGCTTCCACTGCCGCCGGCCGGACGACGTGAACGTTTCGCGTGGTGCATGTACGATTTCGCCAACTCCGGTTATACCACAGTGGTACTCACGGCCGTATTCAACGCCTACTTTGTCACGGTAATCGCCAGCGGTGTCAATGAACACCAAAATGGCAGCGCAACCTTACTCTGGACCATCGCCATGGCGATCGCCAACGGTCTGGTCCTGGTCTGCGCTCCAATTCTGGGGGCTATTGCTGATTATTCCGCTGCCAAGAAACGTTTTCTCGTTATCAGCACACTTGGTTGCGTCCTGTTTACCGCACTGCTGAGTCTGGTCGGGCCGGGTGATATTGCCCTGGCAATGGTGCTGGTGATCCTAGCCACTATTATGTTCGCCGCCGGTGAAAACTTCATCGCCGCCTTCTTACCCGAGATTGCCCCACCCGAGCACATGGGGCGTTTGTCCGGTTATGGCTGGACTATCGGCTACTTGGGCGGCCTACTCACTCTGGGGTTGTGCATTTTATATATACAATGGGCAGAGCAACACGGGCAAAGTGCTGATCAGTTTGTTCCCATGACCAGCTTGATTGTAGCCACCGTGTTCGCCTTGGCCGCCCTTCCGACCCTGCTCTGGCTTAAGGAACGTGCGGTTGCAGACACTTCACAGACACCTATCAGTTATATACGGATTGGTTTTCATCGTCTCAACCACACGCTTAAACATGCGCGCCAACACAAAGATCTGTTTCGATTTCTGATCACCCTGGCCACCTACCACGCCGGCATCAATAGCGTCATTGTACTGGCGGCGGTCTATGCCCAGGAGGTCATGAATTTCACCACCGCCGATACCCTGCAATTGATTATGGTGGTTAACATCACCGCTGCAGCCGGGGCCTTTATTTTTGGTCATCTGCAGGATCGCATCGGCTCAAAACTTAGCCTGATCCTGACGCTGATCATTTGGATCATCGCCATTGGTATTGCCTATAGCGCCACAGAAAAAGACATATTCTGGCTCGCCGCCAATCTCATCGGTTTTGCCCTTGGCGCCAGTCAATCCGCCGGGCGTGCGCTGGTAGGTTTGTTTTCGCCACCTCAGCGCAGTGGTGAATTCTTTGGCCTGTGGGGGCTAGCGGTAAGACTGGCTGCCATCATTGGCCCCTTAACCTACGGCGCCACCATCTATCTAGCGCAAGGCAATCACCGCTTTGCCATTCTCTCTACCCTGCTATTTTTCATCGCCGGACTCGTCTTGTTATTTACTGTGAACGAGGAGCGTGGGAGACAGGCAGCACAGCAGGATCGCTGGAATGGCTAAACAAACTTTTATATCCAAACGGCAGTCTATAATCATGTGAGTAACACAATGTGAAAAAACGCCGCCAAGTGTGCAGGCATTTTGTGAGGCATTGAGTGAACAGACTGCGTTATATCTTAGTGGCAATCTTTTTAACTGGCTGCGCCAGTCAAGTGCCTCTCCCCATCAGCCAGGCGCCACCCGGCAACCTGACGCTGACCGTGGTCCAGGCCGGCCCCGAGGCTTTTGTTGGCACTACCGTGCGCTGGGGTGGTGTGATCACCCGGGTGGAGAACAAGGCTACACAGACTTGGGTTGAATTAGTAAGCCGGCAGTTAAAAAAGAACGGCCAACCTAGCATCGATGGTAAAAGCGACGGCCGCTTCATTGCCAGCTTTCAGGGTTTCGCCGACCCTGTCGTCTACGAAACAGGTCGGCTACTGACCATCGTTGGCACTATCGACACACAAACAACGCGCGCCATCGGCGAATATGCTTATTCTTTCCCGGTGGTAACAGTCACTTCATCATACTTATGGCCGCTGGAGGCCGAACCCGTACATCATGAACACCCTCCACCTTGGTGGTATTATGATCCCTGGCCGTTCTACCCCTGGTCGTATAGGCCTTACCGTGGCCCTTATCATTGGTAATCCATATGAAAGCTGCGCCCAAATTTAGCTTCATGCTGCTATCCGCTATGCTCTTGTGCGCCTGCGCCTCCGCACCGAAATTTGACACCAACAACATAAATCTGAATATCACCCCGCAACAGGCGCTGGTTGAAACTACACAATTACAAGGCACTGCTGTTTTATGGGGCGGAGTCATCATCGCCAGCAGCAATCTGAAACAGGCAACGCAATTCGAAATCCTGGCCTACCCGCTAGACTCGAAGCAACGACCTGATCCCAAGAAAACTCCTCAGGGACGATTTCTGGCATTGCAGCCGGGATATTTAGAAACCAGCGATTATAACCAGGGGCGCTTAATCAGCCTCAGCGGCACGCTGCAACAAAATCGCACAGGCCGCGTTGGTGAAACGGAATACACCTATCCGGTTATTGAGATCAGGCAACTACATCTCTGGCCCAAGCGCAGCGAATCGCCAGACACGCGTTTCCACTTTGGCATCGGTGTAATGTTTAGCAAATAACTGCCTATCCATTTGACCAAGCTTGCAATACCCTACTCTTATGCATCGCCAGCCACTGCATCGCCATTATCACTGCGGCAGAATTGAGCCGCCCTGACTCGATCCAACTCATTGCCTCACCAAATCCAACCGTAATCACACGAATATCCTCGTGTTCATGATCCAGGCCGTGAATTCCTCCCGCTTTTGAGGCATCAACACGGCCACAGAACAACTCAATTGTTTCGCTGCAGGCACCCGGGCTGGGATAATAAGCACAGATACGCATAAGATCGCTCACTTCACAACCAGACTCCTCGACTGATTCACGTCTTGCTACGCCTGCTGCGGTTTCGTTTTCACCAATCATGCCGGCAACAATTTCTGTCAGCCACGGCCCTTGCGGATCATTCAGGGCGCCGATACGGAACTGTTCTATCAGCACTACCTGATCCAGCACTGGATCATAGGGCAGCATGGCCACCGCATGGCCACGTTCGAACAGCTCCCTGCTCATCTCATCGCTCATGCCGCCCGCGAACAAGGCATGGCGCAGGCGATATTTTTCGATACGGAAAAAGCCCTGAAAACAAATCGACTTGCTAACAAGCTCAACTTCACCATAATTCATCCCGCACCCTCCACGCATCTAAGCGTTCTTTAATTAGATTCAGAGAAAAGAATACAAAATTCCATTCAAGAAAATGCAATCACTGTCGTGAACATTTATAGTAGCTGGAGACGGCGTTGGGGCCATCAACCTATAACAAGGCATTTCTAATAAATTGAACAAGCCGAGCCTGGCAAGTCTAAACAAACAGGGAAACGGTGTTTAGATTTGGTAAATCTGCGTTTTGAGCTTGTTTTTCCTCAGCACCCCATTAGGGGTGAATATTGCCGGGGCGGCTTGAGCCAGTATTAGAAATGACCAACAATCATAAAGGATAGTGATTTATCTATGTACGATAATGATGAAGAGGACTGGATTGAACCGGAAGAGATCATCCGCGATGAGAATGACTCTTTTTCATCCAGCCTGACAATCAGCACACAATCGCTGCCGCAGACGCTTTATATTCTGCCCTTGTCTGATCGCCCTTTCTTCCCGGCGCAAACTCTGCCGATTCTGATGGGGGAAGACCCCTGGCTGGATACCATCAAAAAAATCGGTGAGACCCCTGCCAAGGTTGGGGGTGTGTTGCTGGTACAGCGTGAAGAAGAGGAAGATGCCACCACAGAAGATTTCTATCAGACCGGTAGTGTGATTCATTTACACCACCCAATCCGTTCTGAAGGCAAATTGCAGTTCATTGCCGAAGGTGTCAGGCGTTTTCGCGTGGTGAAGTGGCTCACCGACGAACCGCCCTACCTGGCCCAGGTCGAGTATCCGGATGAAACCAGCACAAAAAACACGGAACAGACCAAGGCCTATGCCATGGCCATCATCAACACTTTGAAGGAGCTGGTGCCACTCAACCCGCTCTACAGCGAAGAACTCAAATATTTTCTCGATCGCTTTGGTCCCAATGAACCTTCGCCGTTGACCGATTTTGCCGCTGCCCTAACCACGGCCGACAAGGAAGAGCTACAGGACATCCTGGAAACCACCAATATCCATCGTCGCATGCAGAAGGTCTTGATCCTGATTAAGAAAGAACTGGACGTAGCCAAGCTGCAGGTCCAGATCCGTCAGTCGGTGGAAAAAAAGATCAGCGAACATCAACGTAAATTCTTCCTGCGCGAACAACTCAAGGTCATCCAGCAAGAGCTAGGCATCGCCAAAGATGACCGCCAGGCCGATCTCGACCGCTTTAATGAGCGCCTGGATGAGCGCCTTGTCCCTGAACCAGTATTAGAAAGCATCGAGGATGAACTGGACAAACTGAGCATCCTTGATGTCAGCTCACCGGAATATGCCGTTACACGCAACTACCTCGACTGGGTAACCACGCTGCCGTGGGGGCTCTATTCAGAAGATAAATTCAATCTCAAGGCCGCCAGGACAATCCTTGACGAAGACCATGATGGTCTCGGCGATGTCAAAGACCGCATTATCGAATTTCTGGCTGTCGGTTCGCTCAAAGGCGAAATCTCCGGCTCCATCATCTTGCTTGTCGGCCCGCCCGGCGTGGGCAAAACCTCGATCGGCAAATCCATCGCCCGTGCCCTTGGGCGTAAATTCTATCGTTTTTCGGTGGGCGGCATGCGCGACGAGGCCGAGATCAAAGGCCACCGCCGCACCTACATCGGCGCCATGCCCGGCAAAGTAGTGCAGGCACTGAAAGACGTGGGCACCGCCAACCCGGTGGTCATGCTGGATGAGATCGACAAGATGGGCAGCTCCTATCGCGGTGATCCTGCCTCGGCCATGCTGGAGGTTTTGGACCCTGAACAGAATGCTGAATTCCTTGATCACTATCTTGATGTGCGCCTCGACCTGTCCAAGGTGCTGTTCATTTGCACCGCAAACACCTTGGACACCATTCCCGGCCCGCTGCTCGACCGCATGGAGATCATTCGCCTGGGTGGTTATATCACCGAAGAAAAGGTCGAAATCGCCAAGCACCACCTTTGGCCACGTCAGCTCGATAAGGCAGGGGTAAAAAAGAGTCAGCTCAAGGTAACCGACTCGGCCCTGCGCCATGTGATCGAAGGCTATGCCCGCGAAGCCGGTGTGCGCAATCTGGAAAAACAACTGGGCCGCATGGTGCGCAAGGCAGTGGTCGAATTCGTCAGTAAACCACGCACTAAAAAACAGAAGAACATCACCATCAAGGATGTCGAGACCTACCTGGGCCAACCTTTCTTCAAAAAGGAAAAATTGCCCAGTGGCATCGGCATAGTTAACGGCTTGGCTTGGACCTCGCTCGGCGGTGTCACACTGACCATCGAGGCCTCGCAAATCCACAGCCTTAACCGTGGCTTCAAACTCACGGGCCAGCTCGGCGATGTCATGAAAGAATCAGCCGAAATTGCCTACAGCTACATCTTATCCAACCTCAAAGATTTCGATGGTGATCCAAGCTTTTTTGACAAGGCCTTTTTGCATTTGCATGTGCCAGAAGGGGCAACGCCAAAAGACGGCCCCAGCGCCGGCATCACCATGGCCACAGCGCTATTGTCACTGGCACGCAAGCGCAAGGTCAGCCGCCCGCTGGCCATGACAGGTGAACTGACTCTGACTGGCCAGGTATTGGCCGTAGGCGGTATTCGTGAAAAAGTGATTGCGGCACGACGCAACCGCATCATGGAAGTGATTCTGCCAGAAGCCAACCGCAAAGACTTCGAAGAATTGCCAGCCCACATCCAGGAAGGCATGACTATTCACTTCGCCAAACATTATAAAGATGTAGCCGAAGTAGTCTTCGTTACCAGTCACTAGGCATGCCCAATACTCAGAAACTAAGCGGCCATTTCGGGCCGCTTTTTTTCATCGCCACCATTGTGGTGCTGGTGATCTGGCTTAGCAGTGGGTCATCTAACAAGCCCAGACAAGCCGACTGGGTTGCGGGCTGGAAGCCAGTCAACAGTTTCGAG
The DNA here is from genome assembly GCA_945787735.1 of uncultured Chromatiaceae bacterium. Taxonomy (GTDB): domain Bacteria; phylum Pseudomonadota; class Gammaproteobacteria; order Tenderiales; family Tenderiaceae; genus Tenderia. Next base: position 40,789 of record CALZIQ010000001.1, on the reverse strand, counting down.
CTGCCTCGCCGCGCCCCCGCGGCGGTTGCCCACAATGGCTACCTTTATGTTGTGGGTGGTATCGATGGCAATGAGCGCTATGTGCATGCGGTCGAATATGCGCCCGTAAAAAAAGACGGTACGCTAGGTGCCTGGCGGCGCACTAGTCCCATCATTGAAGGCCGCTTTTATAATGCAGCCGTTGCCTTTAATGATTATCTCTACACGCTGGGTGGTGGCAGTGGTGCGCCGGGTGAACTGAACTACCCCATTGCCTCGGTGGAACGTGCACGAATTAAAGCAGACGGTTCATTGGGACCATGGCAAACCATCAGTCAGCTGCTGACTCCACGGCGCGGCCTGAAAACTGTGTTGCACAACAATAACCTCTATGCCATCGGCGGTTATGACGGCCGTTTTTTGAAATCGATCGAACAGGCGGAAATTCAGGCCGATGGCCGCCTGGGCAACTGGCAAATGGAACAGCATGAATCCATCATCGATCGCTACATCCATTCCGCCGCCGCAAACGGAGATACTGTTTATCTACTCGGCGGCCACATGCGCAATCCAGAGGCTAGCTATAGCGATGTGGAATCCAGCCGCATCCAAGCGAACACTCGACTAACCCCCTGGCAAATTGAAACCCACGGCCTGCTGACCCCGCGCCTGGTGGCCGAAGCCTTCAGCCTTGGCACATATCTTTACATCGCCGGTGGCCATACCGGTAACCAGCGTCTTACCAGTGTTGAGGTGGCGCGAATTAAGGCCAATGGCTCACTTGAAACCTGGCGCAATACCTCCCCCTTACCTGTGCCACGAAGCGCATTTGCTGCAGCAACATATCAGAATTACATCTATGTGCTTGGCGGCGGCGGTGAAGGCCAACCGTTGAACAACGTACACATGGCCAGCGCCAACCTGCAGGGTGAGCTGGGTTATGCTT
>CALZIQ010000001.1:0-39854 GCA_945787735.1 uncultured Chromatiaceae bacterium | reverse complement strand
AATATCTGATTGATCAGAAAATTATTTCACTTGAGAACGAGGCACTCATGGAGTTTCCGCCAGGCCAACTGATTTATTCGCGCCATTCGGCGTTTCACACTATCGAAATCAGCCAGTCTGACGAACTGCGTATGTTACGCACCGATCAGCATGCGGTTCAAAGCGCACTGTCATTAAAGCGTCCACAGCAACTTAATCTACCCTACATGCATGCCATGATGAGCAGCCTGCTATTTCAAGTACCTCCAGAAAGCGTGCTCATGCTTGGCCTGGGCGGTGGCGACCTAATACGCTACCTACATCATTACCTGCTTGACAGCCATTTCACTGCTGTTGAGATCGATGCCGCCATGGTAGATATCTGCCGCGAATACTTTGCTTTGCCAGACTCAAGGCGAATTGAAATCCAAATTGATGATGCAGGACACTTTGTTGCTAACAGCAAACAGCTTTATAACATGATCATGGTAGATATTTACCACGGCACTGATGTGCCAGTGCTTTTACAAGACAAGGTCTTCTTCCAGCACTGTTATGACAAGCTCGAAGCAAACGGCATGTTGATTATAAACTTGATAACAAACAATGCCGACACCTTCAGAAATATTCTTTGGCTAATGCGACAACAATTTGATCGTTCCACACTTTGCCTGACTGTGCCGCAGCACTTAAATGTGATTGTGTTCGCCTTCAAACAACGCCCAGGCGAAGTGGGCTTGGCATCACTGCAACAAAAAGCCGAGGAACTCAGCGAAAGATTTGAACTGGATTTTTCGGAATGGGCACAACAACTGTTCTCCACCAACCCAACAGCTGATGGAGAACTGGTGTTTGAATTAGAAACTTAACTGTTAATTAAGCTGTGACATTAAGATTTTGACCAAGATGCGGGGGCAGTTTCTCAGAGGGAACCTCCTGGGTCTGCTCGACAACACTGTTGATCAACTGCGAGGCGGCGGCCATCTCAATATCCATCGCCTTGTCCAACACAGCAATACTGGCAGGATCACCCATCTTCTGTCGCGATACCTGACTTGCGGCAGGGGCCATTACTCCGCTGATATCCATACTCGTACTCCTAAGTTTGGATCCAACGTCCGGTGTGGGATCTGGGAAAACGTACTTACTGGTATAGATATCGGCCGAAAAGTGGCAAGTCTTTAGGATTAACTCCAGGGCAGCCAGAGTGTTACTTGAGCCCCACCGAGGCGGGCACGATTGATTCTCAGCTCGCCCTGGTAGAGTTCGACAATATTCTGCACCATCGCCAGCCCCAAGCCATGACCGCTGGTAGCCGGGTCCAGGCGGCCGCCTCGGGCCAGTACAGTATCCAGGTCTTTCTCTTCTATACCCGGCCCGTCATCACAAATCATCACTAACAAGCCCGGCGCAGTGCGATTCTCCAAATCATCCCGTCGGATGTAAATTTCAATGCGTTGCTTTGCCCACTTGAAGGCGTTATCCACTAAATTGCCAAGCAACTCCATCATATCGCCTTCCTGGCAGCGGAACTCCATCCCAGCCTCAATATTAATATGACATTGCAGCCCTTTTTCGGCATAGACTTTGTCCATTGCCGTCACAATCTTGTGCGTCATCGCCTCTAGGTCCACAGGCGCCATTAGAGCGGTACGACCAGAGGTGGCCGCACGCTGCAGCTGATATTGCACAATCTGATCCATACGTTGCACTTGCTCTTCCACTATCGACTGCAGCTGGCCGATAGGCTGGTTGGTAACCTCAACCGCACCACGCAACACCGCCAGCGGAGTTTTAAGGCTATGCGCCAGGTCACCTAAGCTCGCCTGGTAACGTTCTTCGTGTTCCCGATTGGTACGGATCAGCGCATTCAGATTATCTGTCAGGCCACGTAATTCTTTGGGATATTTGCCGCGCAGTTCATGATGCCGGCCAGCTTCGATATCCTGCAGGTCCTCGGCCACTTCACGCAACGGTGCCAAACCCCAACGCAGAATGACGGTCAACATAATCAGCAAAATCAACGTCACACCACCAAGCCAGGCCCAGAGATTCTGACGAAATTCATTAAACTGCTGATTAAAACGCACCACACTCTCGGCCACTGCAAAAGTGTAGCCTTCTTTGAATTTTTCATTTTCACCCCAGGTCAATCCAAGGCTATACGTCAAAACAGGCTCACCGCTGGATGCCAGCAAATATTGGTAACGTCCCTCGCCTCGCCCAAGCCCAGGCTGTATCGGAATGGTAATGTCATTCATCGACACTGACGACCAAACCACTGTTCCCTCATTACCAATAATCTTGGCGTAAAGTCCAGAACGCTCGGTAAAAAAACGCGGTTCCGGCAAGGCATGGAGCAGTCGAAAGGAACCGTCACTCTCCTGCTCTGCCGCCGCGATCAGGGCATTGAGATGCACCTGCAGGCGCTCCTTGAAAGACGCTTCAGTACTGACACGAAATGAGCCCTCCAGGGTGACACCAGTCACCCCCAGAAAGCTAAATAGAATGATGCTGGCCGCAATCAACATGCGGCTATTGATGGATAGCCTCACGCGCCTTCCTGTTTCAAGGAAAAGCGGTAGCCCCGGCCACGCAGCGTATCGATGGGGTGCAGTATATTGTCCGGATCGAGCTTCTTGCGCAGGCGCCCGACAAACACTTCAATCACATTGCTGTCGCGATCAAAGTCCTGCTCATAGATGTGATCAGTAAGATCGGTTTTGGAGATCACCTTGCCCGCATTCAGCATCAGATATTCAAGCACTTTGTATTCGTAGGCGGTCAGCTCCAATTCATTCCCGCTCAGAAACACCTGCTGTGTAGACGTATTTAGACTGATCGGGCCATATTCAACTTCAGGCTTAGACAAGCCCGCCGCACGGCGCAGCAGGGCCTTCATACGCGCCACCAATTCTTCGATGTGAAAGGGTTTGACCAGGTAATCGTCTGCACCGGCTTCCAGGCCTTCGACCTTATCCTGCCAACGGCCTCGTGCGGTGAGAATCAAGACAGGAAAGCTTTTGTCTGATGATCGCAACTTCTGCAGCAATTCGATGCCGTTGAGTTTGGGCAGGCCAATATCCACCACGGCTGCATTCACAGGATATTCCATGGCAATATAGAGCCCCTCTTCACCATCGGCAGCCACATCCACCACAAAGCCTTCTTCTTGAAAGCGCTGTTGTAGCTGCTGTCTCAGTTCCGTCTCATCTTCAACAATCAATAGTCGCATGACTGTACTCAGCTCTATCTAGAGCGCATAAGGATAACCGAAACATTGATGATTGGGTTCAGGAAAAATAGAATAAAAAAAGCCCCAGGCTATCGAAGGGGGACTTCGACCTTGCCTAGGGCTTTTAAAGAACCTTGGTTCTTCGTGCCGAGCTTTACTTCAGGCTAAGGATAAAATCAGCCAGCTTCTCAATGTTCTCATCAGAAACACGAGGTGAGTAAGGAGGCATTGGAACACCACCAGTTACGGCAGTCCAGCTACCTTTACTGCCTTTTTTGATAGAGTTGACGATGCGAGCACGATCACTAACTTGGGCAGCAACGTCTTTCCAAGCTGGACCAACAACCTTAGCGTCAACACTGTGACAAGCCAGACATCCACTCTTCTTGGCCAGATCCAGATCAGCCATAGCAGGTGCAGCCACGAAAGCAGAAGCCAGAACTGCAGATGCAATAATACGTTTCATAATATTTTCTCCTCTAGTGCAAGTTATAAATCAGCATTGAGCCGATCCATTCCTAATTCCCTCACCTTATCCTCAGCGGACAAGGCAAACCCTTTCAGGTTTGATTACAAGATAGCTAAACGAAACTGAACAATTGCTGAATGGACCAAGACAATTAAACTCCATAAAATAGAGGTTTTTTCAACAAAAAACGATTAAATAACAATAATTTAACTATTCAGCGCGACGCAGTGCCTCGATTCTTTCTTCAAGCGGAGGATGACTCATGAACAGTTTTTTTAAGCCCTGACCGATGCCACCTGCAATACCGAAGGCGGCCAGCTGATCTGGCAGCTCTGCTGGGGCGCTGCCTTGCTTGAGGCGTTCCAACGCGGCAATCATTTTCTGCCGTCCGGCCAGACTGGCGCCACCGGCATCAGCTCGGAATTCACGCTGACGACTGAACCACATCACAATTATTGAGGCCAGAATTCCCAACACAATTTCGGCAATGATAGTGGTTATCCAAAAGGCTATTCCGTGACCACGTTCGTTTTTGAACACCACCCGATCAACGGTATGACCAATCACGCGGGAGAGGAAAATCACGAAGGTATTCACGACGCCTTGGATCAAGGTCAGGGTGACCATATCGCCGTTGGCGACGTGGGCCACTTCATGCCCTAGCACGGCCTCTACTTCATCCTTGTCCATGTTTTGCAACAGGCCAGAGCTAACCGCTACCAGGGATTTGTTACGGCTCATGCCCGTGGCAAAAGCATTGGGGGCGGGTGATGGAAATATCGCCACTTCAGGCATGCCGATTCCAGCACGCTCAGCCTGACGCTGAACTGTTTGTACCAACCAGCGCTCGACCTCATTCGAAGGCTGTTCGATTACTTTTGCGCCAGTGGTGCGCTTTGCCATCCATTTTGAAATGGCCAGAGAGATAAATGACCCGCCAAAGCCGAATACCGCGGCAAAAATCAGCAAAGATTTCAGGTCGAGGCCAACGCCCTGCTCATCGAGGATTCGTTCCACCCCCAGCAGGCGCAGCGAGATACTCAGCACTACGATAATGGCCATGTTGGTGGCCAAAAACAGGAATATGCGTTTCATTTATCCTCCAAAAATTTCGGAAATCAACTATCGTGGCAGATCTGCACCACGCTCCGTTAGATGGGGTGTAATTATCTGAGTTCAATGGCCGGGATGCAAAGATTTACTTAAGCAGCTATTTTCCTGTTTTTTTCCTGACATCCATGAAGCGCTCAAGTCTTTTATAAAAATAACAGATATAATTATTAAAATATTTTATTTAGAGTGACAACAGGACTTTGCGACTAACCAGCCGACATAACTGGTGGAACAATCTTAACCGCACCGAAATGCGGCAGGACCTGTTTGCCGGGCTGACAGGCGCAGTGATTGTACTACCACAAGGCGTCGCCTTTGCCATGTTGGCCGGACTGCCACCTGAGTATGGTCTTTACACCGCTATCGTGCCGGTAATCATTGCGGCCCTGTTTGGTTCGTCCCATCACCTGATGTCAGGCCCTACCACTCCGATCTCAATCGTCGTATTCACCACGGTCAGTGCACTGGCCCTGCCAGAAACCCCGGCCTATATCGCACTAGCGCTGACACTGACATTTATGGTGGGACTGTTCCAATTATTAATGGGATTGGCGCGCCTCGGCATGCTAGTGAACTTCATCTCACACTCGGTGATTATTGGTTTTACCGCCGGTGCTGCGTTGTTGATCATCACCTCTCAGATGAATAACCTGCTGGCCCTAGAGCTGCCGCGCAACCTAAGCTTCTGGAACAACTGGAGCCAGATCATTCAGCATCTACCCGACACCAACCTACATGCCCTTGCCGTGGCCGTAGCAACACTGGTCGTGGCGCTGATCATTCGCCGCCTACGCCCCGACTGGCCCTCTCTGTTCATCGCCATGGTTTTCGGTGCCATTATTGCCGATCTACTAGGTGGGGCTAAACAGGGCATTCAACTGGTCGGCTCGTTACCCAATCAGCTGCCACCACTCTCAGCACCAAATCTGAATCTGGATACCATCGGCCAACTCGCCTCAGGCGCCCTGGCCATCGCGCTTCTAGGACTCATGGAGGCGGTCTCCATTGCTCGCAGCATTGCTGCCAAGAGCCACCAGCCCCATGATGCCAATCGCGAATTTATCGGTCAGGGTTTATCCAACCTGGTCGGCAGTTTCTTTTCCAGCTATGCCTCATCCGGTTCCTTCACCCGTTCCGGCGTTAACTATCGCGCCGGAGCCAGAACACCACTGGCAGCCGTGTTCAGCGCCCTGGCTGTGGCGCTGGTTATTTTAGTTGCTGCCCCGCTCGCAGCTTACCTCCCGATACCCGCCATGGCGGCCGTGCTGCTACTAGTGGCAATTCGTCTGATCGATTGGCAGCACATCAAGGTGATCTTCAAGGCTAATCCGGTGGATGCTGCAGTTCTCAGCACCACTTTTATTGCCACACTTTTTGTCGAGCTGACCTTCGCCGTCTACGTCGGTGTGATCTTATCACTGGTGTTACACCTCAACCGCATCTCATACCCTGACATCATTAGCTTACGTCCCGATGAAAACTCATCAGAACGCCACTTTATCCCAGCCACTCAGGCTAAGGAGTGCCCGCAACTAAAGATCATCCGGATCGATGGTTCACTTTTTTTTGGCTCGATCAACTATATTGAACGCTATATACGCGACATCAACGAGAAACATTCGCAACAAAAAAATGTATTAATCATCGGCAGCGGCATAAACTTCATCGATGTCGCCGGGGCGGAGCTTTTAGTTCGCGAAGCTCAACGCCGCAGCAAAATGGGCGGGGCCCTCTACCTCTGCGCCGTTAAAGAAGGGGTTTACAACATCCTGAAAAAAGGGGATTACCTTAAACAGTTAGGCACAGAAAATATCTTTGCCAGCAAGGCTGAAGCAATTGAACAGATTTACCCGCGACTTGATGCCGAACGCTGCCAACAGTGCAACGTCCGCATCTTTTCCGAATGTAAAATGTAGTGCGCATTGCGCACCCTACGACTCATCACCCACAGAGGCGCGATCCACGCGCTGAAATCCGCGTGGCAGTTTGTTACCACGACGACCGCGCTCACCCTGATAGTGTTCCAGGTCGGATGATTTAAAGGTGGTATGGCGCTGACCGCAGAACAGAGTCAATTTCTCGCCTGCAGGCACGCTGTTGATGGCCACCACATACTCCTCACGGCTGGCGACACGCGCTGATGGAATAGAGATAATCTTATTACCTTTACCCTTACTTAATTCGGGCAACTCAGTCAACGGGAAGACCAGCATGCGCCCTTCAGTTGTCACCGCAGTCACCACATCGCTAACCACATCCTTAACCGGTGTCGGCGGCAACACCCGCGCGCCCTTGGGCACATTCAGGATCGCCTTGCCGTTTTTGTTCTTGGCCATCAGATCACCCAGCTTGACGACAAAACCGTAGCCGGCATCCGAGGCCAATAGGTAACGATCACTCTCCGCCCCCATCATCACAGCAACAAAGGTCGCCCCGGCCGGCGGATTAAGACGCCCGGTAAGGGGTTCGCCTTGCCCTCGCGCTGAAGGCAATGTGTGGGCAGGCACACCATAACAACGGCCACTTGAATCGATGAATACCGCCAAATGATTGCTGCGGCCACGCGCGGCAGAGAGGAAACCATCGCCAGCCTTATAGCTCATGCTATTCGGATCGAGCTCATGCCCTTTGCCTGAACGCACCCAGCCCTTTTCCGATAACACCACCGTAACCGGCTCGGCCGGGGTCAGTGCCGTTTCATCCATCGCCTCGGCGGCAACCCGCTCAACAATTGGTGATCGCCGGTCGTCGCCGTACTGTTCGGCATCGGCCATCAATTCTTTTCGAATTAACGTCTTCATGCGCTGTTTCGAGCCCAGGGTTTTCTCCAACATGTCGCGTTCCTTGGCCAATTCTTCCTGCTCGGCCTTAATCTTCATCTCTTCCAGACGGGCCAATTGACGCAGTTTGGTGTCGAGGATGTAGTCGGCTTGTTCTGCAGAGAGAGCGAAGCGTTTCATCAGCACTTTCTTCGGCTCGTCTTCGGTGCGGACGATGTGAATCACTTCGTCGATATTCAGGAACGCAATCAACAAACCTTCCAACAGATGCAGGCGACGATTCACCTTATCCAAGCGATGCTGCAAACGACGACGCACAGTCTCGGTACGGAATTCAAGCCACTCTTTCAGGATCTGGTGTAAATTTTTCACTTGTGGACGGCCATCGATGCCGATCACATTGAAATTGGCCCGGTAGGTTCGTTCCAGATCGGTGCTGGCGAACAGGTGCGACATCAGTGCTTTCACATCGACGCGATTGGAACGCGGCGTGATCACCAGCCGTGTTGGGTTTTCGTGATCGGACTCGTCACGCAGGTCCTCCACCATGGGCAGCTTTTTGGCGTTCATCTGTTGGGCTATCTGCTCCAGCACCTTGGCACCGGAAACCTGGTGCGGTAACGCGGTGACAATGATGTCGCCGTCTTCGCGTTCAAACACAGCGCGCATACGAATGCTGCCATTGCCTGTTTCATACATTTTGCGAATATCGGCGCGTGGAGTAATAATCTCCGCCTCGGTGGGATAATCAGGCCCCTGCACATGTTCACACAGGGCAGACAAATCGGCCTTTGGCTCATCCAGCAAGCGGATACATGCGCTCACCACCTCACGCATGTTGTGCGGCGGAATGTCGGTTGCCATGCCAACAGCAATACCCGTTGTTCCATTGAGCAACACATTCGGCACGCGGGCAGGCAGCACCGAGGGCTCTTCCAAAGTACCATCGAAATTAGGCACCCAGTCCACCGTGCCCTGCGAGGCCTCGCTCAACAGCAATTCGGAATACGGTGCCAGGCGTGATTCGGTGTAACGCATGGCGGCAAACGACTTGGGATCATCCGGTGAGCCCCAATTGCCCTGGCCATCTACATAGGCATAACGGGTAGAGAAAGGCTGCGCCATCAACACCATGGCCTCGTAGCAGGCCGAGTCGCCGTGGGGATGAAACTTACCCAGCACGTCACCGACAGTTCGAGCTGATTTTTTGAATTTGGCTGTGGCCGACAGGCCCAGCTCAGACATTGCATAAACAATGCGACGTTGCACCGGCTTTAGACCATCACCGATATTGGGCAGTGCACGGTCGAGAATGACGTACATTGAATAGTCGAGATAGGCCTTTTCGGTAAAGCTTTTGAGCGGAAGTTGCTCTATGCCCTGGTCCTGGCGGGGTTGATCACTCATCTGAATCTCAGTCTGCAGTTAATTCAAGCGGGCCATTATACCGGCTCATAGCCAAGCCGGAAGGGCATGAGCGTCAAAAAGAGTTTCGAACAAAGTACGGGCAATAAAAAAGGGCGGGCACGATCAGAAGACCGAACCCGCCCTAAGGGGGATTATATTGCGGGCTGTTTATTGAGCGATATGCAGCTCCACACGACGGTTCTCAGCACGACCTGCGGCGGTGCCGTTATCCGCGATTGGGCTGGCCGGGCCATAACCCTTGGCAGACAAATTGCCGGCATTTACACCCTGGCTGACCAGATAATCAACTACTGATTGGGCACGACGTTGAGACAGAGACACATTGAAAGCGCGCGAACCGGTGTTATCGGTATAACCACCCACTTCCACCTTCAGCTCAGCATGCTTCTTCAGAGTTGCAGCAACCTCATTCAGCTCAGTCTTGGAGCCTTCAGTCAGATCAGCCGAACCGGAGTTGAATTTAACACCTTTCAGCACAATCACATCCTGAATTTCACAACCCTTCACATCGACCTTCACACCCGCTGCAGTATTGGCACAACGGTCTGCACTATCACGCACACCATCTTTGTCAGAGTCGAGTTCGCAACCCTTGGCATCAACCTTCACGCCGGCCGGGGTTGATGGGCAACGGTCAAGACGATCAACGACACCGTCCTTATCACCATCCAGTTCACAACCTTTGGCGTCAACCTTGGCACCTGCAGGTGTCGCTGGGCAACGATCCATGCGATCGACCACACCATCCTTGTCGCTGTCGACTTCACAACCGTTGGCATTAACCTTGGCACCGGCAACCGTATTCTTACAACGGTCATTTGCATCCGACACGCCGTCACCATCACTATCCATTACCACCGGCTCTGGCTCTGCCATTGCCGCGGCAACTGGTGCCGCTGCAGGCGCAGCCTTGCTGCCACCAAACGGAATAGCCAGACCGATATTCACAATCCAGTCGCCAAAGCGATCTTCCATTGCGACGCTCTTGTCATCATCATCCAAGCGGTAACGGGCATCGGCACGCAGACTGATGCTGTCGCCGATCATGTGCATCACACCAGCACCCACGTTCGCCATCATGTTGGTGTCTTTGTTAGTGCCTAGCTTGGTCTGCAGGCCACCGATACCACCGACCAGGTAAGGGTCGATGCTGCGGTCACGGTCGAAGAAATACAGACCATCAACCTGGATACCACGCTGTTTGTATTCACCTGCTCCGCTTTCCAAGTCCAGTGTATCCATAACAGCACTGAACTCGATGTTCCAGGATTCATTGATCACCTGACCAACACCAAGCTGTAAGCCAAAATCATCGTCCGCGACTCGATCATCGTCAGCAAGAACATAAGAAAGGCTTGGTGCAAAATACCATTGATCTTCAGCAATGGCGGTGGCAGAAACGGTCAGCCCCAGAACTGAAACCAACGGTAAAAGAGTGAATTTTTTCATTTTATATTTCCCCAGGTAAGTAGTGATCGATTTGGTTATTAGCCCAACAAAAAATGGGCACCCCCAAAGTCGCTGCTAATATACGCAGAGGGAATCAGTAAAACAATGCTAATTAACGGGCATTTGCAAAGATTTACATTTATAAAAAAAGGGATAGCAAGCCATCCCTTTATCAGTGCGAACTAATAAACCGACTATTCGACGGGATAAGGCACCGTCAGAATCGAGCGCAAATACTGCACCACATCCTCGATTTGCGCCTCACTCAGCTCCTGGCCCCAGATGGGCATTACGGGTGAGCGGCCCATAGCCTCACCGCCCATGGTAATAATCATTTTCTTATACAGGTCATTCTTGTCACTCTTGGTTAGATCGGCCGGGGGCGGATCAAATAGCACTGATGCGCGCCCCATGCCATCTCCATTTACACCATGACAAAGAATGCAGCTCGTCTTAAACACGATTTCCCCACGACTAACCGGGTCTGTAATCATACTCAGATACATCACCAAGTCGTCAATTTGCTCTTCAGACAGTTCATCTTGCCAAGCCGGCATAAACTCGGAGCGCTCTACAGCCAGGCCACCTCCAACTACTATTTTTTTATAATATTCAGGCGCCTGCTTGGAAATTTTTAGCGGCAGGTTGCCATGCATTTTGGTCATACGGGCATTGCCGTCACCCTTGTTTCCATGACATAAAACACAGTAGGCCTTATATACCAGGCTTCCGCGAACCGCCTGTTTGGTCTTATCTTTAGCTTGAGCCATCACCTTACGAATTTCTTTGCGGGTAGCCCTAATCTCTTTCTTAAGCTGCTTTGCCGTGTCAGCATCCAACTCATCAGTTGCATATGTTTGCCCGACCGGTGCTGCTATCGCAAAAATACCTATTAAAATGACAGCCAAAATTCCTTGCTGTTTTCTTCCATTCTTAGTTCCAATCATGAACATCCTCTTGATACATTTATTCCATTCAGTTAATTGGAAGTTGGCACTATCGAAATTGTTCTCAAATAGTCCACTACATCATCGATTTCATTTTTATCTAACTCAAGTCCCCACTGGGGCATCACGCTTGAACGTCCCATAGCGGCACCTCCCAAGGTGATAATCATGCGTTTGTAGTCGTCATTTTTCTCACTGCGGGTTAAATCGGCAGGTGGCGGATCAAACAAAACTGCGGCACGTCCTTTGCCATCACCCTTAATGCCATGACACAGAATACAATTGGTCTTAAACACAACATCACCACGACGAATAGGATCATTCAAAAGCGACAAATAGGCCACCACGTCGTTAACTTGCTCGTCTGTTAATTCATCGCCCCAAGTAGGCATAAACTCTGATTGGCCCACTGCTTCACCACCACCACGAATAACAGTTTCATAATATTCAGGCGACTGCTTGGTTATTTCCAACTGTAGATCACCATGCAACTTGGTCATACGGGAGCCGCCCTTGCCTTGCGCGCCATGGCAAAGCACACAATAAGCCTTATATACCAACCCACCACGCTGCACCTGATGTGTTTTTAGTTTTGTACTCTGAATTATTGACTGCGTCTCATCATGAGATTTTCTTTTCTTGGATCGTCTATTTTTTTTATCGTCTTTCATTTCGGCAGCAACAAAGTTGCTCGCCATTTGTGTTTTACGCTTCGATTCCGAGATCGTCCCCAGATACGCTACGACATCATTAATTTCACGCTCACTCAATTGCCCTCCCCAGACTGGCATACCTGCTGAACGCCCCATGGCTTCGCCACCTTGAGTAATGATCATTTTTTTATATGCATCATTCTTGACACTCCGCGTCAGATCGGAGGGGGGAGGATCATAGAAACCAGACGCACGTCCTTTACCCTCACCATCAACACCATGACAAAGAATGCAATTGGTCTTAAATACCACCTCACCACGACGTACAGAGTCATTCAGCAAAGCCAGATAAACTACAACATCTTCAATTTGTTCGTCGGTGAGTTCGCTTTGCCAGGCCGGCATAAATTCAGAACGCCCTACCGCCGCACCGCCCTTGCGAATGATCTCGTCATAGCCATAAGCGCTTAGATTGGAAATTTTGAGATTGACGCTATTATGCAGCCTGTTCATGCGCGAACCACCTGTGCCTTCTGCACCATGACAAAGCACACAATAGGCTTTGTAGACAACCGCCCCACGCGTTGCCTGCTTGTTCCTTTCCTTGGCGGCCTGCGTTACATTTCGAATCTCTTTGCGACTGTCTCTGTCATCAACCTCTTCGACGGCCGCATAACTCTGACCCACTAAAACCATCATCGCGAGAAAGCTAACAAGCAATACCCGGATAATATTAAAATTCTTTGCAACAACTTTCACTCGATTCATTGCAGATTCCCAGCGCTAATTATTTTCCCGGTGAAGCCACCAGAATAGTCCGAAGATACGCAATAACATCTTCAATCTCTTGGTCTTTCAATTGCAAACCCCATTCAGGCATCACTTCTGAACGGCCCATCGCAGCCCCACCCATAGTAATAATCATGCGTTTATAATCATCATTCTTATCACTGCGAGTAAGATCAGCAGGCGGAGGGTCGTACATCACTGATGCCCTTCCCTTGCCGTTCCCTTTCACGCCATGGCAAAGAATGCAATTAGTCATAAATACCATTTCGCCGCGGGAAACCGGATCATTGACAATATAAAGATACTCCATCACATCACCGATCTGTTCTTCCGACAACTCATCTTCATAGGCTGGCATATACCTCGAACGCCCAAGCGGCAAACCACCTTCGCGAATAAGTTTTTCGTAGTATTCATAATTGTGATCATCCATGCTAATCAACAGATTTCCCTGACCATACAGCTTGGTTGCCCGGGCCATGCCATCTCCCCGTTCACCATGACAAAGAACACAATAGCTTTTATACACAATGCCACCGCGTATCAATGGCTTTGATTTGGCCGCCTTGATATCCTTGCGTGAGTCAGTTTTAGCATGTGTGATACTAATGGCGCCGGCCGACAAGACCAGCGCCATCATGCCTGCCATAAATAATGGCAATCTCATCATTTAACCTCGATAACCATGTACATCTCAGGATGAATGGCACATTCAATCTCGGCCTCGCCCGGTTGATCAAAGGTAACTGCCTTTGATTCGCCAGCCGGATAAGAACCGAGGTCAAATGTCTTTAGATCTGACAATGAGAAGATGTTATGGAAAAACGGGTCTTCATTCTTAAAGTGAATCGTATCCCCGGCATTAATGGTCATAGCCTCGATCTGGGCACCATCTTTCTTGAACGACTTGTTATTCTGCGCCACCGTAATATCTGCCGCACTTGCCGAAGCAGACATAAACAAAGTAACCAGCGCCGCTGCAACAGTTTTTTTGCTTAACATGAATATTCTCCTTTACTTACCTTAACTATCCTTATTCAACTGGCAGCACAGGCACAGTTACTTCCATCGGGTCACCGGTCAATGACTTCAAAAACTCGACCAGATTCTTTTTCTCTTTCTTGCTCAGCTTCAAAGGCTTCATATTTGGATCCAATGTACCGGCATTCTCAAAACCGCCAGCATCGTAATGATCCACAACCTCTTCCAGCGTGTTGTAAGCACCGTTGTGCATATATGGTGCGGTCAATGCGACATCACGCAGGGTTGGCGTTTTGAAAGCACCCTTTAGAACCTTGATAGGTTTGATGGCATAACGACCAGGATCTTCCATACCCTTCAAACCGACATTGTGAAAGCCATTATCACTGAAGTTAAAACCGTCATGACAAGCTGTACAGTTGGCTTTGCCTTTAAACACTTCAAAGCCTTTAAGCGCCTCTTTGCTCATTGCGCCATCAACACCTTTCAACCAACGATCAAAGTTGGAGTCGGTGGAGACCACTGTGCGTTCGAAGGCCGAGATTGCCTTAGCGATACCATCAGGCGTAACACCTTCACCTGGGTACGCTGCCTCAAACATGTCGACATAACCCGGGATTGCTTTCAACTCAACAATCAGAGTATCCATATCCTGAGCCATCTCGCCGCCGGCGATGATTGGACCCAACGCTTGATCTTCCAGCGAACGCTCACGACCATCCCAGAATTGAAAACGCTGATAGGCGGTATTCAGAATAGTCGGCGTTGAACGTTCCAGAATATCCATACCATGACCAACAGCGGTAGGCTGTGCATCAGACCAACCCAGTGCTGGATTATGACAGGTAGCACAGCTGATGAAGTTTGAGCCTGAAAGACGTGGATCAAAAAACAGGAACTTACCCAGCTCAACACGCTCTGGAGTACTGATGTTATTTTTACCTTGAGGCACCTCCATCGGGCGAAGATATTTACTAACATCCTCAGCGCTGGGTTGCATAGAGGCTGCCATTACAGTTGTTGCGCCTAGTGCTACAGTCATACTAACTACGGCTGTTGCAATTTTGTTTGCCAGAGTTTTCTGACTGAAAGTACTGTGTTTCATGAACTCCTCCTTAAAAAGAGATAACTCCATATCACCAAAATATTTACAATTTGAATTTGTCTACCACGTGACCAAGATCGGTGGCAGCACCGTTCAATTCTCCTGACAGACCATGTAACAACTCGATCTGACTATTCGTTTCATCACTCAAGTCAACCAATGAATTAACAGCATCATTAATTCCATTTACTGCACGTTCCTGCTCTCCAATCATCTGTACCACCTCATGCATCGCATCACGCAGGTGTACCGACTGATCACGACTCAGCGAGGTCTCATCTGACACACTCTTCAGACGCTCGATATTCTCGCGTGATTCATTTACAGAGCCTTCAAGCATTTGCACGGCATTGCCAACACTGCTTGAAATGGTTTCGACCAGGCCTGAAATCTCTGAAGTGGCATCTTCTGTTCTTGATGCTAATTGACGCACTTCATCTGCCACCACGGCAAACCCACGCCCCTGCTCACCGGCACGAGCTGCCTCGATCGCGGCATTCAAGGCCAACAGATTGGTCTGGGATGAGATGTCACGAATGGTTTTGGTAATCGCAGTAATGGTGTCTGCTGTATCAGACAATTCGCGCGTTACCTGGGCGGTGTGTTCCATATTTTCCTGGAAGCGTTCAAAACTGACAGCCGTATCATTGATTTTATGTGCCATGCTCTCCGATGTATCAGCAGACTGCTGTGCTCTCATTGCAGCACGCTCCAGCTCTGCTACTGCACCTTGCGTCGTGGAGTTCACAATTTCAGCATCTTGCTTGATATCTTTCACACTGCTGTGCAGTCGAGTGGAAACATCGTGAATACTATCGGCGGTTTGGGCCACACTCTCAGACTGGGTACCAAGCGTCTCGGTGCCGGCATAGATATTAGTAACAATAGAATGAAGATCGCCGACTGTTTTACTCATGGCATTGACCATTCGCCCAACTTCGTCTTTGGCGCCGGTTTCCAGTTTCATGCAGAGATCACCTTCTGAAAGCGACTGCATGGCCTTCTCCAGGGCAAACATGGGTTTCACAGCAAAGCGAGCCAGAATCAAACTCAAGGCAACACTCACGGCAAAACTCACGGCTACAAAAATCATCAGCATATAAACTGTATTCGTACCAGCATCTTCAATCTCGACTAACTGGTTGTCCATCGCTATTCGCTGTTCATTGATAACGGTTTCGGACAATTCATCCACTCTGCGAAACAGTGGCTCCATCACTTCCAATGCCCGCAGTGCTTCCAAGTCTCTGTCTTTGCGCGCCAGCTTGATCACTTCCATTCGTTTTGGATTGATCTCTTTCACCAGCTGCTGTAACTCAGCTACGTTGGCATCTTCGGGTAATACTTCACGCAGCTTAGCGAGCTTTTCATCCAGATCACTGGCGGCCTTGATGGCAGCTACTGAGGCTACTCTGATTTCTTTTTTATCGACACGGGCAATCACCTCGGTCTGGGCAATGCCCATTCTCAGCAAAGCAAACTGTGCATCTTCCACTGTGTTCATTCGCACAGCGGCGCTGGCATTGGCCTTATTCACTTGCTTGCTCAGGTTGAGTATGGAATAAGCCCCCATCGCACCGACTGCTACGCTACCGAGCGACATAATGCCCGTTAGCGCCAGAATCTTGGTACGCCAACTGAATCTGCCAAGAAATCGTTCAAAATTCATGATCATTTTGCTGACCTTTTTTTCCAATCCATTGCTGCTGTGGTAATTACCATGCAAAAAACTTGCTTCCTGTAATTCCACGCAAAACAAATAACGTCGCGTAAAACAAAATCTTTAATAAGAAATCTTACGCAATAAGCAGTTATTTAAAGGAAACATGAGAAACCCATGAATGAAGAAGCAGTAAACTCATCGAGTTCTGCAAAAAAACACTCAAACTTCAAACGTTTTGGGGAATTACTGAGACATGTTTATGTCCCAGAAATGAAGGAAAGATTAATATACCTGGCTAATTGTTAAATATTGTTATTACTTTAAAACAAGGGAATTAGAAGTTTGTTATGTACTTACGCTACTGCGATAAAATCATGAAAGCATGGAATGCAGGGGTGGACTGATGAGCTGTTTCAGGAAAACAAATGAGCGCCTTTGCAGCGGGTATTTTTCATTAGCGTGATACAAACGCCCCAGGCTGCCAAGGCCATCAACATCACTGGTATCGATCTCTACTTGCCAACGCGCCAGCGCGGGTTCTGCAGGCAGCACAAAAGGAATATCCTCATGATGAGAATTAAACAAGAGGATGATATTGTCGTCTGAGATCTTTTCACCGCGTTCGTCATATTCATCCATTGCATCACCAGCCAGAAACAGACCTAGACAACGCGCAAACGACTGATGCCATTCCTTGTCCGTCATTTCGCCCCCGGTCGATCTAAGCCAGGTGATATCCTTGACCCCGGCACCAACGATATCGCGCCCCTGAAAAAAGTAGCGCCGACGAAAGCTGGGATGTTGCTTGCGTAGTTGGATGAGCTGCTGCACGAATTTCAACAGCTGTTTGTTTTCCTTATCTAAGTCCCAGTCCAACCAAGTAAGATCGCTGTCCTGGCAATAGGCATTGTTGTTACCCTGCTGGCTCCGCCCCATCTCGTCCCCCGCGGTGAGCATGGGCACACCTTGGGATAGAAGCAGTGTGGCGAGAAAATTCCGTTGTTGACGCCCCCTCAGGGTATTGATGTGCTGGTTGTTGGTGGGGCCTTCCTCGCCGCAGTTCCAACTCAGGTTATGACTTTCGCCGTCGCGATTGCCCTCGCCGTTGGCTTGGTTATGTTTTTCGTTGTAACTGACCATATCACGCAGAGTAAAGCCGTCGTGACAAGTGATAAAGTTGATGCTGGCATAGGGCCGGCGGCCACCGTGTTCATAGAGATCACTTGAGCCAGTCATACGAAAGGCCAGGTCACCGATCAGACCGCCATCACCTTTCCAATAGGCGCGCATAGTGTCGCGGTATTTACCGTTCCATTCGGTCCAGCCGACCGGAAAGTTACCAACCTGATAACCGCCCTCCCCCAGGTCCCAGGGTTCGGCGATCAGTTTCACCTGCGACAGCACTGGGTCTTGATGGATGATGTCGAAGAATGCCCCCAGTCGATCCACCGCATGAAGCTCGCGTGCCAGCGCCGAGGCCAAGTCAAAACGAAAACCGTCCACATGCATCTCCAGCACCCAGTAGCGCAGACTGTCCATGATCAGCTGCAACACCCTGGGATGCTGCATGTTGAGTGTATTGCCACAGCCGGTGAAATCCATGTAAAAACGCTTGTCTTGAGGACTGACACGATAGTAGGCACTGTTATCGATACCACGAAAACAGAGTGTCGGCCCCATATGGTTGCCCTCACCTGTGTGGTTGTAAACCACGTCGAGAATTACCTCAATGCCCTCTGAATGCAGGCGTTTGACCATGGTCTTGAATTCTTTGATATTGCCACTGGACGAATAGCGCGCTTCCGGGGCAAAAAAACCAATGGAGTTATAGCCCCAATAATTTCTCAAGCCTTTCTCAAGCAGATGACGATCATCGATGAAGGTGTGGGTCGGCATCAATTCAACGGCGGTGACCCCCAGACGTTTCAAATGATCTATTGCTGGGGCCGAGGCCAACCCTGCATAAGTACCACGCAAGTGCGGGGGAATATCTGGATGCTGGGCGGTGAAGCCCTTTACATGCAGCTCGTAGATCACAGTGTCATGCCAAGCTGTGCGCAGCAGTTTGTCGTCGCCCCAGGTAAAGGCGGGGTCAATCACGCGCGACTTAAGCATACCGGCAGCACTATCGCGCCGATCGATGGACATATCCTTGTCCGGATGATCGAGGCGATAGCCAAACAGGGCATCGCTCCAGCGCAGGTGGCCGGAGACATCCTTTGCATAAGGATCGAGCAAGAGTTTTTTGGGATTAAATCGATGGCCGCTGGCCGGATCATAAGGCCCATAGACACGATAGCCATATAGCATGCCGGGGTGGGCCTCAGGTAAATAACAGTGCCACACCTGATCTGTCTGCCAACGCACATCGATAGTATGAATAACGCGCCGACCGTTGGGATCAAACAAACACAGCTCTACCTTCTCGGCATGTTCCGAGAACAAGGCAAAGTTCACCCCCTCGCCATCCCAAGTGGCGCCGAGGGGATAAGGTTGGCCAGGCCAGACTGCGATAGAACCTTGACGAATTGGCATAGACGGCTATGACAGCATTAGGCTGGGCGTAATACAATGCCCGCCAAGGGTGGCAGCGTCAGTTCAAGCGAATGGGATTGATTCATCCATTGAATTTCTTCAGCAATGAGTTGTTTGCCACCATTACCCTGATTGCTGCCGCCATAAATGGCAGCATCTGAATTAAAGATCTCTTCATAAACACCTGCACGCGGCACACCGATACGATAGCCATGCCGCGACACCGGTGTGAAGTTGACAATCACAATGACAAAATCATCGCCGTTCTTGCGCATGTAGCTGAGCACCGATTGATCGGCATCATTACAATCGATCCAATCAAACCCCTGCCATTCAAATTCATCGTGATACAGAGCTGGGGTGTTGTGATACAAACGGTTTAAATCCGAAACCGATTGCTTTAAACCCTGATGCAGGGGGTAATCCAGCACATACCAGTCCAGCGTCTGGGCGCTATTCCACTCTACACCTTGGCCGATCTCACAGCCCATGAACATCAGTTTCTTACCCGGATGGGTGAACATATAGGTATATAACAGGCGCAGATTGGCGTGCTTTTGCCACTCGTCGCCCGGCATTTTGTTGAGCATGTTGCCTTTGCCATGTACAACTTCATCATGGGAAAAGGGCAAAAGAAAATTTTCGGTAAACGCATAGAGCATGCTGAAGGTAAGCATGTTGTGATGATATTTGCGATGCACCGCCTCGTTTTCGATATAACTTAGCGTGTCGTTCATCCAGCCCATGTTCCACTTCATATCAAAACCGAGTCCGCCCACATGCACAGGGCGGCTAACCATGGGCCAGGAGGTGGACTCTTCCGCCATCATTAACACCCCCGGGTGTTGCTCATGCACCGCCGTGTTGAGCTGGCGCAGAAAATCGATTGCTTCGAGATTTTCACGGCCGCCATATTGATTGGGCAGCCACTCGCCTTCTTCGCGAGAGTAGTCGAGATAAAGCATAGAGGCCACCGCATCGACGCGCAGTCCATCGATATGCATCTCCTCGATCCAGTACAAGGCACTGGAGAGCAGGAAGTTTCTTACCTCATGACGACCATAGTTAAAAATCAGCGTGGACCAGTCGATGTGTTCGCCGAGGCGTGGATCGGCATGTTCATATACCGCTTCACCATCAAAACGCGCTAGGCCAAAGGCATCTTTGGGAAAGTGGGCCGGCACCCAATCGAGGAACACACCAATGCCGTTTTGATGGCAGTAATCGATGAAATAACGAAAATCATCGGGCGACCCGTAGCGACTGCTGGGGGCGTAATAACCCGTGGTCTGATACCCCCAGGAAGGATCATAGGGATGTTCGGTAATGGGCAACAACTCGATGTGGCTGAAGCCCAGCTCCTTAACGTATGCCACCAGGCGATGGGCCAGCTCACGATAATTCAACAACTCACCTTCCGGGCCGTGCTGCCATGAACCTAGGTGGACCTCATAGATCGACATGGGCTGATGCTGCCAGTCATGTTGTTTACGCTGTTCCAGCCAGGCCTGATCATTCCAGGCGTAATCGCTGGCGGCGACAATGGAAGCCGTCTGCGGGCGGATCTCAAACTGCTGACCATAGGGGTCAGTTTTTAAATGAATCTCCCCCGTGTCGCGGTTGCGGACCTCGAATTTATACATAGCCCCCTGCGAGATATCAGGAATAAACAGCTCCCACACACCACTGCCACCCCGCACTCGCATCGGATGGCAACGACCGTCCCAGCGATTGAAATCGGCAACGACACTGACACGCTCGGCATTGGGCGCCCACACGGCAAACAATACCCCGGCGGTGCCGTCCACTTCATGGGCATGAGCACCTAGAATACGGTAGGCATGCAGGTGTTTGCCCTCACCAAACAGGTGCAGGTCAAAATCAGAAATCTGTGCTGGATAGCTATAAGGGTCGTGGCTGATATGCTCGCGCAATTCCTTATCGCGCCAAATCAAGCGGTAGCGCTCGGGCAGGTCAGTCGCGTCTCCGCGCCAGGTAAAAAAGTCACTGCCCTCGATACGCTGCAGCGAGCGCTCACCTTCGGCCAGTGTCACTTCAACGGCATAAGGCAGGAAGGCTCGCACCTCAGTAATGCCATTGTTCTTGTGCCTACCCAACACGGAAAATGGATCGTGGTGACGGGCTTCGGCAATCTTTTGCAGTTCTGGTGATAAAACAGGTGCGAGATTGGCAGACATAAGCTTCCCCCTAAGAATATTATGATTGACTTATAATTAAATAGCTCTATTTACACATCCGTAACAGACTAAGTATAGACCGATGATTAACGCCTGATCACATAGATTGAAGCTGATTCGCTGGTGGTAAATGCAACGCTTAAACTTCGGCCAGATTACCCTTGCTCTCGAGCCAGGCACGTCGGTCGGCGGCGCGCTTTTTAGCCAACAGCATGTCCATTATCTGATAGGTATCATCGCCGCTATCGAGGGTGAGTTGCACCAGGCGGCGGGTATCAGGATCGATGGTGGTTTCACGCAGCTGCAATGGATTCATCTCACCCAGCCCTTTGAAACGCTGGACCGACACCTTGCCTTTGAGTTTGTCAGCGGCGATGCGGTCCAGCACCCCCTGACGTTCCGCTTCATCCAGGGCATAGAAGACCTGCTTGCCCACGTCAATACGAAACAATGGTGGCATAGCGACATAGACATGACCCGCACCCACCAAGGGGCGAAAATGGCGCAGAAACAGCGCGCACAGCAGCGTGGCGATGTGGGCACCATCAGAGTCGGCATCGGCGAGGATGCAAACCTTGCCATAGCGCAGACCCTTCAACACATCCGAACCCGGCTCGACGCCGACAGCCACCGAGATATCATGCACTTCCTGAGAACCCAGCACCTCGGCCGAGTCAACCTCCCAAGTATTCAGGATTTTGCCCCGCAGCGGCATGATGGCCTGATAGACACGATCACGCGCCTGCTTGGCCGAGCCACCGGCCGAATCCCCTTCCACTAGAAACAGCTCGGTTCGACCCAGGTCCTGCGAACTGCAATCGGCCAGTTTGCCCGGCAGGGCCGGCCCCGAAGTGACCTTCTTACGCACCACCTTTTTACCGGCACGCATTCTTGATTGCGCATTGCTAATTGCCAGCATGGCAATCTGTTCGCCCGCCTCGGTGTGCTGGTTGAGCCACAGGCTGAAGGCGTCCTTGACCACACCGGAGATGAACGGCGCGCACTCACGCGATGAAAGTCTTTCCTTGGTCTGACCGCTGAATTGGGGGTCTTCCAGCTTCACCGACAGCACATAGGCGCACTTGTCCCAGACATCGTCCGGCGCCAGCTTAACGCCGCGCGGCAGCAGGTTGCGGAATTCACAAAACTCGCGAATGGCATCGGTGAGGCCGGTGCGCAGACCATTCACGTGGGTGCCACCCTGGGCCGTGGGAATCAGATTGACGTAACTCTCGGTAATTAGCTCGCCACCTTCAGGCAGCCACACCACGGCCCAGTCGGCCGCCTCATGCGCAGAGGCTGTACCACCGATGAACAACTCTTCCGGTAACAAGCTGAACCCCTGCAAAGCAGAGTCGAGGTAATCGCTCAGGCCATCCTCGTAATACCACTCTTCCGTATCGCCCGATTTTTCATCAAAAAAGCTGACATGCAGACCAGGGCAGAGCACTGCCTTCGCACGTAACACATGCTTGAGTTTACTTACCGAAAAATTGATCGAATCAAAGAACTGGGCATCGGGCCAGAAACGCAGCCGGGTTCCGGTATTTTGCTTGCCAACCTTGCCCACCACCTCCAGCTCCGAAACCTTTTGGCCGCTGGCAAAAGCGATGTTGTATTCCTGGCCACCGCGCTTGACCCACACCTCCAAGTGTTTGGAAAGCGCGTTGACCACAGAGATACCTACGCCGTGCAAACCGCCGGAATACTGATAATTTTTGTTTGAAAACTTGCCACCGGCATGGAGCTTGGTCAGAATCACTTCGATACCCGGAACACCTTCCTTGGGATGGATATCCACCGGCATGCCGCGGCCGTCGTCACTGACCTCAAGCGAGCCGTCTTTGTACAAGGTGATCTCAACCTTCTTGGCATGACCCGCCATGGCCTCGTCGACCGAGTTGTCGATCACCTCCTGGGCCAAGTGATTAGGGCGGGTGGTATCGGTGTACATACCCGGGCGTTTGCGCACCGGCTCTAGACCGCTGAGGACTTCGATAGCGGACGCGTCGTAATTACTGCTCATACTAAAATTGTGATTACCCTGTTAATTCAATGCGCGGAAACTGTATCATGTGGACCCTGGAAACGCATCATGCAAACGAAGATGCGGCGAATGTAGGGTGCGCAGATAAATGCCAAGAAAGACAAACAAAAAACAGCCTGACTTCGAGACCGAGCTGGCCGAACTAGAAACCCTGGTCGAAACCCTGGAACAGGGTGACATCAGCCTGGAAGAGTCGCTCAAACTGTTCGAACGCGGTGTCACCCTGACGCGCAGCTGTCAGAAAGCGCTGCAAGATGCGGAGCAGAAGGTCCAAATCCTGTTGGACAAAAACGGCGAGGCGGAGGCGTTTGACGACAATGACCAGTAACAGCGCCGCACTCCAGGATCTGCTCGCCGCCCACCAGGCCCGCACCGAAAACACGCTCGACCACTGGCTGCCCAAAGCCTGCGTAGCCCCCGAAACCCTGCATAAAGCGATGCGTTATTCCGTGCTTGATGGTGGTAAACGGGTACGGCCGTTTCTGGTCTATAGTGCCGGTCAAGCCCTAAACGTCCCCCTGGAACAACTGGATGCCCCAGCCGCAGCAGTAGAGCTGATCCACGCCTATTCACTGATCCACGACGATCTGCCCGCGATGGATGACGACGACCTGCGACGCGGCAAACCCACCTGCCATAAGGCGTTCGATGAGGCTTGCGCCATTCTGGCCGGTGACGCTATCCAAGCGCTGGCATTTCATACGCTGGCCCATGATAAACAGATGCAGATCAACGCCGAAAAACGGCTTCAGATGATCGACCGGCTCGCCATCGCCTCGGGCTCACGCGGCATGTGCGGCGGCCAAGCCATCGATCTGGAATCTGTCGGTAAAAATCTCGACTTGCCGACGCTGGAAAACATGCACATCCACAAGACCGGCGCCCTGATCCGGGTCAGCGTTATGCTCGGTGCCCTCAGCTGTGAAAACGTCACCGAGGCACAGCTAAAACAGCTGGACCACTACGCCAAGTGCATCGGCCTGGCTTTTCAGATCCAGGACGACATTCTGGATATCGAAAGCGACACCGAGACCTTGGGCAAGACCCAAGGCGCGGATATTGCCAGAGACAAACCCACCTACCCCGCCCTGCTGGGACTGGAGGGTGCCAAGGAGCGAGCCCAGGGGCTGTATCAGGATGCCCTGGGCAGCCTGGATAGCTTCGATGAAAAGGCTGATCCACTGCGCTGGATGGCGCGATACATCATCTCGCGCAACAGTTAGAAAGAGGCATAGGATGCGCAATGCGCACCGTTTCTTTCGGTTGCCACCCGCCCTAAACACCGCGGGGCGCATTGCGCACCCTATGTATCTTTGGCCCCCTCTCCCGCTCATGAGACGACAACCCTGATATTCCGGGCTTGCTACATACCCGCCCGGGCCTCATAATTGACCGTTTTTCCGCACCCTATATAAATCAGAGAGCATGACCGCCCAAACCTACTCCCTGCTGGAGAACATCAACACACCGGATGAGCTGCGCCAATTATCGCAGGAGCAGCTGCCCGAGTTGGCTGATGAGCTACGCCGCTTTCTGATCCAGTCGGTCAGCCACACCGGTGGACATCTTTCGGCTGGGCTGGGCACCATCGAACTGACCGTTGCCCTACACTATGTCTTCAATACGCCTGAAGACCGCCTGGTGTGGGATGTAGGTCACCAGAGCTACCCGCACAAGATTCTTACCGGTCGACGCGAACAAATGCCAACACTGCGTCAGAAAGATGGCCTGGCCGGTTTCCCCAAACGGGAAGAAAGCCCCTATGACACCTTTGGCGTGGGTCATTCCAGCACCTCAATCAGCGCCGCCCTGGGCATGGCATTGGCCGCGCAGGAGCAAGGCATTGACCGCAAGGCGGTGGCCATCATCGGTGACGGCGCCATGACCGCCGGCATGGCCTTCGAGGCGCTAAATCACGCCGGGGATGTGGATGCCAATCTACTGGTGGTGCTAAATGACAACGAGATGTCGATCTCACCCAATGTGGGCGGCATGTCCAATTACCTGGCCCGGGTTCTGTCTGGCCGATTTTACTCTTCCATGCGCGATACCAGTAAAAAGGTGCTCGGAAAGATGCCTAGCGTCTGGGAACTGGCCAAACGCGCCGAAGAACACATGAAGGGCATGGTAGTGCCTGGCACCCTGTTCGAAGAGCTGGGTTTCAACTACATTGGCCCCATCGACGGCCATGACCTGCCCACCCTGGTTAGCACCCTGCGCAATATGCGCGAAATTGAAGGGCCACAATTCCTGCACATCGTCACCAAAAAGGGCAAAGGCTTCACCCCTGCAGAGCAGAACCCCTGTACCTACCATGGCGTCGGCAAGTTTGACCCAGACAATGGTGAACTGCTCGCCAGCGCCAACAAAACCACCTATACACAGGTGTTTGGTGAATGGCTCTGCGACATGGCTGAGGCGGACAAACGCCTGGTTGGCATCACCCCGGCCATGCGCGAAGGCTCAGGTCTAGTGGAATTCTCGCAGCAATTTCCTAAACGTTACATCGATGTTGGCATTGCCGAACAACATGCCATTACCGTTGCCGCCGGCATGGCCTGCGAGGGCATGAAGCCGGTGGTGGCGATCTATTCCACATTCCTGCAACGCGCCTATGATCAGCTGATCCACGACGTGGCACTGCAAAATCTGCCCGTGCTGTTCGCCATTGACCGCGCCGGCCTGGTCGGTCCCGATGGCCCTACCCATGCCGGCAGCTTTGATTTGAGTTATCTCAGCTGCATTCCCAACATAACCGTCATGGCACCTGCCGATGAAAACGAATGCCGCCAGATGCTCTTCACCGGCTATTGCCTGGATGGCCCGGCCGCAGTGCGCTATCCGCGTGGTACTGGACCGGGCATGACAATCGACAAAGAAATGACCGCTTTACCATTGGGCCGGGCCGAGCTGCGCCGCCGCGGCAAACGCGTCGCCCTGCTGGCCTATGGCAGCATGGTATCAGTGGCTGAAGCCGCAGGCGAACAACTGGACGCCACCGTGGTCAACATGCGCTTTGTAAAACCCCTGGACGAACCCCTGGTTCTAAAATTGGCCGAAGAGCACGACCTGCTAGTGACTATCGAGGAAAACTCAGTGATTGGCGGCGCCGGCAGCTTGGTAGCCCAGTTACTAGACAAGCAAGCGAAACATACAGCGCTGATTCAACTCGGTCTACCGGACTACTTTATCGAACAAGGTGACCGCCAAGACCTACTAAATGAGTCAGGATTAAGTATTCAGGGTATAATAGAACGCATTAATCATCATTTTGAGAGTAAAACCAGCCCAAAAGCTGTCCAAGTACATTCCTATTAGTATTTTCTGAAGCATTAATTATTATGTCTGCACGCTATACCCTGAAAGTCGTTACTGATTTTGCCGCCGCCCATTCCCTGCGCAATTATCCCGGCGATTGTTCCAAACTGCATGGCCACAACTGGAAGGTTGAAGCCGAAGTGACTGCTACGTCGCTGAACGAGGTGGGCATCGGCATGGACTTCAAACAAATCCGCAAGGAAACAAAGGTAATTTGCGAGCACTTGGATCATACCTATCTGAATGAGCTCAGCCCCTTCGACGAGATCAACCCGACAGCAGAAAATATCGCCGCCTACATCTACAGCGAGCTAGCCAAACAACTGAACAGCGATACCACCCGGGTCAGCGCTATCACCATCTGGGAAACTGAGCGGGCTTGTGTCCGTTACACCGAGGAGTAAAGAGACATGGCCACCATTGCAGACGTGCAAAACAGCGAAGACACCCGTCGCATCCCCATCAACAAGGTTGGTATCAAAGATATCCGACATCCAGTACGGGTCAAAGACCGCAGCCAGGGTGAACAACACACCATCGCCAATTTCAACATGTATGTGAATCTGCCCCATAACTTCAAGGGCACACATATGTCGCGCTTTGTTGAGATCCTCAACAACTATGAACGCGAGTTGTCGGTGGAATCCTTCGAACACATGCTGCAAGAGATGGTCGACCGCCTTGATGCCGAGGCCGGCCATATCGAAATGTCTTTTGCCTACTTCATTGAAAAACCAGCCCCAGTCTCAGGCGTTAAAAGCCTGATGGACTATGAAGTGACCCTGCTGGGTGAGATTAAGAATGGCCAGCCACGCGTAGATATCAAGGTGGTCGTGCCAGTCACCAGCCTCTGCCCCTGCTCAAAGAAAATCTCGGAGTACGGCGCCCATAATCAACGCTCTCACGTTACTGTTTCCGTATGCACGCGTGATTTTGTCTGGATTGAGGACATTATCGATCTAGTGGAAAAACAGGCCTCATGCGAATTGTTTGGCCTGCTTAAACGACCGGATGAAAAGTACGTTACCGAACGCGCGTACGACAATCCAAAGTTTGTCGAAGACATGGTGCGTGATGTGGCTGCCAGTCTCAACGCCGATGACCGCATCGTCGCCTATACCATTGAATCGGAGAATTTCGAGTCGATTCATAACCACTCTGCTTATGCTTTAATTGAGCAGGACAAGCGTCAAATCAACGACTGATTTGTGACCCGTTTCACTTGTGATACAGCCCCCTTCCCGGTAGAGTTGGCGGTATGGGGGTAAGGCAAGAATAATAACTTCAACTACCCCCTGAAATCGTTCTGTAGATCCAGGTAGAGACTTTCAGGAAGCATGACTTTCATGGGTAGTTTTTTTCACAGATTTACCAGCCGCATGGTTCTGGCAGAGCTTCTCATTCACGGCCTGCTGGCATCTGTGCTCTTTATCCTGATTCTTCCCACGATTGAACGGCACATCAAAACCCAGTTTGCTGATCATAGCGTGCAAAACGCTACGCAATTGGCCGCCACGCTGGGGAATTATCAGCAACCACCTGCCGATATCGAACAGATCCGCGGCGACTCACTCAAACTGATTCATCTCAACATCCAGGACGGTTCAATCACCACAATTGAAACAGACCCACGCTTCGGCGATCAACCAGACAATCTTTATTACGTAGCCGTGCCATTAACCATTGGCGATCAAACCTACATTCTCCAGCTTGGCTACGATGAGACTGAAACCGCAAACCTGCTTGCCAGCACAAAACAATATGGTGCCTACATTGCCATTGCTTATATTTTACTGGCTGTTCTGATTGCCTCCATGCTCGGCCCACAATTGACTAGGCCCTTGATACAGCTTGGACAGGCTGCTCGCACAATCGCCTCGGGCAAACACTCACGCCGGCTGGATTTTCACAGTAACGTTAGCGAGATTAAGCAGCTCATCCAAGATCTTGAATTGATGCGTGGCGAACTAGTCAACAAGAGCGAGGCCCTGGCCACCCGTGAGGCACGTCTGAGCACTATCATGGCGAATGTCATCGACGCTCTAATCACCATCGATAAAGACGGTAGCATTCAGTCTTTTAATCTGGCTGCTGAGCGAATCTTCGGCTATACCGCTAGTGAAGCGGTCGGCAAGGATATTCATCTGCTGTTTAGCAACTCCTTCACCGACATTTTTGAAACCCACAACAATGAAAAAGCACTTAGCATTGAACAGATCGCCCCATTTGAAACCGAGGGCAAACGCAAAAGCGGTCATACCTTCCACGTCGAGGCCTCGGTCAACGAGATCTGTCAAATGGACGGCAGCATTTATATACTTGTCTGCCGTGACATCACCGAACGCAAACAGGCTGAAGCGAAGATCAAGTCATTGCAGGAGGACCTGGAAAGACGCGTCATCAAACGCACCCGTGAATTGGCCAATGTTAACAAGGAACTCAAACACCAGGCCCTGCATGATTCACTCACATCCATACCCAACCGCGTGTTATTGAATGACCGCCTGACCCAGGCAATCCGTACGGCAAAACGTGAAGGCAACTCCATCGCCCTGATGCTCACCGACCTTGATCGTTTCAAAGAGATCAATGACACGTTGGGACATCATTATGGTGATTTGCTGCTACAACAGGTTGCTGTGCGCCTGCGCGGTGTGCTGCGTGATTCCGATACCGTTGCCCGCCTTGGTGGGGATGAATTCGCCATTCTGCTGCCCAACATCAGTGACGAGGAACAGATCATCCAGGCCGCCGGCAAAATCGCCCACGCCATTGACATGCCATTTATCTTCGAAGATAAAAATATCCATATCGGTATTAGCATCGGCATTGCCATGTATCCACAAGATAGCGAAGAACCCAGCAAGCTGATGCGCCAGGCTGACATTGCTATGTATGTGGCCAAACGCTCGGGCATCGATTACACCTTTTACAAACCAGAACTGGATGATCACAGCATCAGCCGCCTCTCCATGGCAGGCGAACTGCGCCGCGGGCTGCAAGAGAAAGAGTTTATTGTGCACTACCAGCCGACTGTGGATCTGCGCAGCAACAAGGTGATAGGCGTAGAAGCGCTGGCGCGTTGGCAGCACCCGCAAAAGGGACTGATCCAACCAGATGAGTTTATTCTGCTGGCAGAACATTCCGGGCACATTCGTGAATTGACTGCCTTTGTGCTGGAAGAATCGCTACAACAAGTTAATTTTTGGAATAACACCGGCCTGAGGCTACGTATGTCGGTCAACCTATCATCACGCAGCCTCTATGATGCCGGCCTGTGCACATTCATCAGACAACTCTTGCAACGCTGGAACGTGGATGCAAACCAACTGCAACTTGAGATCACCGAACGCGCCCTGATGCACGACCCGCTGCAGGCAATGAAGAACCTGACACAACTCGATGAGATGGGCATCAAGCTTTCTATCGATGACTTCGGTACCGGCTATTCATCACTGGCCTACCTCAAACAATTACCCGTGCATGAAATCAAGGTCGACAGATCTTTTGTACATGCCATGCTGGAACATAATGAGGACAAGATCATTGTACGCTCCACTATCGACCTGGCCCACAACATGGGCCATCAGGTGATCGCCGAAGGAGTGGACAACGAGCCCGCGCTTTATCTGCTCAGGGAAATGGGCTGCGACCTAGCTCAGGGGTATTACATCACTCGCCCCATGGCGGCCGAGGCACTGCGAAAATGGTTATATAACAGCAACTGGTGGCCCAAACAGGACAACCCTACAACACCAAGCGTCTGATTAAGAAAAGAAGTAGGCCAACAGCTGTAGACAGGCCAACGCCATCACGCCGGCGAGAATATCATCCAGCATGATGCCCAGTCCACCATCAACACCATGGTCAATGGCACGAATTGGCCAAGGTTTTAGAATATCGAACAACCGAAACAGCACAAAGCCAATTAGCAACCAGAGCCAGCCAGGTGGCGCTGCGATCATGGTAATCAGGTAGCCGACAATCTCATCCCAGACAATACCCGGATGATCATGCACGCCTAAGTCTTTGGCCGCCACATGGCACAACCAAACACCCACAACAGCCGTGAACATGACCACCGCCAGATAAGCCATCATGGGCAAATCCTGCAGCAATAAAAAAATAGGAACCGCCACTAGTGTGCCCCAGGTACCTGGTGCCTTGGGCATTACACCCGAACCAAATCCGAAGGCCAGCAGATGAATCGGATTTGCCAGATTCAGGCCGGGAATGCGTTTAATCAAAGTGAAGATATCCTTTCAAACTATTCATCTCTACTGCTTGACCTCTAAGCAATATTTTCACACCTCTGCCCTCTTCGATGCGGCCAATGCAGTGACAAGCACAATCGATGGCTCGCAGGCTTTGCTCAACGAGCGCATGCTTTTCTGGTGGTACAGTAAAGCAGAGTTCATAATCATCCCCCGATGTCAGTGGCAAAGACCACCAATCACCTGGCAAGGCTCGCACTTCCTCGGCCACCGGCAGATTTTCCACATTGATGTTAGCAGAGACATCACTGGCCTCAAGGATATGCCCCAGATCCGCCAACAGACCATCGGAGATATCGATGGCCGCTGAAGCCAGTCCTCTGAGCGCCAAACCGGCCTGCACTTGAGGTGTTGGTCGCTCTAAACGGTTGATGAAATAATCGCGCCGCACTGAAGTTAGTGGCAGCTCCAATTCTTTGAGCTCAAGCTTCAAACCCAAACCCGCATCGCCAAGCTGACCAGTAACAATAATTAGATCCCCGCTTTGTGCACCGCTGCGTTTCAGGGCCTGCCCCTGCGGCACCAAGCCATTGATCTGAATCGTTATCGTCAACGGACCGTGCGTGGTATCACCGCCGATGAGAGCCACGTTGTATTCATCCGCCAGGCGACTTAGGCCATGGCTGAATGCCATCAACCAGGCTTCATCCGCCTTGGGCAGTGTCAAGCCCAACAACATCCAGTTGGGTTGCGCTCCCATCGCAGCCATGTCGCTCAAATTAACCGCCAACGCTTTGTAGGCGATCGCGTCAGCAGGTGTATCAACAGGAAAGTGTATCCCTGAGACCAGCGTATCCATGCTCATCACCAGTGACTGTCCGGGCGGCACATTTACAAGCGCGGCATCATCACCAATACCTAACTCGACACCATTTTGCTTACTGGAGGCGTAATCAAAAAAACGTGTGATGAGTTCGAATTCGGAGAGGCTCATGATGGATTTCTGTCAGGATGAATGAAATCTCTTTTTTCCTCACCCCGACCGCTCTCGTGCGCAGGAGAGGTCAGGATGTCGCTCAGCAGCATATGTTTTTATCGGGAATTGCGCTTTACTTCCAGTTCACGCAACTCTTGCGCAACCTTGTCCAGCACACCATTGACGAAACGATGACCCTGCTCGGCGCCAAACGTCTTAACCGCTTCCAAGGCTTCATTGATAACAACACGGTAAGGCACATCAAGCTTGTACATTAGCTCATATGTGCCGAGGCGCAATACCGCTCGTTCGACCGGATCCACTTCGGAGATGTCGCGATCAAGATAGGGCTGAATCTTTCGGTCTAATACTTCCAGCTCTTTAGTAACACCAGTGAGCAGCTCTTGGAACATCTCGACATTGACCTTTGTCATGTTGCGCTCAACCAGGAACTGCTGGTAGATCTCATCCACATTCTGGCCAGTCACTTGCCATTGATAAAGCGCCTGAACGGCGCAACGGCGTGCCATAGTACGAGGCTGACTCAAAAGCTGTTCTCCTTTAATTACTGCAAATAATGCTTAGAGCTGATCAACACGCTTGAGCAGATTGATCATTTCGATGGCCGACATAGTCGCCTCAACACCCTTGTTGCCCGCCTTAGTTCCTGAGCGCTCGACCGCTTGCTCGATGCTATCTACCGTCAGCACACCAAAGGCCACCGGCACATCAAATTGCAGTGACACGGTCGCCAGTCCTTTGGAACATTCACCGGCGACATAATCGAAATGGGGTGTACCGCCACGAATCACTGCACCTAGCGCGATAATGGCATCGTATTTTTTCTTGCCAGCCACGCGCTGGGCCAGCAGGGGCAACTCATACGCACCCGGTGCGTAGAGCACATCGATATCGCTGGCACTGGCGCCATGACGAACCAGACAATCCAGCGCACCGCTGACCAAGTGATCCACCACAAAGCTGTTGAAGCGTCCCGCCACAATTGCCACGCGTGCGCCTGTGGCGTTGAAATCACCCTCGATTCGATTTACATCTTTCATCTGAAATCCCTAATTATTAAACGGCATTCTGACTATCTTAGTCTTTAACTGCTGCCATTGTAATGATTCTAAGCGTATTCCACTACTTCGAGACCGAAGCCGGACAGACCATGCAACTTGCGTGGCGCACCCATGACACGCATCTTGCGCACCCCAAGATCAAACAGAATCTGTGCACCGATACCATACTGGCGCAGATCGGATGTATCGGGCGGCCTGGGCAGATTCACCCCACGGTCCTGCAACTGATAATCGCGAATGCGTTTTACCAACTCATCCGGCTGTTCTACGTGCTGCAACAACACCAGGATCCCTGTCTCTTCATTCTGCATGCGCTGCATCGCTACCTTAAGCGGTAGACTGCTTTCGCCACGCTGCACTGCCAGCAAATCGGTAAAGGTATCGGCCAGATGCACGCGCACTAGCGGAACCTGCTCAGCTGTTAACTCACCCTTTTGAAGCACCAGGTGCAAGCCCTGACCGACATAATCCTGATAGGCCATCAGATGGAAGTCACCATATTCGGTAGGCAAGTGACACTCGGCCACGCGCTCGATGGTTTTTTCATGCTGCATGCGATAGCTAATCAGATCAGCCACAGTACCGATCTTGAGGCCATGCTCTTTGGCGAAGACTTCCAGCTCGGCGCGGCGCGCCATGGAACCGTCTTCGTTGAGAATCTCGACAATCACCGCCGCCGGTTCATGCCCGGCCAGGCGTGCCAGGTCACAGCCCGCCTCGGTATGCCCCGCCCGACTTAACACACCTCCAGGCTGCGCCATCAGCGGAAAGATATGTCCCGGCTGATGAATATCTTCAGGGCGTGCATCGGGCTTCACTGCCGCCTGCACCGTGGTGGCACGATCTGCGGCGGAGATACCGGTAGTTACGCCTTCGGCGGCTTCGATGGAAACGGTAAAGTTGGTGGCGTGCTTGGCATTGTTATCGCTTACCATCAACGGCAGGTTCAGCTGCTGACAACGCTCCCGCGTCAGAGGTAAACAAATCAGACCACGGGCGTAGCGGGCCATGAAATTAATCTGCTCGGCGCTGACACATTCGGCCGCCATGATCAGGTCGCCCTCGTTTTCACGATCCTCATCATCCATCAGTACCACCATCTTGCCCTGGCGGATGTCCTCGATGATCTCTTCGATACTGTTCAATGACATCAACTCACCATCAAGGCGCAAAGGCGCCGCTATTGATTCTGGACACGACAGATTGAGAGTCCAAATTCGTCACATCAAGGCGCAAAGCACAGGTAATAGCGGGCCTATTGCCAAGATTTGCAACGCAGAGGGGGCGGGTTTGGAACTTAAGATGTGTGTTCATGAATTAATAGCGTCGCCTTTCAAATAACCGTGCTGCACCAGTTTTTCAAGTGTCAGCTTATCGGATTGTGGCTCAGCCGCCTTGTCACCCAACAAGAGCCGCTCGAGATAACGCGCAATAATGTCCACTTCAATATTAACCTTACGTCCGGCTTGATATTCGCCAATGGTCGTCATCTCTGCGGTGTGTGGGATGATATTGATTTCGAACACCGCACCTTCGACATTGTTCACTGTCAGACTGACACCATCAATACAAACCGAGCCCTTCACAGCCACATATTTGGCCAGGTTATCGGGCACACGCACACGAAAACGCAATGACTCACCCACCGGGTCACGCGCCTCAATAACTCCAAGTGCATCGACATGACCACTGACAATGTGACCGCCCAAACGCGCAGACACTTGCATGGCCTTTTCCAGATTAACCTTGCGATCAGGTTTGAACTCACCCAGGGTGGTTTTGCTCAAGGTTTCGGCTGAGACATCCATCTCAAAGCTATGAGCATCGAACTTCACAACGGTAAGACAAACACCATCTATGGCAATGCTGTCACCCAGTTTGACATCAGTCATGTCGAGTCCACCGGCATTGATGCGCAAGCGGCTGTCAGCGGCCTGCTTGTCCACCGCTGCAATCTCACCG
The DNA here is from genome assembly GCA_945787735.1 of uncultured Chromatiaceae bacterium. Classification (GTDB taxonomy): domain Bacteria; phylum Pseudomonadota; class Gammaproteobacteria; order Tenderiales; family Tenderiaceae; genus Tenderia. Next base: position 4,931 of record CALZIQ010000001.1, on the reverse strand, counting down.
CTGGCTTCTATGATCCCTGTAAACATTCTTATCCTGTTTTTTATTTGCTCAGTACGTAGCTCAGGCGCAGGTCGTCGCCGACTTGTTTCAGGTCTGTCAGTTTCAACGCAATTCTGTTCTGCATGAAGTCAATACCGGGTAGATGCAAGAGCGGATTACCGCCATCCCCCATCAAGTGCGGTGCCATATAAACAATCAGTTCATCAATCAGACCCGCATGCATAAGGGCGCCACTCAGCGTCGGTCCGGCTTCGACCAACACTTCATTGTACTCAAGATCGCACAGGGCGTTGAGCAGGGCATTCAAATCAACCTGACCCTTTTTTGCCGGCAGATCAAGCAAACGTGCCCCGGACAGCTGCAGGCGTGAACGAATACTCTCATCGCGGCAATCATTGGCTAACCAAGTCAAGCCTGCCTGTGCGAACATGGCGGCATCGTTTGGCATACGCAGATTGGTATCCATCACGATCCGGTCTGGTTGTTTTAACTCTGCACCTAAACGAGCATTCATGCGCGGATTATCCGCCAACACCGTGCCAATACCGGTCACTATCACCGAGCTGCGCGCGCGCAATTTTTGCACATCATTCCGAGCAGCTTCTGAAGTAATCCACTTGCTTTCACCGTTTGCCATGGCGGTGCGGCCATCCAAGCTCATGGCCAACTTGGCGCGCACATATGGGCAACCACGACTAAAACGCGAAACAAATCCGGGATTGAGCTGCCCGGCATGCTGTTGCATCAAACCGTACTCCACAGTGACCCCGGCAGCCTGTAAGCGCGCCATACCCATCCCCGCCACCTTGGGACTTGGGTCCTGCATCGCCACCACTACGCGCGCGACCCCGGCATTGATCAGAGCATCTACACAGGGCGGAGTACGGCCATGATGGCTGCAAGGTTCCAGCGTCACATAGACCGTTGCGCCCCTGGCTTTCTCACCTGCTTGGTCTAGGGCGTGCACTTCAGCATGCGGCTCACCAGCTGCCTGGTGCCACCCCTGCCCGACGATCACCTCATCACGCACGACGACACAACCCACTCGCGGGTTGGGATCGGTTGTATACAACCCCTGCTCTGCCAGACGCAACGCTAGGGCCATGTATTTGTGATCGTCAGCTGAAAACATGGAGGGAAATTATACGTATATATGGATGACTAAAGCGTAACAGCCTCAGCCCTCTTTTTTCTTCTCGTTGCCCGGCAACAGGGAAATCTGCTGCGCCTTCAACTCAGCCGGGGGCTCGTTCTCAATGCGCTCGATCATCTCACGGAAGGCGCTGGCATCTTCAAAACTGCGATAAACAGAGGCGAAACGGATATAGGCCACCTGATCCAAATCGGCCAGGGCATCCATCACCCATCCACCCAGACGCCGTGATGGCACTTCGCGATCCCCTGTAGATCGCAGCAGGTGTTTGATACGACTGATGGCCGCCTCCACCTTTTCCGTATCCACCGGCCTTTTTTCAAGAGCACGCTGCATGCCACGTCGCATTTTTTCTTCATCGAAGGGTTCACGCACACCATCGGTTTTGACAATGCGCGGCAGGGCCAGCTCGGCCGTTTCAAAGGTGGTGAAACGTTCGGAACAGCTGAGACACTCGCGCCGCCGCCGAACGCTGTCGCCTTCATTCGCCAAGCGCGAGTCGATTACCTTGGTTTCATCGGCACCACAAAATGGGCAGCGCATACGAGCTTATCCGGCGTAGACCGGCAGACGTCTGCACACTTCGGCCACCTTGCCTTTAACTGCATCGATAGTTGCCTGGTCGCCTTCGGCGTCGATTATGTCGCAGATCCAGTGGGCCAAATCACGGCTATCCGCCTCGCCAAAACCACGAGTGGTGATGGCCGGCGTTCCGATACGAATACCGGAGGTCACAAAGGGTGACTGCGGGTCATTCGGCACAGCATTTTTATTGACGGTGATATGAGCATTACCTAACCAGGCATCCACATCCTTACCGGTAAGCTCCTGTTTGATAAAGCTGACCAGAAACAGGTGATTGTCAGTACCGCCGGAAACCACATCATAACCACGCTTGATGAAGACCTTCGCCATGGTACGGGCGTTATCCACTACCTGCTGTTGATAGGACTTGAAACCAGGCTCCAACGCCTCTTTGAAAGCAACCGCTTTGGCGGCAATCACATGCATCAGGGGACCGCCTTGGATGCCGGGGAAGATGGCTGAGTTCAGTTTCTTTTCGATTTCGGGATTAGCCTTGGCCAAAATGATGCCACCACGCGGACCGCGCAGGGTCTTGTGAGTGGTAGAAGTCGTCACGTCGGCAATTTGTACCGGGCTGGGGTAAACACCCGCCGCGATCAAACCAGCGACGTGGGCCATGTCTACCAACAGATAAGCGCCAACACTGTCAGCAATATCACGAAAACGCTGCCAATCCACCACGCGAGAATAGGCCGAGAAACCGGCGACAATCATCTTGGGCTTGTGTTCTTGTGCTAATTGCTCGACTTGTTCGTAATCGATCTCGCCGGTCTCTTCATTCAGACCATACTGGACCGCGTTATAGGTCTTACCGGAAAAGTTGACGTGCGAACCGTGGGTCAGGTGACCCCCGTGCGCCAGGCTCATACCCAACACAGTATCACCCGGCTGCAACAGGGCCATGTAAACGGCTCCGTTGGCCTGCGAACCGGAATGGGGCTGAACGTTGGCATAGTCGGCACCAAACAGTTGCTTGAGGCGATCAATCGCCAGCTGTTCGGCGATATCCACATATTCACACCCACCATAGTAACGCTTATTCGGATAGCCTTCGGCGTATTTGTTGGTCAACACCGACCCCTGGGCCTGCATCACGCGCGGGCTAGCGTAGTTCTCGGACGCAATCAGCTCAATATGCACCTCCTGGCGCTCGCATTCGTGCTCCATCGCCGACCACAATTCCTCGTCATAGCCCGCAATTGTCATATCCTTGGTAAACATAGCGTTACAAATCTCCGGCTCGCTGAAAAATTCAGTAAAAATGGGGCATAAGGATACCCGATTTGGCCCATCTCTGCATTGTTACAGGCTTGCCAGCATCACGTCAGAGGATATGCTTCTTACGAGTAACCACTTGAATCATGTGCGATTTGGCGGCTTTTTTGGCGTACAAGCAAAACCACAATAAAAGAAAACCGTGATATAGTTCGGATTCATAATGAATTCGAGTTAAACAATTACTCGAAACCAGGCAGGAAGCCAACCGTTTAACTCGGATCCCCCGGCAACTGATGGTAAAGTATGCACCCGGCAGATCCTGATAATGGGGCATAGAAGTTGGCTGTTTCCACATACCAAACTCGCACAAGAACTCTAGGGAGAGTGCTCTCCCTGCTGGAGAACCTGAAGGCAACCGCTGCAGGTAGTGCACTTTATCAACACATCGAGAAATCTTTTCTCGACCTTGAAGCTGGGCAAACCCAATCCGAAAAAATCTATCTCAACCTGCTTGAGGCCCTGCTTGGCAACTTAACCAGTCACTTTCCTAGCGGCACTGAAGAATGGATGCGGATTCGAATCATGCAGAAAAGCCTGCAGGAATCGATGTCTGAACAAGAGCTGCACAACATTCAGGTGCAGACTCAGCAACTGATTGGCCAGGCACAACATGACCAGCCGCATGTCCAAAAAAGCATGCAGGAAACCATCGATTCCCTGCTGCATGAATTTCAAGACAGCGGCGCAGCCATTCCAAATGCTACACCGATACCCCAACAAGCCGCTGGAATAACACCGATGTCCGAGTTACTCGATACGGCTGGCAGTCAGAAAACGCATGAAGTGCCGCCCTTTGCTGCATTCAACCCCGACGCCCCGTATTGCTACATCGATAAAACGCGCAGCAACATCCATACCATACAATCGAGCCTCTCCGATCAGATCGGAAATGCCAAACAGTTCAATTCGGCGCTGTCCAAACTATTGCACAGCTCATTTGCAGCTATACGTAACCTGGAAGATACGGATGACATTAGCTTAGTCAAAAATAATTTCCTCAGGCGTTATGCCAAGCTGATAAAAATGCAGCAGGATCTGGCCACCAAGTTTCAGAGCATCGATGAAAATCTACACGATATTGAATCAAACAGTCACAACTTGGACGAAGAGCTGTCACGGGTACACCGCCTAAGTCTCACCGACGAACTGACCCAGCTACCCAATCGCCGCGCGTTTCTCATGCGCCTTGACGATGAAATATCAAGGGCCTTGCGTTTCGATTATCCATTAACCATGGCACTGATTGACATTGACAAATTTAAACCGATCAATGACAGCTTTGGACATGCTGCGGGCGACCTGATCCTGCGACACTTTTCCCAGAATATGAACGTAGTATTTCGTTACCATGACATGGCATCTCGTTATGGCGGCGAAGAATTCGCGGTGCTGTTTCCCAATACTGACACCATCGGTGCCATGAGCGCACTTCACAAACTGCAATACAAACTTAAGGTTGATCCTTACATTCTGTTCAAGAACGATGAAGTACCAGTGCCCACCTTCTCGGCTGGTATCGCCCTTTACAATCCAGGCGAAGATGCGGATGAATTAATCAAACGGGCAGATGTGGCCATGTACAAGGCCAAGACATCAGGTCGCGATCAAATCGTACTCGATCCAAAAGGCGTCAAACAACAAAGCAGTCCGAACGAAATAGACATTTCCGCCTGACACAAAAAAGGCCCGCTCAGCGCACTACTGTCCCATAGTTGAGCAGTAAAAAAAGAAAACCTGAACCTCGCTTGTTAGAATGGTTTTGCGAAAAATCATTTAAAACAGGGAGGTTCAGGCTTTGTCACATCATAACACTGCCTTGCATCAGTTACTCAAACCTTTGTCGAGACATGAATTTGAAGGGCTGGCTAGAGCGCACCATACGGGCCAAAAATTGCGTTCCGTCAGCCGCTGGGAT